>CAXTPL010000001.1:0-3026 GCA_964246065.1 uncultured Acidobacteriaceae bacterium
AGAAGGGTGCGGCTGTTTGCATGATGGCCGATGTTCGCGCGAGGCTAATTGGACTGAACGGGGCAAAGTTTGGGGGGCGTCGGGCGGGGGCCGGCGGCGCAGGGGGGTCTGTGGCATCCTGCGGGATCGCAGCACAAGGGGGAGCGATGGCTGGGCGAGTCGTTGCGATCTCACGAGGCAGAGGCAAACAGGGGGAAGGGCGACCACGCGGCCGCCCCTCCATGTTCTAGTCCTGGAGCGTTGGCGGCCGATGGTTTGCTCGGCCCCGCGGCTGCAGGGCTTATACGGTTGCCCGCTCCCGACGCTTGGCCAGCAGGGCCGCCGGAGGAGCCGGATCGAACTGACCGGACACGCCGGAAGGAGGCTGCGAGGAAGCAGAAACACGCGGCGTAAAAGCTGCCCGCGGTCCCGTTCCCGTGCCGGTAGCAGTGCCTACCGCCCGTGTAAGGCCTGGCGCCTGCTGCAAAGGCTGCTGGTGCATGGTCACAATGATGACCTTGGCCGGCTCCTTGCCATGGCACTTGTAGGCGTGCGGCGTGCTTGCGTCGAAGTAGACTCCGTCTCCAGCTTCAAGGATGTGGGTCTTCTCCGCGTGGCGAATCTCGAGCTCGCCCTCCAGCACATAGAGAAACTCAAAGCCCGGATGCACGTGCGGCCGGACCTCGCCGGGCTTAGTCTGCGGCAGGAACTCCGCATAGTAGGGATCGAGCTGACGATCGGGAACCATGTAGCCCAGGCTCTCGAAGTAGTAGGTCGGATCATCGACCCCGGTCTGCGGCAGACGCATCCGCTCCTTTTTGCGATGGATGCGGAACATGGCCTGCGGTTCGGCCTCGAAGAAGTAGGAAAGGTCCTTGCCGAAGACGATGGCAACCCGCGCAAGATTGCGCAGGGTCGGCACCACGCGGCCCGTCTCAAGCTGCGAAAGAAAGCTGGCTGACAAGCCCGTGTGACGGCCAAGCTCGACCAGCCCCATGGATTTTTTCAAGCGCAGACGTTTTATCCGTTCCCCGATCCGTTTTTCCGCGATAAATGCTTCCGCACTTGCCTGGTCGATCTGCGACCCGGCGGCCTTGGTCTCGAGAGCACCTGTCGGCTGCTCGCTGAGTTCCTGCTCGGTAGGGGGGTTCGGTACGCTGCTGCTGCTATCCATTGGAGTTTTCCTTTGCCTGCACCTGATGACTTGGGATGCGCCCTTCGTCTCGTCCGCAGGCGCTTTGCTTGTTCTTACTAAATGATAATCGTTATTGACCGGCGCGGGAGGTTCAATTTGCCTGTGCGCGCGATTATAAGGGGGAGTTTACCCCCCGCGCCTACCGCAAAACCAGGAAACGTGCCCGGACTGGATGAGCGGAGTAGGCTGGAGGCTCGGTCCGGATGGGCTGAGGGGAGCAGGGAGGCGAACAGGACATGGAGCCGGAGAAGCTTGCGCAAGCCAGGCCATGGCTGCTGACTGGGGGAAGCGGGATGATCGGGCAGGGTGTAGCCGCGGCGCTGGGGCGGCACGGCATCCCTTGCCGACAGGCTGCGCGCCCCGGCTCGCTCAAGGGAGGCGCGGCGCACGGGGCCCTGGTTTGGGATCCGCATGCCGACAAGCCCTTTGCGGACACGGCAGCACTGGAGGGCCTGGGCACCGCGCTGCACTTGTCAGGAGCCAACGTAGCCGGCCGGCGCTGGACACCTGCCTTTAAACGCGAGATCGCCGAAAGCAGGACCGCTTCTACCCGGGCGCTTGCGCGCACACTCGCGGCCCTTGATCGTCCGCCTGCCCTGCTGATCAGCGCCTCGGCGATCGGCTTTTATGGCGACCGCGGCGATACGGTCTTGACCGAGGATGCGGCTGCGGGCTCCGGCATTTTCCCGGAGATCTGTGCGGCGTGGGAAGCAGCGACGGCCCCGGCCGAAGAGGCTGGAATCCGGGTTGTGCACTTGCGGATCGGCGTGGTGATGAGCCCGGAAGGCGGCGCCCTGGCCAAGGTGCTGCCGCTGTTTCGCGCAGGGTTGGGCGGCAGGCTTGGCACGGGCCGGCAATGGATGAGCTGGATTGCGCTGGACGACGTGGTCCGCGCGGTGCTGCACATTGCCGGCAGAGACGACAGTGGAGGCACGAACGGGCTGCGTGACGCTCTACGAGGCGCGGTGAACTGCGTGGCTCCCAACCCGGTCACTAACGCCGAATACACGCGGGTCCTGGCGCAGACGCTGCACCGGCCTGCCTTTGTTGCCGCTCCCGCGTTTGCCCTGCGGTTGGCTGTGGGCGAGATGGCCGACGCCGCGTTGCTGGCCAGTTGCCGGGTGCATCCTCGCTCTCTCTTGGAGAGCGGCTTTTTGTTTCGCTATCCGGAGCTTGGACCGGCGCTCCGGCATCTGCTCCCAAGCTAGGTCTGGGCAGGCTCCGCGGGCGGACCGATCCCTATTCTGGGATAAGTTCAGCGCTGGCATGCGTCAGCACCCCCTCGTGTAGGCTTTGGGGAGCGATGAAGACGCTTTCGCAGGTGGAGCTCCCCGGCTCGCTCGGCCCCGCGCGACGGGGCTTGCACCTAGACGTTTTTGTCAGGGTGGCGCTCTGCGCAGCTTTGGGCGCCCTGTTCCCGTTTGTCGGCTGCGGTACGCCGGGCGCTCCGCAACCGCCCAGCCTCAAGCTGCCGCAGCCTCCTGCCGATCTCGCGGCCACGCGCTCCGGCGATGCTGTTTCGCTGCATTGGACCATGCCGCGCCGAGCCACCGACCAGGTGCTGCTCTCCGGCGACCAGCGCACCGTGGTCTGTCGGGCCGTCGGGACGGCACCCTGCACCCCGGTGGCGGCGCTGCTGCTGCAGGCAGGCGCGCCGGGAGCATATACCGACGAGCTGCCGGCGGGCTTGACTGCCGGGCCGCCGCAGCTGCTTCGCTATACCATTCTGCTCCAGAACCGGCAGCATACGGGTGCCGGCCCGTCGAACGTAGCCTATGCCGCTGCGGGCGCCGGCCCCCCCCCCCCCGCGCGCGGGGGGCGACCCCCCGCAGCGCAGCCGGCGGGGGGGTGG
>CAXTPL010000001.1:3036-30761 GCA_964246065.1 uncultured Acidobacteriaceae bacterium
GGGCGGGCTGCCGCGGGGGGCGGGGGGCGGTGCCCGGTGGAGCATGGGCTGCGCCTGCGCCGTACGCGCCTCGCGGGCCCCGGGCAGGGGGCGGCCCCGGCCAAGGGCGAGATAAGCGCCGGAGTTGCGCAGCCCGCGGAGCAGACTCTAGAGATCGGCTCCCCTGGCAGCCCGCCGCCCCAACCCAGCATGGCCGTCGGATGGACGCGGTCTGAAGCGGTGGACAAGGATGCGCGGCTGAACTGTACCTATCGCTACACGGTTGAGCGGGTGGCGCGCATCGTGCTCGACGGGCACCCGCTGGAGGTGACGAGCGGGCCGAGCGCACCAGTGCTGATCGACGCCCGTGACCTTTTTCCCCCGGCTGTACCCGCCGCAGTGGAGGCGGTAGCGGACGCGGAAGGATCGGCCGTCGACGTTTCCTGGAGCCCGGATGCGGACGCTGATCTGGCCGGCTACGTCGTGTACCGCAGGGTCGCGGGGCAGGGCCGCCCGGAGCGCGTCAGCGGGCCGGCTTGGATCGTCGACCCGGCATGGCGCGACAAGGACGTGCGCCCGGGCCTACATTACGCCTACAGCGTGAGCGCGGTGGACGCGAGCGGCAATGAGAGCGCGCGCTCGCTCGAGGCAGAGGAGTTTCTGCCGCCTGCGGAGCCGAAATAATGGACGCTTCCCTGTGGATCCGGCCCGGGTCCGCTCGCTCTCCGCTCTCCTGGACCCGCTCCCGGTGGCGCCCCTGGTTTCTTGGCAAGCTTCGGCGGCTCTTGCCCGGTCAGGCCGGGAACGGACCGCCTCGCAGGCCTGAGACGTGACATAATCTTGGCAACGACGGCGCCCCAAAGAGCCGATCTGCGATGCACGGCGTTGCACGGGCACACCGCGGCGGCACCGTATTGAAGGCGCTCCAAACGCGCTGTCGGTGCATCCAATAAGGTGGTAGGCTGCCCAAGCCGCGCCTCGCGCGCCCGCTTTTGAGCAGTCCGGAGGATTTTATGGCAGAAACATTGCTCCAACAGTTGCGCAAGCTGACCACCGTAGTGGCCGACACCGGCGATATCCAGGCGATCGAGAAGGTCAAGCCGCAAGATGCCACCACCAACCCGTCGCTGATCACAGCGGCGGCGCAGATGCCTGCCTACCAGCAGATTGTGGATGACGAGCTGCTCGCGGCCAAGAAGCGCCTCGGCGACAATGCCGACGACAAGGAAGTCGCGGGCGAAGCGTTCAAGCACCTGGCGGTGGCCTTCGGTAAGAAGATTCTCGCCATCGTGCCGGGCCGTGTCTCCACCGAGGTGGATGCTCGCCTGTCGTTCGATACCGAGAAGACGATGGAACAGGCCCACCAGATCATCAAGATGTATGAGGACTCCGGGATCGGCCGCGAGCGCATCCTGATCAAGATCGCCTCGACCTGGCCGGGGATCAAGGCGGCGGAGAAGCTCGAGCAGGAAGGCATCCACTGCAACCTGACGCTGCTCTTCGGCCTGCACCAGGCCGTGGCCTGCGCTGAGGCCAAGGTCACGCTGATCTCGCCCTTCGTCGGGCGCATCCTTGATTGGTACAAGAAGGATACGGGCAAGGAGTACGTGGGCGCGGAAGATCCCGGCGTCCAGTCCGTGACAACGATCTACAACTATTACAAGAAGTTCGGCTACAAGACTGTAGTGATGGGAGCGAGCTTCCGCAACATCGGCGAGATCGAAGAGTTGGCGGGCTGCGACCTGCTGACCATTTCGCCGAACCTGCTGGAAGAGCTGGACGGCAAGCAGGGTGAGTTGCCGCGCAAGCTTGATCCCGACGCGGCAAAGAGCCTCGACATCCAGAAGATCGACGTCGACGAAGCGACATTTGAAAAGATGCATGCTGAAGACCGGATGGCCCACGACAAGCTGAAGGAAGGCATCGAAGGCTTTTCCAAGGCGCTCGAAAACCTGGAACAGCTGCTCGCCAAGCGGCTCGCGGAGCTGGGAGCCGCAGAGGAAAAGCCTGTGGGAGCGCGCTAGACGAGTTCGACCGTCCGCATGCACTTGGAAACCCAAGTGCATGCCACAAGGGCAGCCTGCCAAGGCTGCCCTTTGCTTTTACCCGCGCTTAGAAGCGTCCGCGCCCGGCTCAAATCTCGCGCGCGAGGGGCCGGTTTGCTGTGCTATCGTGATCCCACCCCGGAAAGCGGGGACATCGAGACGCGAACCCACCTGCATCACTGCTTTGCCCCCTTCCCTGTTGCTTGTCGCGCTTCGATGCGCCTTTTGCCCCGCCCTACTCGTTGATTGCAGCTGTTGTTGGCTAAATAGGACAAGGAGAAGCACCCGCATGACTCTTTTCTCTCGTACCTTCCCTGCTGCCCGGCTCTCGCTTGGTTTGCTTGCCCTCGGTTTGATGACTGGCACCGGTATCGCCCAGTCGCTCGATGCACACATTGCGCCGGCCATCCAGCGGATGGGACAGAACCTGGGCCAGGAAAGCCCGGCTACGGAGCTGACTCTCACAGCGTGGCTCAATATGCACAACCGGGCCGACTTCGACGCGCGCGTCAAGGCTCTGTATACGCCCGGGTCGCCTACCTTTCACAAGTGGCTCACCGATGCAGACCTCAAAACCTACGCACCCACGGCAGCCGAGATCGAAACGGTCAAGGCAGAACTGAAAGCTCATAACCTGGTCGTCACCTCGGTCGATGCGCTGAACATGTCGATCCGCTTCCAGGGCAAAACTTCGGATATCGAGAGCGCGCTTCGGACTCAGATCAATCGCTACTCGGTCAAGGGCACCCTGGTGCGCACCAGTTCCAGCGCGCCGCAGCTTGCCGGCGCAGCCGGTGCACTGGTGCACCACATTGCCGGGCTCAACAGCATGCCGCTTTCGCCGATGCTTACCCGCCCCGTCAATCCTTTAACCGGCAAGCCGTTTGCGGGCGTTCCGCTCAAGTCCGGCGGACCCAACGGCATCTACTTTGCCAGCGAATGCTTCTATGCCCCCGTCTCCGTCACGCTGGCGGGCGTAAGTGCCAGCGACGGAGTGACGCCTGTAACGGCCTCCTACAGCGGGTTGAGCTATGGCGCAGCACCTAGCAACACGGCGCGCGGAACGCTGGCGCCCTGCGGCTACTCGGCTGCCGAAGTGCAGAAGTTCTATGGGCTCGATGTAGCCTACGGACTCGGCTACACCGGGACCGGGCAGACCATTGTCATCATCGACTCCTACGTGCAGACCACCGCGTTGTCGGATCTGCAGGCCTTCAGCAGCATCAATCACCTGCCGGCGATCACCTCGGCGAACTACACGGCATACAACCCTTACGGCGCCATCAATACGGGCACCCAGTTCGGCACGGCGGAGGAGACCGATCTTGATCTCCAGTGGGCCCATGCCGCGGCACCGGGCGCAAAGCTGGCGCTGGTGCAGACCTTCTCAGAAGACGAAGAAGATCAGCAGGCCGGCATTCTTTGGGCAGTAGAGAATCACCTGGGCAATGTGATCTCGTTGAGCTACGGGTATCCGGAAACCTTTACCGGGCCGCTCGCCCTGGACATCTTCAGCCAGGTGGCAGAGGTAGCCGCCTCGCAGGGCGTCTCGCTCCATGCCTCCTCCGGCGACTCCGGCGATGACACGGTGAACGGGAATGGGCTGGATGTCGACGCGCCTGCCGATTCACCCTACGCAACGGCCATCGGCGGCACCAGCATCGCGACCTCGCCCGTGGACGGATCGGTGCACACGGTAGGCTGGGGCAACAACATCGCTTTCCTGTCGTTTGACGCTCATGATCCCTACGATCCGCCAGTGACCGAGTTTTATGCCGGCTCGGGTGGTGGAACCAGCCACTATTTCGACAAGCCCGCCTTCCAGTCTTCTTTGCCGGGAACCAAGCGGCTGCTACCTGACGTTTCTGCCCTGGCCGACCCCTACACAGGAGCTGAGTTTGTGTATACGGATGTCGCCACCGGGGGCCAGTATGTCGGCGTGATTGGCGGCACCAGCCTCGCGGCGCCGATCTTCTCCGGCATCTGGTCGCTGGTCAACGAGTATGCCGGCATGCCGCTCGGGCAGGCCGCGCCCTACATCGCCAGCGCTCCGGGATCGATCATAGAGGACGTGCTGCCGCTGGTAGGTCCGGCAAATACTACGGGGACCATCACCGATCCCAAGGGGACGACGCAGTACTCGGCGGCCGCGCTGTCGCAGCCTCTGGATACGACGACGCAGTTTGTCAGCGCGATCTGGAACCTCGGTGGCGGCGAGTTCATCAACGTCACCTTTGGCACGGATACCTCGCTGCTTGTGACACAAGGCTGGGACAACGTGACGGGCTTCGGTACTCCGAACATCGGGGCGGCGCTGGTAGAGCTGGGCGCAACCGCCAAGAAGTAATCCAGCTTGTCTCATGGTGCCGACTTCACGGCGCCAATTCCGGTACCAATCGAAGAGGGGGCGAGTCGCTGCGGCGACCAGCCCCCTCTCTTGTTTGCGCGCTCTCCCTCGCGCCCGGCTTGTCTGGGCGGCACCGGTACGCTACACTAGGATTTCGGCAACCAGCTTTACGCCCGGCTATGGGTGTAGAGCGCTCTCCGTCGTGCAGGCTTTCAGTGAGCCCCGCGGGGACGAAAACGTCCGAACCACTTTTCTTTCGCTTGGAGCAAGCTATGGCTGCAGTATGCGCTATCTGTCAAAAGGGTCCGCAGTTCGGCAACAACATTTCGCACGCGCACAACGTTACGCGTCGTCGTTGGAACGTGAACCTTCGTCCGGTCAAGGCCAAGGTTGAGGGCGGCTCGCGAAAGCTGCGTGTCTGCACCAGCTGCATCAAAAGCGGCAGAGTCGTCAAAGCTTAAGCTCCGCGTCACATGCCCCAAGCTTCGCGTTACATCTATAGAGCCACAGAGCCCCGCTTTCGCATCGCTGCGCAGCGGGGCTCTTCGTGTTCAGCTTTCGCTGTGCAAGCTACTTCGTTTCAAACGCCAGCGATGCGGAGTTGATGCAGTAGCGTAGCCCGGTCGGCCTGGGTCCATCAGGAAACACGTGCCCCAGGTGCGCATCGCACCGGGCGCAGGTAGCCTCGATGCGCCGCATCCCGTGGCTTCTATCCTCCTGGGTCGCCACTGCATCGGGCGAGACGGCTTCCCAGAAGCTTGGCCAGCCGCTGCCAGACTCAAACTTCTCATCAGAGCGAAAGAGTGCCGCACCGCAGGCGACACAGTGATACACCCCATCGGCATGGTTGCGGTAGAGCGGGCCGCTAAAGGCCGGCTCGGTCCCTTTTTGCCGGGTGACGTAGTACTGCTCGGGCGTGAGTGCCGCTCGCCACTCCGCGTCTGTTTTCTCGACCTTCGCTGACTTAACCTCTGCCATTGTTTCCGCTCCTGTGGCCTACGCTCGATTAGATGAAGCATCGTCCCGCAAGGGTGCGCTCAGCCGGCCGGCACGCGCGATGACCTCGATCTCAACCAGGGCATCCTTGGGCAGGCGGGCGGCTTCAATGGTTGAGCGGGCCGGCGGCACCATCCCGGCGGCCGCCAGGTACTCGGCATAGATCGCGTTCATCGCTGCAAAGTCGCCCATATCCTTGAGAAAAACCAGGGTCTTGACGACCTGGTCGAGCCCGGACCCGCCAGCAGCAAGCACGGCCTGCAGGTTTTCAAGGACGCGGCGGGTCTGGGCTCCAATGCCGCCCTCGACGAGCACGCCTGTGGCCGGATCGAGCCCTACCTGGCCCGAGGTATAGATCCAGTCGCCGGCACGAACGGCCTGCGCGTAGGGCCCGATGGCGGCCGGGGCTGCGACGGTTGCAATTGCCTGCTTTGCACGTTCATCCATCCATCCATTGTAGAGTCGAGCAGGCGCGGCTCCTCCATGCTTCGCGGCTGCCCAGCTGCATCCTAAGGATTGCGCTACGCTCGCCACCACGACTCTTGTGAGGTCCCGCGCTTTGCTCCTTTCGCTGCTTCTCCTCTTCGCCGCCGAACCTACCCCCGCACCCAGCCTGCTGGGCGACTGGATCACCCCCGATAAATCGATCGTCGAGGTGTACTCCTGCAAGGAGGCTGTGTGCATCCGGGTCGCCCATGTGGACGCGGCGGTCGGCCACTCTACCGACGGCCAGAACCCGGATGCTTCGCTGCGCAGTCGTCCACTTTG
Organism: uncultured Acidobacteriaceae bacterium; assembly: GCA_964246065.1. Taxonomy (GTDB): domain Bacteria; phylum Acidobacteriota; class Terriglobia; order Terriglobales; family Acidobacteriaceae; genus EB88. Next base: position 9,172 of record CAXTPL010000001.1, read on the forward strand.
CGGGCTGGTTATCGGAACCGGGTTTGCCGAGAAGGACCCCGCCCATGCCCAGGATGGCAGGCTTTACGATCCCGAGTCAGGCCATACCTATAGCGGCACGTTGACGCTGACCGAACCGAACCGCCTGAAGCTGCATGGCTACATCGGAGTTTCGCTCTTTGGGCGGACCGAGACCTGGCAGCGCGCAACCATCAAGCCGCCGGCCTGTAGCTGAGGTCCACACGCGAGGCCAGAGACTTACAGCTTCTGCGAGCGCTGCACGTCCTGCACGCCGGGCACGCGGCGCAGGCCCGCAATCAGCCGGTCCAGGTGGCGGACGTCTTCGGCATCGAGCCGAAGATCGATCAGCGCACTATCATTCGGGCCTTCACGGGTGTCTACCGAGCGGATGTTGGTGTTTTCCTCGCTGATGATGGCGGTCATCTCGCGCAGCATTCCGGGGCGGTCGTCGCACAACACGGTGAGCTTGACGGGGTAGGTGGCTCGGCGGGGAGGATTGCCGGCCGGGCTGGCCCCGTTCTCCTTGCCTGCCGCCCGCGCCCACTCCACTGCGATGCGGCGGTCTGACTCGTACAGCAGGTTCTGCACGTTGGGGCAGCTCCTGCTGTGCACTGCTACGCCTTTGCCGCGAGTGACGTAGCCGATAATCTCTTCACCCCGGATGGGATTGCAACAGCGCGCGCGGTAGACCAGGAGATCGTTGGAGCCTTCCACCTCGAGCGTGTCCGCATTGGCATGGCTGGTCTGGATCGCGAGCCGCTTGGCCGCATCGGAACCAGGCGCAGGGCTGGGCTCCGGCTCATTCGCAGGCTGCGCGAGGATACCCGGGGAGAGCCGGTTCAGCACCTGCCGCGCCGAATATTTGCCGAAGCCGATCGCTGCCATCAAGTCGCTCGAAGTAGGAAGCGAGTAGTCCGCGGCCATGCGCGCGTAGTCGGACTCCTCAAACTTCGACAGCGCGACCTTGTATTTGCGCGCTTCGCGCTCCAGCAGCTTGCGGCCGATCTCAATGGCGCGCTCCCGCTGGTGCTCGTTGATCCAGTGCTTGATCTTGTTGCGGGCGCGGGAACTTTTGGCATAGGTCAGCCAGTCGCGGGACGGAGTATGGCCGGTCTGCGTGGCCACCTCCACAATGTCGCCGTTGCGCAGCTTGGTGCGCAGGGGAACCATGCGGCCATTGACCTTGGCTGACACGCAGGTGTGCCCCACCTCGGTGTGCACGGCATAGGCAAAGTCGATGGGGCTTGCGTCTTTGGGGAGCACGACGACCTTGCCCTTCGGGGTAAAGGTGTAGACCTCCTCCGGATAAAGGTCGATCTTGAGCGTAGAGAGGAACTCGTTCGGGTCGGTCATCTCCCGCTGCCACTCAACCAGCTGCCGCACCCAGGCCAGGCGCTGCTCGTCGCGGGCAGAGACGGGCGAGCCGCCTGCTTTGTACTTCCAATGCGCGGCGATGCCCTCTTCGGCGACGCGGTGCATCTCTTCGGTGCGTATCTGGACTTCGAACTGGTGGCCGCCCTCGCCCATCACGGTGGTATGCAGCGACTGGTAGAGGTTGGGCCGGGGCATCCCGATAAAGTCTTTGATCCGGCCCGGCACCGGGCGCCAGGTAGAGTGGATCAGGCCCAGCACCGCATAGCAGTCGGCCACCGTGTCGACGATGACCCGCAGGGCGAGCAGGTCGAAGACCTGGTCGATATTGGTGCCCGACTCCTGCAGCTTCTGGTTGATGGAGTAGAGCCGCTTGATGCGCCATTCAACTCGACCCTGGAGGTGGTGCTCCGCCAGCTTCTCCCGCAGCAAGGCTTCCACGCCTGTGAGGAACTGCTCTCCCTCCACCCGGCGCTCTTCGACTGCATCGTGCAGCTGGGAGTAGGCGTGGGCATCCACATAGCGGAAGGCAAGATCTTCCAGTTCGCCGCGCAGCTTACCCATGCCGAGCCGATGAGCCAGCGGCGCGTAGATGTCCAGCGTTTCGCGGGCGATGGCGTGCTGCCGCTCCGGCTTGAGGTGCTGCAGCGTGCGCATGTTGTGCAGCCGGTCTGCAAGCTTGATGAGCACCACGCGCACATCGGTGACCATGGCCAGCAGCATCTTGCGCACGCTCTCGGCCTGGCGGTCTTCGCGGTTGGCAAATTGGATTTTATCGAGCTTGGTCACGCCCTCAACGATGTGAGCCACCTGCTCGCCAAACATCCGGGTAATATCGGCCGTGGTAACCGGAGTATCTTCTACAGCATCGTGCAGCAGGCCCGCGGCGATGGCGGTCGAGTCGAGCTTCATCTCCGCAAGGACGATGGCGACCTCGAGCGGGTGGAGCACGTAGGGCTCGCCCGAAGCGCGGAGCTGGCCGCGATGATGCTCGAGGCAGAACTGCCAGGCGCGGCGGATGATCTCAGGGTCGTCTGTGGGGCGATTGGCGCGGACGGTGGCGATCAGGATCTCGTAGCGAGGCTCGGTCAAGGCGCGGACTCGAGCGTCCATCTCCGCTGCCTCGGCCTGCTCTTTTGCGGGACCGGCCGGCTTGATCAGGGAGGCGGGTGCAGCGACCGGAGGGACGCCGGGGGGCGAGCCCGGCCGGTGCGAGGCGGCAGCCGCGTCCGGAGCCGCGACGGGCTTTTTGGGCAGCTGCTCAGGATCGGGTTGCGCGGGTCGAAACGCCGTCGCCATACCTGATTATACGCAGGCCCTTTTCGACAGTCTTGGCTACCATAGGAAGCATGGAGCCCTTTGAAGAATTGCTGCACCATGCGGAAGTAGCGCACGGACACCTGTGCGCGGGCCAGATCCTGGGCGTGCGCATGGCCATGCTGGGCTGCGCGCGGCTCGGTGTCGAGGAGCCGCGCGGCAAAGACCGCAAGCGCCTGGTCACCTATGTTGAGATTGATCGTTGCGCAACCGACGCCATTGCCGTCGTGACGGGCTGCCGCCTGGGCAAGCGGGCGCTCAAGTTTCGCGACTGGGGCAAGATGGCTGCGACCTTTGTCGATCTGTCGACCGGGCGAGCCGTCCGGGTTGCAGCGCTGGAGTCGTCCAAGGCACGCGCTCGCGAGCTTTATCCGGAGATGGAAAACAAGAATCAACAGCAGATGCGCGCCTACCGCGAGATGGCTGACGGCGAGCTGTTTTCTGAAGAATGGGTGAAGGTTGAGCTGCAGGCGAGGGAGTTCCCAGGCTACAAGGGTGAGCGCGTAAGCTGCGATGGGTGCAGCGAGGGCATCAACTACGAGCGTTGGGTGCGGCGGGATGGGCTGCGGCTATGCCATGGGTGCGCCGAGCCGGGGGCGCGCTACTACCAGCCGGCCGGCACCGGGGCGGAGGAAACCGCGCCGGCTGAGGTCGCGGTGCCCCGCTGCGACTGCTGAGAAGGCCGCGCCGCGGCGCCAGGGCGACCTGAGAGCCCGGCTAGGAGCGGACGCGCACCGGACGCCGGGGATCGAGGCGCGCCGCCAGTGCCGGCAGGCCGAAGACCAGCCCTACCACCAGTGTGGTCGAGATCGCATCGTTGCGGTAAAAGGGCAGCGCGGCGGCAAAGCAGGTGAGCAGGCCTGCTCCCGTATGCGGGTAAAAGGAACCGGCTGTCGCCCACACGGCATAGTTACTGATCACAAAAAACGATGTCGATGAAAGCAGCGCCGCACCCACCACTCGCGGCGCGCTCTGGTGCTCAGCCAGCAGTGCGCGGCCAAAGATCATAGCGAGCGCGTACCAGGCCCAGGTGAGCAGGTAAGCGTGCACGTGGAAAGGGTAGCTGTAGGCGTAGACGGTCAGGTACCAGTCCGACGCAGCGAGCAACACCAGCGGCAACACACCTTGCCAAAGGGGGCGGCGCGCGCCGAATACCAGCAGCGCACCCCCGACCGCGGTGAAGTTGAGCCAGGGATGTGGCAGAACGTGGCTCAGAACAGCGGCAAAGATCAGGGCGAAGGCGAGCATGAATACCTCGGATTCCATTGTCAGGAGTGTGGAGGCAGGGGTCAAGCACCAAGTACAGCGCAGGAAGTTGTTTACGCGCGCCATCGGCGGGTTTGATCCCCCGTGCGGCGCGGCCTTCTCCCGCCTGACGCAAGCGTCCGGCTAAGGACGCGAAGGGTCGGCTCCTTTCGGTATCCCAGCTGCATACCGGAGGCCGCATTAAGCGGGCCGCATACCGCAGGCGACACACAGCGGGCGCGTACCGCAGGCGACGCGCTATCGCTGCACCTTGCCGTTCATCGCTTCGAGCTCGATCTGGCCGAGCTGATCGACATAGACCCAGCCCGCCAGCACAGGCGTGTCTTCTGTGCTGAGGCCGAGGCGCGAATAGGAGAAGCGCATATCGCTAAAGCGGACCGTGTGCCAGCCCGGCTGCGGGGCAGCGATGTCGTCGCCGGGCGCAGGCATGGCGCCCAGGTCGACGGTAAGCGGCCAGCTGGCCCAGTCCAGATACACGCGGCCCAGTGGAGACTGCTTGGCGGCGGCAACGGCGGCGGTAACGCGCGGCTTGGGCGTGGCGTCGAGGTCGATCTCCAGGGTGTCCGACAGGGTGTGGACCTCGCTAGTCACGTAGCGATCCGGCGTTTCAGCCACGACATGCCAGTGAAAGGGGTCAACCGGATATGGCTCGGCTGCAAAGCGGAGCACACCGCGGGCAAGCGGGCCGGTCTCCGGCGTGCCGGCGCGCGCGACTGCAACGGCGTGGCCATGCTCGGCATTGCGAAGCGCCCAGAGCAGGACCATGAACACTAAAGCCGCCACGGCAAGCCGACGCCCGCGAAAGAGCGGCCGGGAGCGCGATACTTCGCGGTCGACCAAGCCGAAGATGGCGGGCAGCAACAGCGCGCCGCCAAGCGCCAGGAGCAGCAGCGGCTCAACGATAAAGACCAGGTCAAGCGAATACCAATGCGGGTTGAACGGGAAAAAAGGGCGCAGTCCATAGTTGTTTGTCAGGTCGAGCACCAAGTGGCTAAGGTCAGCCAGGAGTGCCACCAGCCACACCCAGCCCCAGCGTACGGGTGTGGGCGGCCTGCCCCGCCGGGTACGATGACACGCGTATACGAGCAGGGTGACTGCCAGCGCCATGAAGGGCGCGCCGACAAGCGTGTGGGTGATGCCCCGATGGTGCGCGAACCCGGTGAGCGGGCCGCCGAAGCCGGCCACCACATCGATATCGGGCGCCTCCGCCGCAAGCGTGGCGGCAAGCGTGGCGTAAGCTGTACGACGATTGAGGCCCGCGCGCCCCATGCAGGCGCCGGTAAGAAAATGCGTGACTGGGTCCATCGTCTGGTTTGAGTCCTGCGTGCGGCTGCACCCAACGTACCTTGAGCGTGGCCCTGAGGCCAAGTCGGACCGGCGCCGGGCGGCTTGGCTTGGCTTTGGCTTGGCTGGCGGCTTGGCTGGCGGCTTGCTAGCGGCTTGGCTGGCAGCGAGCATCCGAGGCTTTGTCCCGCTTATGATCGCCTGAGAAGAGGTGTGGATGAGGACCAAGGCCGACCCTGCCACGATAGAGCCGCACGCGCGGCTGCACGCCCTGCGCGCTGCGCTGCGCCACCACGAGCACCAGTACTACGTGCTGGATGCGCCGGAGATCGACGATGCCGGCTACGACGCGCTGATGCGTGAGCTACAGGCGCTGGAGCAGGCGCACCCTGCATGGATCACGCCCGACTCCCCGACGCAGCGCGTGGGCGGCAAGGTCAAGGAGGGCTTTGCCAAGGTGGCGCACTCGCGGCCCATGCTCTCGCTGGACAATGTCAACTCGGAAGAAGAGCTGCGTGACTGGGACCGGCGGGTGCGCGAGTTGGCCGGCGCGGGCGCCACGATTGGCTATGTGTGCGAGTACAAGCTGGACGGGCTCTCGATGGCCCTGCACTTTGCGCCGGGGCACGGGGGCGAGGCACTGCTGCTGCGCGGCATCACGCGCGGCGATGGCTCAACCGGTGAAGATGTCACCGCAAATGTCCGCACGATCCGCTCGGTACCGCTGGTGATTGAGCCCGAGCAACTGGAAAAAGCCGGGCTCCCCCCTGCGTTTGAAGTACGCGGCGAGGTGGTCATGCCGATCGCGGGTTTTTTGCGCATGAATGAAGAGCGGGAAGCTGCCGGGCAGGCGCCCGCGGCCAATCCCCGCAATGCTGCTGCCGGCACCATCCGCACGCTGGAGCCGAATATCGTTTCGCAGCGCCGGCTCGACTTTTATGCGTACTTCGCACTCACAGTGTCGGGCGAAACGCTGTTCCCTGAGCAAGGCGAGGCGCTGGATGCGCTGACCGCCGCGGGCTTTCGCGTCAACCCCCATCGCGAGGCTATCGCCGACTTCGACAGCTTGATGCGCTTTATCCAGAAAGCGGAGGTAACTCGTAGCAGCCTCGGTTACGAGATCGACGGGGTCGTCATCAAGCTCAACGATGCGGCCCTGCAGCGCCGCCTGGGCTACACGGGCAAGGCTCCACGCTGGGCGGTCGCCTTCAAGTTCGCGTCGCGCTTTGCCGTGACCAGGGTAGAAGACATCAAGGTGCAGGTCGGGCGCACCGGCAAGCTTACCCCGGTCGCCTCGCTTGCGCCGGTCGGCATCGGCGGCATTACCGTAACGCGCGCAACGCTGCACAACGCGGATGAGATTGAGCGCCTCGGGCTGCTTATGGGTGACTGGGTGCGCGTGGAGCGCGGCGGCGACGTAATCCCCAAGGTGGTGGAAGTGGTCACGGACGCCGAGCACCCGCGCGGCGAACGCGCCTTTGAATGGCCGGAGCACTGCCCGGTGTGCGGCTCGGAGGTGAAGCGCACAGAGGGCGAGGCGGATCATCGCTGCGTCAACGTGGATTGCCCGGCGCGTGTAGCCGAAAGCCTGCTGCATTTTGCCGCCCGCAACGTGATGAACATCGAAGGCCTCGGTGAGGCCGTGGTAGCGCAGTTGCTGGAGCGCAAGCTGGTACGCCGGATCGCCGATATCTACGCGCTCGATGAGGCAAAGCTGCTCTCGCTGGAGCGGATCGGGAAGAAGACTGCCGATGCCTTGCTGCGCGAGATTGCAAAGTCAAAGGACGCGGGCCTGGCGCGGGTGCTCTTCGGCCTGGGCATCCGCTTTGTGGGGGAGCGAACGGCGCAGTTGCTTGCCGAGGAGTTCGGCACCATCGAGGCCATCATGGCTGCGTCTCAGCAAGAGCTTGCACGGGTAAGCGAGGTCGGGCCGCGCGTCTCGCAGGCCATTGCTGAGTTCTTCAGCGAAGCGACCAATCGCACGCTTGTCGAAGAGCTTGGGGCCGCGGGCCTGCTGTTGACAGCCACCAAACGGCAGCGCTCAGAAGAGCTCAGCGGGCTGGCCTTTGTGTTGACCGGCACCCTGCCGACCTTGACCCGCGAAGAAGCCAAGGAGAAGATCGAAGCCGCAGGCGGGAAAGTCGCGGGGTCGGTAAGCAAAAAGACGAGCTATGTGGTGGCTGGTGCAGAGGCCGGGTCCAAGCTTGAAAAGGCGCAGGAGTTGGGGGTGCCGATCCTTGATGAGGCGGGGCTGCTGGCGATGGTCGCTCGAGGAGGCGCGGAAGGTTGAGCGCGCCCGACTTTACGCCCCAACTTGCGCCCGATTAGGACCCGAATGCCGGGAGCGGCGCGTGCTCAAGGGCTCGCGCCGGCTCCACTGGCGTGCTAGTCGCCAAAGGCGCGGCCTTCGCGCACGTTCTGGATATATCGCTTTGAGTTGAATTTCTTGCCGGTCGATGCGCCGGACATGTACCGCACGGTTCCAAAGATCGCACGCTCAAACCAGGGCCGGTCATGCACACCGCCCAGCGCCCAGGCGATGCCTGCGTACCCATTGGGATCGCGCCCATCGAGGAAGTACTTGTCGTTGAGGTGCACGCACGTCGCCCAGGCCTGGGCCGGAGTGGCCGACCACTCGAGAATCTTCTTGGCCCAGTACATGCGGAGATAGTTATGCATCCAGCCGAACTGGACCATCTGGTGCTGCGCCGCGTTCCACATCTCGTCGTAGGTTTCGCCGCGCTCCATCTGCTCGGGCGTGTACAGCGGGTCGCGTTTGTCGCGGGCATGCGCGCGCAGGGTCTTCTGCGCCCACTCCGGCGCGCAGTCAATCGTGTCGTAGTTCGGCACAAACTTAACGAAGTTGATCGACAGCTCCCGCCAGGCGAGCACTTCGCCATAGTAGGCGTCGCGCGCTTCGGTAGTCGTTTGTCCGCGCGCCACCGATTCTTCAATCGCGCGGATCACGGTAAGCGGCCCGATATGGCCGAAGTGCAGGGCCGGTGAGATGCGGCTGGTTCCATCTTTTTCCGGATGGTTGCGGACCGTGTCGTAGTCGGCGAGCTTGTCTTTCACAAAGGCGTGCAACAGCTTGAGCGCCGCGTGGGTGCCGCCGGTCCACTCCTCGCACGGCGGGACTGAGCGGTCGAAGTTTCGCCAACCGTCTGTCATATCCTCATGCACGTTGAAGGATTGGAAGTCGCGAGGCCGGTCCCAGGCATGGTCGGCGCGCGGCGCAGCCTCACCCATGCGTTCCATAAACCGCGCCATGTCGGCATAAAGTTTGGGCCGGAAGTGGTGCACTGCGAAGAAGTGCTTTGTGTAGCGGCTGGAAGGCACAATGACGTCGGCGTCCACGGTCCAGAAAGGGATCTGCAGCCTGTGGGCGAGCACGGCTCTCCATCGTTCCGGCTCGCGCATCGGGTTTTCGTCGCCGACGACCATGCTCACGCCCAGCTCGTGAACCAGCTGTTCGAGTTTGTTGTCGGGCGGCCTTCGAACGATAAAGCTCACGTTGCGCTCGGCCAAATCTGTTTCTACATCCACCAGGCCCTGGTTGAGAAAGCGATAGTGGCGGAGGTTGGCGTGTGGAAAGTTGGAGATAGCGGAAAAGAAGGCAATCACGGGGAGGCCAAGCTCGTTCCCGAGAGCGATGGCCACGTCAAGCGCCGGATTGTCGATGCCGCGTTCCGCCCGCTGCATCCAGTAGAGAACACAGCGTCCGCCTGGATCGGGGATGCCGTCGCGGCGGATGGTCACGCGCGGATTCTCCGCGATGAGGCGGATCGCTTCAGGAAGCTTGTGGGCGAGGGGTTCGCTGCCGCTTGCAGCCGGGGAACCAGTTTGGAGCTCGTTTGCTGGCATCACAGATCAGATCGTAGCGCAAAGCACCGCGCTGTTTGCCGCAGCCCGGAGCACTGATATTCGCCGAGTGGAAGCAGAGCGAGCCGGGTGCGTCCGCCTACCAGGAGCCCCATGCACGGCTGAGATAGTCGGTCAGTGTCATGACAAACAGGGCGCCGAGCGTAAAAACTCCGGCAAAGATGGTGAGCTTCATCATGCGTGAGGCGAACCGGACGTGCATGAAAAACCAGAGCGTGAGCAGGGTTTTGAAGAGCGCGATGAGAAGCACGATCGCCGCGTTGCCGACGCCGAGAGGGATGTAGGAGGAGCCGACCGAAACCAGGGTGCAGAGAATCAGGGTTGCGAAGATGATGGTGTAGAGCGGGGTCTCGCTCCCGACCGACTCCAGGTGCTTGGTTGGCTCAGACATCCGTCTTGGTCTCCTTCAAGGCTTGCGGCGTTTGCTTGGCGGGTGCAACTGATCAGCCGTGGCGACTGACCAGGTAGAGCAGCGGAAACAGGAATGTCCAGACAATGTCGATGAAGTGCCAGTAGAGGCCGATGTTTTCAACACTGGAAAAGTATCCCGCGGTGTAAGCGCCGGAACGGGCCTGAAAGGTAAGGAACCCCAATAGCCCCAGCCCGATGATCATGTGCAGGGCGTGCATCCCGGTCATGGCGAAATAAAGCGAGAAGTAGACCTGGGTGCGTTCGGCGATATCGACAGGGAGAGGTTTCTCGTGGCTGCCTGCGGGCGGGTTTACGAAATCTTCAACGCTGAAGTTGATGCCGGGGATGTGGTGGTCGTTCCATTCCTTCTTCCACTCGGTGCCCTTGATGCTTAGGAAGACCAGCCCGAGCATAAAGGTGGTCGCGAGCATGCGCACCAGGCCTGCCTGGTTGCGGAGCCGGGCTGCCTGGACAGCCAGCCCCATGGTGAGCGAGGAGGTAATGAGCAGCAGGGTATTGATGGTGCCGAGCACAATGCTCAACTGGTGCGACCCGGCGACGAACGCGGCGTAGTACCAATTGCGATAGACCATGTACGCCATGAACATGCCGCCGAAGAGCATGAACTCGGTCAGCAGAAAGATCCACATGCCAAAGCTGGACGCCTCGCGCTGCTGTTCAATCGTCTCGAAGTGATGACGAAGGTAGGGCGGATGCGCGTGCTCGTGCGCGATGGGATGATCGGCGATCGATCCGGGCACGGTCGTCGGTAAGGCGTGATCAGCCAATGGCGGGTACCTCGACTTTCGGCTTGTTCTCGAGCCAATCGTAATCGTACGCGTCATGATCCATGACCGGGATTTCGACGAAGTTTTCGGTCAGAGGCGGAGACTGGATCTGCCACTCGAAGCCAGTGGCCTGCCATGGGTTTGCGCCGGCGATCTTGCCGTACTTCAAAGACCAGGTGAGATAGATGATAGGAAGCAGGTAGCCCACGCCGAGCACGGTAGCGCCAGCAGTGGAGAGCACATTGAGTACCTGGAACTCAGGCGGATAGGCGGCATAGCGGCGTGGCATGCCCATGTAGCCGAGTACGAATTGCGGGAAGAAGGTCAGGATGAAGCCGATAAAGGTGGTCAGCGCAGCCAGCTTGGATATCTGCTCAGGGTACATGCGGCCGGTAATCTTCGGCCACCAGAAGTGGATGCCGGAAAGGTAGGCCATGAGCATGCCGCCGACCATGACGAAATGGAAGTGGGCGACGATGAAGTAGGTCTCGGTCAAGTGGATGTCGAGGCCGAGCGAGCCTAGGAAGACACCGGTGAGCCCGCCGATGGTAAAGAGCCCCATAAAGCCGAAGGCGTAAAGCATCGGCGTCTCAAAGGTAACGGAGCCCTTGTAGAGGGTAGCGGCCCAGTTGAAGATCTTGATCGCCGAAGGCACGGCAACCATCATTGTGAGCAGGGAAAAGACCAGCGCAGAGTAGGAAGACACACCCATGATGAACATGTGGTGCTCCCAGACAAAGAACCCAAAGACCGCGATCGCGACGGAAGAGAATGCGACGGCTTTGTACCCGAAGACACGCTTACGCGAGAAGGTAGAGATCACCTCCGAGATGACGCCCATGCCCGGCAGGATCATGATGTAGACGGCTGGGTGCGAGTAGAACCAGAACAGATGCTGGAACAGGAGTGGATCTCCTCCCTTGGCCGGGTCAAAGACGCCGATGCCGAAGGCACGCTCGAGGACGACCAGGATCAGCGTGATGCCAAGGACCGGGGTGCCCAAGACCATCAGGATGGACGCTGCGTAGTTGGACCAGACAAAGAGTGGCAGCCGGAACCAGGTCATGCCCGGCGCGCGCATCCTGTGGATGGTCACGATGAAGTTGAGACCCGTAAAGATGGACGAGAAGCCGGCGATAAAGATGCCGATGCCTGCCGTGATGACGTGGGTATTCAGGTAGTGGGTAGAGAGCGGTGTGGTGAAGGTCCAGCCGGTATCAACGCCGCCCGTTACCAGCGCCCACAGCGTAAAGATGCCGCCGCCCATGTAGCAGTACCAGCTCAACAGGTTGATCTTGGGAAAGGCAAGGTCGCGCGCCCCGAGCATAAGCGGAAGCACGAAGTTGCCGATCACCGCCGGCACGCTCGGCACCAGGAACAGGAAGATCATGATGATGCCGTGCATGGTGAAGAGCTTGTTGTAGGTGTCGGCGGCGACCAGATCGGTCTGCGGCGTCAACAGCTCCAACCGGATGAGCCCGGCCAGGATCCCGCCGATCACGAAAAAGAACGTGATGGAGATCAGGTAGAGGATGCCGATACGTTTGTGATCGACCGTGAGCAGCCAGCTCTTGAGGCCATACTCCTCGTTGAGGTAGTTGCGCTTGGGGAGCGAAGCGCCCTCCTGCTGCGGTAGACGGACTACGGTGGTTGCACTCATTGCTTCACCATCCCTGCGGGAGCTGGCATCTGCCCAGGCGATTGAGGAGTGACGCTGGCCTGCGCGTCGCTCGTGTTCAGCGTCTGCTGGATGCGGTAATTCGAGTTGAGGCCCTTGATGTATTCAACCAGCGCAATGAGGGCATCTTCGCTCACTTGGCCCTGGTAGGTCGGCATGATGGGCTGGTAGCCGGCGATCTGGTGCTGCGAAGGATTCAGGATCGACTCCCTCAGAAAGCCGTCATCGACGTTGGTATACCCGCCGCTGGTTAACTGCAGCTTGGCCCCATAGACCTGAGCCAGGTTGGGTCCGCGTGCGCCGGCTGCACCGGAGTGGCAGCTGTTGCAGCCGAGCGAGGCGAACAGCCGTTCGCCATTTTGGGCGAGCGAGGTGCCGCTGGTCGAGCCGCCTGTCCAAGCCTGGTAGTCGTCCGGCGCCATCGCCGTAATTTCGCCGATCATCTGCGAGTGCAGCGTGCCGCAGTACTGGGTGCAGAACAGGTGGTACACGCCAGGCTTGGTTGCGGTAAACCACACCGTCGTATACCGGCCGGGGATGACCTCGCGCTTGATGCGGAAGGCCGGGATCGACCAGCTATGGAAGACGTCCTGCGAGATCATGGTGAGCTGGACGGGCTTGTTGATCGGGATATGCAGAGCATTGATCTCATGCTGGCCGCCCGGATGCTCGGCCTTCCACATCCACTGCTTGCCCACAATGTAAACGTTCATCGCGTTGGCCGGCGGGGTGTAGATGCGGAAGTAGAGAATCGCTCCCCACACAAAGCAAACCATGAAGAGCACCAGGGGGATCAGCGTCCAGGTCGCTTCAAGCAGCGTTGAGCCTTCAATCTGCGTTGCTACGGGCGAGCGCTCCTTGCGGTAGCGGACCGAGAAGACCGCGATCAGCAGCAGCACCAGGACCAGGCCGAAGAGCGAGATCAGGATCAGAAAAAAGTAGAGTGCATCGGTCCAGGGGGCGACCGTGGAGGCTTCGTCCGGGAAGATTGCGAAGTGCGTGAGCCACTTGACCAGGAACTGCCATAGCACTGGGCTGAAGATATGCATTCTTATCCGTTTCCATGCGCGCGGGGCCTGAGCCGGGCAGCGGGGATGATGTCTGGCCGCCGGCGGTCCCGGCGGAAGTTGATCAGCATGTAGCCGAAGAGCAGCAGCATGGTGGAAAGGCAGGCCGCCTGGATGATCCGCACGATCAGCAAGGTATGCGTGCTGTGCGCCGGGTCATAGCGGTAGCAGTAGGTCAGAATATTGTCGACCGGCGAGCCGATCCTGCCTTCGGAGGCCTCGACGAGTCCCAGCCGGAGGTCGTTCGGCGAAAACTCGACGCCCATATAGTACTGGGCGATCATGCCGCCGGGGGTGACCAGTTGGATGGCGCTCGCATGGGCATACTGGTTCAGTTTGCCATCCGGGCCGGAGGTCTTGGTGTATCCGAAGCCGGTAGCGGCGGCAAGCGCGGCGATCGACGACTCGGGGCCGGTCAGCAGATGCCATCCTGCCTGGGTGCCCGGCCGGTCGTATCGCTTGACCAGCTCTCGCTTCTTGGTTGCGGCATCAGCTGGCGTTTCGCTCGGGTCGATCGAGGCAATCACCACGTCGAAGTCCCGGCCCACGTTGAACTTGACCATCTCAAGCGCACCCACCAGGCCGCTCAGTTCTTCAGAGCACAGCATCGGACACTTGTAGTAGACCAGCGCCAGGATCACGGGGCGCGCCAGCTGCCTGGCGGGGAGGAAGTAGTCGCCGAGATGCACAGCCTTGCCGGTCTCATCGAGGAACGGGGCAGCCAGCGGGAGCGGCCGATCCAGGTGCTGCTCGATCCGCACGTCGTGGAGCACAGCCGGCATCTTATCCTCGGCCGGCGCTCCCATCTGCTTCTGCCCATAGTCGGAGACCTGCGCCGCGGCGGGCAGGGCGAGCAGCCCGAAACAGAGCAAGCGCGCGGCGCAGCCACGCCACCCCGCCTGCCGCCCTGCCGGATTGTGCGCAAACCGCGTCATCTTGCCCTCATGCTAATCGCTCGCGTCTCCCGGCGTTTGCTCCTGCCGGCTTCTTGTTGCGTGTCATAGAACGTTGTTGCCTAGTAGTCGTTTGCCTTCGCGGAGCCCTGGTCCCCGGGCAGCCCGGTCGCGCTGTTTCGCTCCTGCTCATAGCCGGTCCGTGCAAATCCGCTGGTTAGCGGCACCTGCACGGTGGGCGGCGTATCTCCATACATCCGCGCGGTCTGCTGCCCGGGCGCGACGGGCGCAACCGGCAAGCCGCGCTGGGCAATCAACTGGATCGCTCGGTCGATCGGGATACGTACCTTGCCCTGCGCCGGATCGATGTAGGTGTAGTGGGTCAGCAGGAGGTCTTCGCGGGCATGGAGATCGGTCAGGTCCTGATCCCCGTCATCGGTCTGCAGCCGGGGCGTCGGAAAGGCCTGCACCATCTGGTGCAGCTGCTTCTGTTCGATAGCCGGGCTCGACTCCATGGTGGGCCCTTTGATCGCTCCGGCTGCCGTGCCGCCGGCCTGCTGCCAGGGGTTTGGCGGGCCATCTGACCGGCGCAGCACGGTATTGATCACCTTGCCCATACCAAAAGCAAAAACGAAAAAGATGACCAAAGTCACGCCGAGAGCGCCAAGGAAGACATTGACGCCGCCGACCGAGACGTCGGTGACCTCGTACCCTTCGCCAATCGAGTGAAGCGCCTTCTCGTCGCGGTTCGGCACCTTGGACAGGTCCTTGCCGGGCGCCTTGCCGAGATCTCTGCCGTAAGGGTCGTTATGCGTGGGCATGTTCGGCCTCCAGAAGTTCGACCAGGTGCGGGTCGTTGGTAGCCATCAGCGGCCGGGTCCCGAGCTGCGAGAAGTAATACGCCATCCAGAAGGCGATCATGGCCACCGGCACGGCGCAATACTCGAGAATGCCGAAGGACATATGCAGGTTGCGCGCGGAGTCCTTGAAGTTCGGCTCAATCAGCCAGAACATATCCCAGCAGCGCGCAAAGATCATGATCCGGCAGACAACGGCCAGCTTGCGACGGTCGCGCTTGAGCGAGCGGGAAAGAAGCAGCGAAAACGGCAGCAGCCAGTGAAAGATCACATCCAGCGTGGCAATCACGCCCCACCCGCCGCGAATGCGGTTGAGAAACCAGGGAATCTCTTCCGGAGAGTTGCCCGACCAAATGATCAGAAACGCCGCGAATGCCAGGTACATGTTGAGCATCGTGAAGGCGAAGCAGAGCTTGCCGAGGTCCTGCTGCTCGGTCCGGCGAAACAGCACGCTCATAGGCTCAGCCTGCGCCAGCCCCATCAGGGTCAGCAGCAGCAGGGCCAGCACGCCATAGCCCTGGCCCACAAGAAACTGCAGCCCGTAGACGGTCGAGTACCAGGTCGGGTCGAGCGACATCACGCAGTAGATCGCAACCGCGGTGAGCAGAATGGTGTACACCACGATGCCGAAGCCGCTCAGGTTCTCAAAGCGCGTCTGCCAGTAGGGGACGTTGGGTGCCGGATCGGCATCGCGCTGCAGCGACATGCGATTGAGCTGGTAGACGTAGAAGCCCATGATCGCAAACGTGAGCAGCGAGACGATCCAGAAGGTGGTCGTGTTGAGCATCGGCCGCTTAAAGATCAGAGCGTGCGCTTCTTCAGCGGTGATCCACTGGCGGTGAAAGGCTGTTCGCGCATCGGGGTAGCGACCCCACAGGTACAGCTGCCCGAACGACGCGCCGAAGATGCCGACCGGGAGAAAGTAGAGAAAGGCAAGCGGCAGCGTGCGGGTCATCGCCTCAAGAGGCCGCCGAACGATCAGCCCCCACTTGCCGCCGGAAAGATACTGCACCATGAGCAAGGCCATGCCGCCGCCGGCAAACCCGAAGCAGATCATGAAGCCGAGCAGCCAGGCGCGCAGGAAGTGCTGGAAGCCATCGTGCGCCAGGAAACCGAGGATCAAGGCGACCACCGCAAAGATGCCGCCGGTCAGGATGGCTCGGCTGCGCCAGGCGCCGACGAAAAGCGGGGTCGCGAGCGAAGTCGGCATGACCGGGTCGTGCCCGTGGCTGGAGTGCGAAGCATGTGCGTGCGGTTGCGCCATCGACCTACCTGCCTCCCTGGGGCGTCTTTGTGCTGCTGGTTGGGGTGTCGTGCGTGCCGATCGGCGCGCTGCTGCCAGGCAGCCTGCCATTGAGCGAAGGGTTGCTCAGCGGCTGCGCTCCGCGCTCGCTGCGCATGGCGTCTCCGCCGGGTGCAGCCTGGAGGGCGCCGGAGTCCGGCCGCTTTCTGCTCCCTGGGTTGCTGTTGTCCTCAGGCGGAGCGCCTCCCGGATACCCCTCCATGCTGGAGGGTGGGAGTGCCTGCACCGCGGTTCCAGGCAGCGTCCAAGGCTCGGCGAAGCTCGCGGGCAGCCCTTGCGCTTCGGCCACCTGGTGCAGGGTATGGATCGGCGCGCCCTGCGGCACGTCGGCGACCCTGGCATTTTGCGAAAGCTGGAGCGCGCGGATGTAGGCCGTCACCGCCCAGCGGTCCGCCGGAACCAGTTGCGCCGAATAATCCGGCATCGCTCCGTACCCGTTGCTGATGACGTAAAAGTAGTGGCTCATCGGCTCAGCCAGGCGCTTGGCATCGTGGAAGTTGCCGGCCGGCTTGTAGCCGCGCTGCACGATCATGCCGACACCGTTGCCGACCCGCGAGTGGCAAGGCGTGCAGTACACGTTATAGCGCTCTTCGCCGCGCGCGAGCACCGCCTCGGTTGCGGGGAAAGGAAGCATGTCCTGCTCTTTTCCATTCATCAGCCCGGTATAGAAGAAGGTGTCCTCGTGCAGCTGGTTGCGAGCCACGGTGTGCTCCAACTGCGGACGCACCGAGCGACCGTCGGAGTAGAAGGTGGTGCCCCGCTGCGGATAAAACTTGGGCTGGTTGTGCATGTCCTGCCGACAGCCCGCAGCCATCGCGGCCAACGCGAGTGCGGCTGCTGCTCGGGACAGGGAAACTGCGCGTGGGCGATTAATACTCCACCTCCACGATCGAGACGGGCGCAAAGGTAGAGAGGAACTCGCGCGACGTTGTTGGGGAAAAGCGCGGATCCTCAGCCTCCAGGCACAGGAAGAACTTGTCAGAAGTGGCTCCGTTGCGGAAGTTGGGCGCGTTGAAGAGAGGGTGATAGAGCGTCGGCAGGCCATTCATCGCGAGCATGCCGAAGGCCGCTGAAAGCCCGGCAAAAAGAATGGTCCACTCATAGGCGGGGATGATAAACGCAACCCAGGAGAAGTATGGCCGGCCGGCGATGTTCAACGGGTACGCCCAGACCGAGACCCAGCTTTCCATGCCAAACATGGCGGCCACTCCGCACAGGCCGCCTACGAGGCAGACGAGCGATACATTGTCGTGTTTGAAGCCGATCGCCTCAGCCGCTTCTTCCACCGGGTAGGGCGTGTAGCAGTCCATGCGGCGATAGCCCTCATGGTGAGCTGCTTCCGCTGCACGTACCAGCTCGCCCGGGGTATCGAATTCGGCCAGCAAGCCGTAGGTTCCTTCGCGTCTGGGCATCAGTGCATCTCTCCTGCGGCTCTTGGTCGCGCAGATACTTGGATCGCGGCTTTTCCGGCGGGAAAAGCCACACAAACGGGCGTGCGTTCAGGCCAGCTCCAGCAGACAAGCACGTTAGTCACCTGCCTCGGTTACGGTCTTGTGGTCGGGGCGAATCTTGGCCTGCGGCAAGAGGATACGCAGCTCGGACATCGGGATCATGGGGACGAAGCGGACAAAGAGCAGAAAGAGCAGGGTAAACAAGCCCATCGTGCCAAGAAAGGTCCCGTAATCCCACCGTGTCGCCTTGTAGGTGCCCCAGGAGCTCGGCAGGTAGTCGCGCGTGAGCGAGGTGACGACGATGACGAAGCGCTCAAACCACATGCCCGTGTTCACCACAAACGACATCAGGAACATCTGCGTCGGGCTGCGGCGCACGCTGCGCAGCCATAAAAGCTGCGGGATGGCAATATTGCAGAGAATCAACACCGTGTACGACCAGCCCATGGGCCCGAAGACGCGGTTCCAGAACATGAACGACTCCCAATGACTGGCCGAGTACCAGCTCATGAAAGCCTCCATGCCATACCCGTAAGCAACGATCAGCCCGGTGGTCAGCATGACCTTGCCCATATTCTCGATATGGCGGATGGTGATCAGGTCCTCCAGGTGGTAGAACTTGCGGATCGGCACCGCCAGCGTGATGACCATCGCAAAACCCGAGTACACGGCGCCGGCGACGAAGTAGGGCGGAAAAATGGTCGTATGCCATCCGGGCAGCAGCGCCACCGCAAAATCAAACGAGATGACGGTGTGCACCGAAAGCACCAGGGGCGTTGCCAGCCCGGCAAGCAGCAGCGATGCCGTCTCATACCGCACCCAGTGCTTGACCGATCCGCGCCACCCAAGCGCCGCCCACCCATAGGCAAACTGCGCAAACTTATTCTGCGCCCGGTCGCGCATGGTGCCGAAGTCGGGGATGAGGCCGACGTACCAGAAGACGACCGAGATCGTCGCGTAGGTCGAGACCGCGAAGACGTCCCACAGCAGCGGCGACCGAAACTGCGGCCACACGTTCATGGTGTTGGGATACGGAAAGAGCCAGTATGCCAGCCAGGGGCGGCCTACGTGGATCAGCGGAAACGTTCCGGCGCAGACCACGGCGAACAGCGTCATCGCTTCGGCAAACCGGTTGATCGAGTTGCGCCAGGTCTGCTTGAAGAGCAGCAGAATGGCCGAGATCAGCGTGCCGGCATGGCCTATACCGATCCACCAGACGAAGTTGATGATGGCAAAGCCCCAGGCCACCGGCATCGAGATGCCCCAGATGCCGACGCCCTTGAAGAACAGGTACGTTACGCAAACGAGCACCGCGCTTGCCAGACCGGCGGCAAAGGCCAGCCCGGCCAGAAAAGGTACGGGCGTGTGCCGGGTGAGCACGATCTTCGAGATCTTGTCGGTGACCGAGCGAAAGGTATGTCCAGGCGCGATGACCCGGATCTCTCCGGTCGCGGGGTCCACCATCGGGTCATGTATCGGTTCCTTGGTCGCCATCGCTTGAGCCTCTGCTTGAATCGCTCTGGTTTGCCTTGCCCTGCTACGCTCGTGCTGCTCACTTGCCGAAATCGATCAGCCCTGGCTAACTCCGGCGGAACTCTCCCGGCCGCTTGCCGGGGCGGCTCGTTCGGCTAGCCTTCCGCCAACTCGCTGTTGATGTTCAGCACACCCGCCATGTAGGTGGTGCGCGGCCTGGTATTCAGGTCGGCCAGCACGCCGTAGGAGCGCGTGTTTTCCTTTAGGTGCCGGACTTTGCTGCCCTTGTCGTTGATGTTGCCGAAGGTGATCGCGCTGGTTGGGCAGGCCTGCTGGCAGGCGGTCACCACTTCACCGTCGCGGATATCCCGGTTATCCTTGTCAGCCTCGATCTTGGCCGCATTAATACGCTGCACACAGTAGGAGCACTTTTCCATCACCCCGCGCGAGCGCACCGTTACATCCGGATTGCGCATGAACTTCAGGCTTTCCGTCTCATAGTCGGAGTACAGCAGGAAGTTGAAACGCCGCACCTTGTACGGGCAGTTGTTGGAGCAGTAGCGGGTGCCGACGCAGCGGTTATAGACCATCGTGTTCAGGCCTTCCGGCGTGTGCACGGTGGCACCCACCGGGCAGACCTGCTCGCACGGCGCGTTCTCGCAGTGCTGGCAAAGCATGGGCTGAAAGTGCGCGCGCGGCGTAGCCAGGTCGCCCTCGTAGTAGGAGTCGATCCGGATCCACTGCATGTTGCGGCCCACCTTGACCTGGTGCTTGCCGATCACCGCGATATTGTTCTCCGCATAGCAGCTCACCACGCAGGCATTGCAGCCGATGCAGGAGTTCAGGTCGATCGACATGCCCCAGGCGTTCTGGTCATAGCGGTACGCGGGAAACATGCTGGTGGTCGGCTCAGGGAGATCGCGCCCTTCGCCTTCCTGCGCAAACCACTCGTCTTGCTTGTACTCGTCGAGCGTGGCATAGCGGATGATGCCGCGCACCTGCTCTTCATTGCCTTCCAGCGAATGCGTCCCGGAGCCGTCGCCGCCGGCCGCGTGGCCCCGGTGGTCGATGTAGTGGCTCTTGGTTACAGCAAAGTCGCCGCTTTCGCCGGTTTTGCGCACCGCAGCCATCACCATCAGGGGCGCTCCCGAGGTACGGACGAGCGAGGCGTTGTAGCCATGGCCCTGGCCCACGCGACCTACGTTGACACGGCCCTGGCCGAGTGTGAGCGAAACCTGCTGATCGGCATGCCCGGGCACGGCAAGCACGGGCGCAAGCAGCTTGTATCCATGCGCCTGGCCGGCAGCCGGAACCAGGATCTCGAGCAGGTCTCCTTCTTCGGCCTTCAGGGCATCGAGCGTTGCATAGGACACAAGCGCGGCGTTGTCCCAGGACAGGTTCGTCACCGGACGCGGCAACTCCTGCATCCAGCCGAGATTGGCGTAGCGGCCGTCATAAAGGTTGTAATCCGGGCGGAAGACTACGGTCAGCGTGTTGGCTGGCATGGCAGTCGCGCTCGTCGCAGGAGCGATCTTGCCGGTCAGCGTCTTGGGCGCGAATGCCGTGTCGGCAAGGAAGCCGTCGTGCAGCGCCTTGCGCCAGGCTGCGTCCGCATTGTCGCCGGTGCCTTGCGCAGCAAGCTGCGGCCAGGTTGAACGCACTGCGTCGTAGGGCGAAAGAAACGGGTTCTGCCCGTTGTCCGTCAGCATGGCCTGCAGAATGTGGTGAGACTGCTTGCCGTCGTAGAGTGGAGCGATCATCGGCTGCACGATCGTCGCGGTGCCGTCATAGGCCCGCGCGTCCGACCAGCTCTCGAGATAGTGGGCGCTGGGAAGGTGCCACTGCGAAACCGCGGCTGTTTCATCCGCGTAGGCGCTGAGCGTGGCACTGACACGGACTTTCTTGAGCGCCGCGTCAAAGTTCAGATCAACCGGCGCCGCGTAGACGGGGTTGGTCTCAAGGATCACCAGCCAGTCGACCTTGCCGGCGTTCATGTCGGCGACGAGCGACCTGAGGTCCTCGCCTTGAACGGAGGGCATCGGGTTTACGGTCTCGTTATACACAACAGTCTTGCCCACTGCGCCGAGCGCCTGGTTGATCGCGATGGCTGCCAGGTGCACCTCGGGCGATTGCTGCTCGCCGGGGATCGCGACCGCGGCCGAGCCTGCCGCCTTGAGATCTTTGACAACCGCGGCCAGGAACTTCTGCTGTGCGGCGTTCCAGCTGTACGAAGCGCCCGACGCGCCCGGCGCGCCGAGTTGCGCGGCCAGCGCCCACGCAAAGGGTCCGATCAGCGCGGCGTTCAGCGGCAAGCGATGTTCCGCCTTCAGGCCGGTAGTCGTCGTCATGCTCTCGACCGCGTACATCCGGTTCATGGTCGAGCTTTGTCCCTGCTCCAGCTTGCGCTTGCGCGCGTAATCGCCTGCCAGCCGATGGAAGCCCGGATGCGTGATGCCGGTAAGGAAGTCTGCATCGAGCGACAAGATAAAGTCGGCTTGGTCCAGCTTGTACTGAGCATCGTAAAAGTCGCCGAAGGCCTGCTTGGACGC
>CAXTPL010000001.1:30771-55329 GCA_964246065.1 uncultured Acidobacteriaceae bacterium
AAGCCGGGCGGAGTCGCGATTGACCGGCTCCCACTGCACGAACCTGGCCTGCGGAAAGGCTGCCTGCGCTTTCTTCCACTGCGCGGCCAGCGTCGGCGAAGTTACGGTCTCCGAAAGGAAGTACAAGCCCTGGCCGCCGCTTGCCTTCTTGATCGCGAGCATGGACTGGAACTGCTCCAGAAACGAAGCCCAGTCGCGCGTTTCGCCGCGGTATGTGATCTTTTGCGCGCGATCGGGATCATAGAGCCCAAGCAGGGTCCCCTGCGTCATGGCGTCTGAGGCGCCGCGGGTGACCGGGTGCTCCGGGTTGCCGTCCACCTTGATCGGCCGAAATGCGTCGCTCTTGACGATCACCGGAACTGAGCCCATGGGAAACGGGTGGGCGGTCGCAAAATAAACAGGCTTGGACAGCACCAGATCTTCCGGCGCCTTGACATAGGGGTAAATCGCTTCATCCGGCTGCTTGGTGCATCCCGCAAGGCCGGCAAGCGCCATGGACGCGCCGGCAAGCTTTAAAAAGCCTCGCCGCGAAACCGGATCGATCCACTCCGAGGCTTGCGACGGAAACTCTTTCTCGAGCAGCTCCGTGAAGGCTGGGGTGTCGGCCAGCTCTTCAGCCGAGCGCCAAAAGTGGCGGCCGCTGGTGCTTTTCAGCTTGGCGCGCACTTCATTGAGCGTCAGCGGCGCGTCGATGCTACGAAACTCGTTCTGAAACTCGTCAGCCATAGCCTCTTCGTCGGGAGCGGAGTGAGAAAACTGCTTAGCGATGGCACACCTCGCAGCTTGACAGCTCGCGCGGCGTACGGATGTTGTAGTGCTGGATAAGGTAGCCGCCCAGCGCTGCCTGGCTCGTGAACTTAACGTACTTGGCCGACTGCAGCCTCGCTGCTACATCCATAAGCGCCGGCGCGTTGCCTGGAATCATGCCGGTCGGCGCGCCGGTGGCCTGCGCACCCAGCTGCATTGTCTGGCTGCTGTCACTCGCCAACTGCCCATGCATGCCACCGGGCAATGCGGGCATATTGAGCGAAGCCTGGTTCGGATTGCCGGCTGCCATGCCTGCGCCCTCCCGCGGCGGCGCGGAAACGCAGCTCACCGTTTGCGCGGTCGGTATGCCGGAATGCTTGCTCACGTTATCCACGGCCTTGCACCAGACCGGACGCAGGTTTGTCGGCCCGGACCAGGCCATGTTGTAGATTTCGCCGACCGGCCGCAGGTTCACCGCAGGATTTCTATGGCAGTTCAGACACCACTCCATCTGCAAGGTGTTTTGCTGGTACATGATCGGCATTTCATCGACGCGGCCATGACATGACGAGCAGCCCAGCCCCTTGTTCACGTGGATTTGGTGGTTGAAGTACACGTAATCGGGCAGGTCGTGCACGCGCGTCCACGGCAGCGACTCGCCTGTCGCCCAGCTTTGCCTCACCGGCTCGAGCAGGTTCGCGTTCGTCCAGATCTGCGCGTGGCAGTTGATGCAGGTCTTGGTCGGCGGAATGCCCGCATACGCCGCCTTTTCGACCGAAGTGTGGCAGTACTGGCACTGCAGTCCCAGCCCCTGCACGTGATGCTTGTGGGAGAAGGGTACAGGCTGCTCGGCACGCTGGCCCTGGCGGGTGACCCAAGGTGACCGCTGGAGCTGGTCGAGCGTGACTCCGAGTGCGATCACAATGAGCCCGGTCAGCACCAGGCTCATGCGAGCCAGAGCATTCGAGCTGCGGTCAAAGATCTGCGGCATGCGATCTGTCCTTGTTTCGGCTTACGGCTCTTACGGTGCGGCCGTTGCGCTTGGCTGTCCAACGAAGCGCCCGAGTCGGACAGCGCCCCCTGTTTCTCGCACTTGGCCGAGAAAGATCACTATAGCTACCCGGCGGGAGAACGGGCAAGTGACTTTGAGCGCCACCTTACTTCGGAGTTTTGATCCTGCGGTGAACCTCCCCGCGAGGGAAAAACTTGCCGCTGCTGCAAACAGGGCGGCGGGTGCTCCGTTTACACTCGCGATACGAGGCGAAGGAGATGACCGACGGTCGCCGCTCTGTACGCTACAACACAGACGAGGCCTGCCGCGCGCTCACCGCAAGCGACCCGAAGCTGGGCGCGCTGATTGCCGCTGCCGGCCCCTTTGCGTTTCGACTCAAGAGCCAGCACTCCCCATTTGAAGCGCTGCTTGAGTCGATCCTCTATCAGCAGCTCCACGGGGCCGCGGCCGCGGCCATCCTGCGCCGCCTGCTCCAGCTCTTTGGCGACATTCATCCCACGCCGGAGCTGCTGCTCGCGCAGCCGGATGAGGCGTTGCGCGGGGCAGGGCTGTCGCGGTCAAAGATGCTGGCGCTCCAGGACCTCGCCCGCAAAACCGCCGATGGCACCGTGCCAACGCTTGCTCACATCCGGAGACTGAGCGATGAGGAAATTATTGCGCGGCTCACCGCCGTGCGCGGGGTCGGCGTTTGGACGGTTCAGATGCTGCTCATCTTCCGCCTTGGCCGCCCGGACGTGCTGCCGGTAACCGACTACGGCGTCCGCAAAGGCTTTGCGCTTACCTTTAAGCGGCTGCCCCGCGCGGTCGTGTTGAAGACCAAGCCGTTTGACGCAACCATGCTCGCGACTGCGGATGAGATGGAGCGGCGCGCCCGCAAATGGCAGGGGTGGCGCTCGGTCGCCAGCTGGTACCTGTGGCGCGCCTGCGACCTGCATGGCAAAGGGAGCGCGCAGCCGGCTGACGAGTCAGACTAGTTGTCTCTCGTGACCTTCTTCGCAATCTGCGTCGACCCAGCCGCGAACCCTGGCGCTTAAAACACACGAAACGCCGCGCTCGCCGATCGCCAGCCAACTGCCGTGCCGGCAAGGTCTCCGCTTGCCCTGCTTACCATGGCCCCGTTCGTATTCGGAACCAGAACAGTTACTCTCCCGCCTGGCGCCGGCCTGCTCTACTTGCAATATCCGTGAGGTTTGCGTGCGTCACCAGCGCGCCTCGGGCAGTCGAAAGGCTCTATGCGCTTTGCAACTCGGCTCCATGCAGGAGTTCGCCATCTCAAGCGATGCGAGGAGCCTGCCCTGGCCTTGCAGCGAAGCAGCCGCCCATCCGCGGCCGGGTGCGGCTTCTTTCGGCTCCCGGCGGTCGCGACCGCTTTCTTGCTTCTGCCCGCCCCGCTTCAAGCGCAGCTCGGGCAGCAGATCGCTGCCATTGCCGCGACCAGCCACGGCCGCGTATCCGTGGCCTGCGCGCTCCCAGGCACCCCGCTCGACTGCGCCTACCACGCGGGCGATGCCCTGCCGATGCAATCTGTGTACAAGCTGCCCATTGCGCTTGCTGCCCTCCACGCAGTCGAGCAGGGCAGGCTCAGCCTTGCCACCCCGCTCCCGTTTCGCGCTGTCGACTGCATCGCTCGCGACCAGTACAGCGCCTTGCAGCAGGCGCATCCTCACGGCGGTGTGCAGGTTCCGCTTGAGCAGGCGCTGCGCCTCGCTGTGTCAGAGAGCGACGGTGTCGCGTCGGACCTCGTCCTGCGCGCGCTTGGCGGCCCGGGTGCGGTCACCGCGTATCTCGGGTCCATCGGCCTGGACGGCATCCACGTTGTAGACCCCGAGCAGACGCTTGGACGCGCGATGCTTGCGCAGTACCGCAACGATGCGTCGGCCGCAGCGCTGGTGCGGCTGCTGCGGCGCTTGGCCGACGGGTCGCCGCTCACCCCGGAGCACACTGCGCTGCTGCTTAACTGGATGACCGACAGCCAGACCGGCGAGCACCGCCTCAAGGCGCTGCTCCCTCCGGGCACCGCCATCGCGCATAAGACCGGCACCTCCGGCACCACGGACCGCAGCCACAATGCGACGAACGACATCGGCCTGATCCGGCTCCCCGACGGCCGCAAGCTCGCGCTCGCGGTCCTGGTTGCCGACTCGAGCCGGGCGCAACCCGCCCGCGAACAAGCCATCGCGCGCATCGGCAGAGCGATCTACGATGCCGCCGCCGGTGCCGGCCCCTACACCGGGAGGAGAGCGAACTAGCGTGACCCCGAAAGCGGCCGTTGAGCCCGAGGGTTGACGACCTGGGTGTTTACACCGACTCTATGCGCAACAGCAGCTATCGGTAACGTGACTTCTCGCCGGGTCCATATGCGGCTTCCCTGCCCATCCTGCTTTAATGGTGCTCGGAAGGTTCCATGAGCACTGCCACATCCAACACCCCCGCCGCACGCTACCTCTGCATCCATGGCCACTTTTACCAGCCCCCGCGCGAAAACCCCTGGCTGGAGATGGTTGAGACGCAGGACTCCGCCGCGCCCTATCATGACTGGAATGAGCGCATCACCGCCGAGTGTTACGCCTCCAACGGTTCCTCGCGCATCCTCAACCGGGAAGACCAGATCGTGCGCATCGTCAACAACTATGCGCGGATTTCGTTCAACTTCGGAGCGACGCTGCTTTCCTGGATGGAGGAGAAGGCCCCGCTTGCCTACCGCTCGATTCTTGAGGCGGACGGAGAGAGTGCGCGCAGGTTCTCAGGCCATGGCTCCGCGCTGGCGCAGGTGTACAGCCATATCATCATGCCGCTGGCCGGCGAGCGCGACAAGCGGACGCAGATCGTCTGGGGCATCGCCGACTTCGAGTACCGCTTCAAGCGCAAGCCGGAAGGCATGTGGCTGGCCGAGACTGCCGTAGACACGCCGACGCTGGAGCTGCTGGCCGAACACGGCATTCTCTACACCATCCTCGCGCCCAACCAGTGCGCCGCCGTGCGCCCGCTGGTTGCTGCCGCCGAACAACCGGGCGAGCGCCCCCGCGAAGAAGCCTGGCACCCCACACCGGAAGCCTCAGTAGACCCGCGCCAGCCCTACCTTGTCCGTCTTGCGAGTGGACGCAGTATCTCAATCTTTTTCTATGACGGCCCACGCTCGCGCGCCATCGCCTTTGAGCGCCTGCTCGACTCCGGCATCGGTTTTGCGCAGCGAATGGCCGGTGGCTTTACCGGTGACCCCGGCGCACAGCTTGTGCATGTGGCTACGGACGGCGAAAGTTATGGCCATCACCATCGATACGGGGAAATGGCTTTGTCCTATGCGCTGCAGTACATAGAAGATCAAGGTCTGGCGCGGCTGACGAACTACGGCGAGTTTCTCGCGAAGTTCCCGCCCTGCTGGGAGGCCAAGATCGCTGAAAACACGAGCTGGAGCTGCGCGCACGGCATCGAGCGCTGGCGGTCGAACTGCGGCTGCAACGGCGGCAAGCCCTACAACCAGCTATGGCGGGCGCCGCTGCGGCGCGCGCTCGACGATCTGCGGGACGGGCTCGCGCCCTTGCTTCGTGCAGCTGCAAAGCCTGTCTTTCGCGATCTGGATGCAGCACGCGACGCCTACATCGCCGTGGTGCTCGACCGGTCAGAGCTGGAGCCGTTTTTTGCCGCCCAGGCGACACATGCATTAACGCCCGCGGAGCGGCGCGTTGGCCTCAAGCTGATGGAGATTGAGCGTCACGCACAGTTGATGTACACCAGCTGCGGCTGGTTTTTCGACGACATCTCCGGCATCGAGACGGTCCAGATTATTGCGTATGCTGCGCGTGCCCTTCAGCTTGCCAAGGTGCTGTTTGCAGAGCGCGGCCAGGCTCTTGAAGAGGCCTTTATCGCTACGCTGGCCGAGGCGCACAGCAACCTGGCCGAGGAGGGCGACGGCGCAGCCATCTACAAAAGGCGCGCTCGCGGGCTCCAGGTGGGGCTTGAACAAGTGGCTGCTCATTATGCGATCTCTTCTGCCTTCACAAACTACCCGGAACACACAGAGCTCTTCGCCTACAAGATCCAGCGCCTGGGCAATGAGCTGATTACCAATGGACGGGGCCGCCTGGTCGTCGGCGAAGCCGAGGTCAGCTCCTGCCTGACGGAAGACTGCGAGAGGCTTTTCTACGCCGTGCTTCATTTTGGCGATCAGAACATTACCGCCGTTGTTTGCCCATTGCAGGCAGGAGAGGCGGAGGAGCACCGGCGCTTTCTCGAAGAGGCTCGTGCCGCATTTACCCGCGCCGACCTGCCCACGGTCATCCGCCTGTTCGACAAACGCTTTGGCCCGCAAAACTACACGATTCGCTCGCTCTTTGCCGATGAACAGCGGCGCGTGGTGCAGCTTATCCTTTCAAGCACCGTCGCGGAGGTTGAGGACAGCCTGCTCCATCTTTATGAGGATCATGCCTCGCTGCTGCACTTCCTCAATCAGACCGAGGTTCCGCGCCCTTCGGCCCTCGGCATGGCAGCGAGCTTTGCTATCAACGTCCTGCTGCGGCGGGCGCTTGAGGCTGAGCCGCTGGACGCGGCGCAGGTGCGCTCCGCGCTTTCGCTCGCAACGGCGGACGGTATCCCGCTCGAAATCGCCGACCTGAACTTTATTGTAGACAGGCGCATGACGGCGGCGATGCAGGCTTTGCGCGCCTCACCGCGCTCCTTGGCTGCGCTGGAGCAGGCGGTCACGGTAGCGACTGCGGTGCGCGCGCTTCCGTTTGCTCCCAACGTGTGGCAGGCGCAGAACCTTTGGTATGAGATTTGGAACCAGACCCACAAGGGGGCAGGCCGCCGGGCAGGAGACGGCGTGGCCGATGAGATCCTTTTCAACTCGCTGGGCGACCTGCTGGCCATCGCGCCTGAGCAGCTTACAGCCGCCGCACCGTAGTCGAACCGCAGTTTGAATCGCGGCCAAAGCATGGCTGGCGAACAGCCGAATGCAAAGAAAAAGCTCAGGAGCGCCAGCGCAAAGTGACCGGGCCGGCCATGGGATGCCGCAGCGGCTGGCCGGTGCTTTCCGACTCCAGACGGGCCTGCTTCAGCGCGAAGTACCACTTTGCCGGACGATCCGCATCGTCGATCAACATCAGCGTCGGATCGTACTTGAGCCCCTCCGCCTGCTCAACCATCGTTACCCTGTCCTGGTCTACAAAGCGCCTGCCGAAGAAGGTAGCGATCGCTGTTACGCATGGCACGCTGTAGAAAACGTTCCATGCGGCGAACACATCGATCCGGCAAGCAGCAGGCGTGGTCGGGGTCACCGTGGTGATGCTTGCGAACCACTTTTCCCCGCACCGGATGGTCTCAATCCGCCGGTTGGGCAGCACGAAGTCGATCGTGGTGGTGATGGGCTCCCCATACACGCCTAACAATTTGTAAGGAGCACTGTTGCCTGAGGGCGCATGGGCCGCCATCCGGAAGCCCCCTGGGATCGGCTCGAAGTGTTTTTCCTTTTCGTGGATGGAAGCCTGTTTGCGCCACCACCAGGCCTGGTGCACAAATGGACCGTGCGCAGGGTCCATCAGACCGATGATGCCGTGATCGACATTGCAGGGCAGGTCCGCCGTCAGGTGAGCCGAGCGGAACCTTGCAGAAAACTTCGGCGTCTCCGGCACGGGCGGCAACGGGGCATCGCCGCTCCTGACGCGCCCGCTGCCAGGCTCCGGCACATAAACCCACGCGTAGCCGTCGCGGTCTTCGCATGGGTACGCCGTTCCGTAGATGCGTGTTGGATCGAGCGTGTCGCGGGAGCTCAGCGAAGGAATAGCCGTGCACTGGCCGCTCACCGGCTCAAAGGCCCAGCCATGGTACTTGCACATCAGCGCCTGCCCATCGAACCATCCGCACGAGAGAGGGATGCCGCGGTGCGGGCAGCTGTCGCGCATGGCAAAGAGCCGGCCGTCGGCACGCCGCCCCAGCACCATAGGGATGCCGAGAAGCAGGGTCGTACGCAGCGTCTTGCCGCGCAGGCCGTCCGAGCGCATTGCCGGGTACCAGTCGTTGTACAGCAGCGTAGCCGCGGGCCCGGTGGACGATGTGGGAGCAGCGGGCGCAAGCGTAACAAGCGGTGTCGTCATGAGGAAAACTTTGCCTGCCCTCCACTATATAAGCCGGGCCGGCGGTGTTTCACACGCCTATGCGCGACGCGCGAGGATGCCGCGTTGCAGCGCTAACCGCTCGCCACGCCAGAGAACCGTGTCTTCGGCATAGCTCCAGGCCCACAGGGCCAGGCCCAGGCAGTCGCGCAGGGGCAGCAGCCACAGGTCGCGCAGCACCTGCCGATCGCCCAGAAGGCCCACCCCGATGGTCAGCGCGACGGCGACGCGCGCGGCCAAAACCAGGCTCAGCATGGCGATGCTGGGCAGGCTGACGCCGCTTGCGATCACGTTCAGCAGTCCCCAGGGCAGAGCATAGGTGAGCGCAAGGCCGAGGTAGCCGCCGCGCCGCGAGTCGCGCATGGCGCGGGCCCAGCGCAGCTGGTGCTCCCAGTAGCCGCGGAGGTTGTAGGGCGCAACCGAAGTTTCGACCACCTCAGCCGATAGAACGACCTTGTAGCCCGCAGCCGCAACGCGCGCGCCGAGTTCGTAGTCGTCGGCGAGGTGGTCGGCAAGCGGCAGCAGGCCGCCGATGGCATCGAGCGCGGTGCGCGTGGTGGCCAGCGTCGAGCCGAGACCGAAGCGGATGCCGCGCTCGATCAGCCTTGCTGTCAGCACGCCCGGGAAGAAGTCCGTAGCAATGGCCAGCGCTTCCAGCCGCGAGGGCAGCGTTGCCGGGCCTTCGGTGCCATTTTTTGCAGCCCTCCCGTGCGTGCGGCCGCGGTACGGGGCAGTCACGAGTCCGACCGGTGACCCTCGTCCGGCTACGGGCGCAAAGTCTGCCAGGATGCGGCCCAGGTAGCCGGGGGCTACGCGGATATCGCCGTCGCTGATCAGGATGTGCTCGTAGCGGGCATGCGGCAGCATCTGCACAAGATTGCTCACTTTGCCGTTGGCGCCCAGTAGGGCAGGGCAGTGCACGACGCGGAGGGCGACTCCGGGAAACTCCCGCTGCAGTTGCTCGAGAACGGAGGCTGCCGGATCCGCAAGATCGGAAAGTCCGAAGAGAAGTTCGAACGCAGAGCTATACTCCTGGCGGCAGTGGCTCGCCAAAGCCTCGTAGAGATGGGGATCGAGCCCTTTGAGGGGCTTCAGGATGCTGACGGGAGGGGCTGGTGCCGGCGGCGAGGGTTTTTGCCGCGGGACGCTCCGCATAAAGGCCCGCGCAGCCCAGATGGCGACGCAGCAAAAAGCGAGACCGGCCAGAGCAAGCAGGCTCGTAAGCAGAGTGACAACGAAGGCGAGCATCGGCCCCCAGTGTACCGGCAGGGGCTACTCGTAGCGGAGCGCCTCGATGGGATCGAGGTTGGCCGCTTTCCAGGCCGGGTAGATGCCGAAGATCAGGCCGATCATGCACGAGGTAATAAAGGCGATGCTGGTCCACAGGGTCGACATGCTGGCGGGCAGCGCCTCACCGGCGACCAGGCGGACGACATAGGTGATGACCGCGCCGATCACGAGCCCGATCACCCCGCCGAGGGCACAAAGGGTGATGGCCTCCACGGTGAACTGCACCAGGATGTTTCTTCGGGTGGCGCCTATCGCTTTGCGAACCCCGATCTCGCGGGTGCGTTCGGTCACGCTGACGAGCATGATGTTCATGACGCCGACCCCGCCCACCATGAGCCCGACGCTTGAAACAGCGATCATGAAGATGACCAGTCCGGCGGTGAGCTGGGACCACAAGCGGCCAATCGCGTCCGGGCTGAAGATGGCGAAGTTATCATCCGCCGTTGTGGGCACGCGCCGGTAGATGCGCAGCAGCGTACGAATCTCTTCTTCCACGAGCGCTTTGTTCTTTGGGTCGTCGTACTTCACGCTGATCCATACGTCTTTGGCTTCCGGATGAATCTTGTGAAAGGTGTTCAACGGAAGATAGGCGGCGTTGTCCTGCGGATTGGTGCCGCTTCCAAACGCCTGCTTCAGCTTGTTCATCACGCCGACGACGGTAAACAACTCGCCTTCAACGTCGATCTGCTTGCCCAAGGCCGGCTCTTTGCCGAAGAGTTTTTCTGCCGTGTCATAGCCGATCACCACGACGTTGGCGCGCCGAAGGTTATCGTCTTCGGTATACATGCTGCCTTCTTTCAACGACACCTGCTGCACCGCGGCGATGTCGGCCGAGTCGCCCTGCACCGTGGTGTGCTGAATCTTCTTGCCGTTGTACTTTACCGTCACCTTGCCGAGCCCGGTGCTGAAGTCTTGAAAGGTGATGTTGGGGTCGACGGCGAGGACGTGCGGCAGCGACCGCATAGCATTCGCCTCTTCAACGGTGAGCTTTTTGCGGGCCAGCATTTCAGCGGTTGGACGAATGCCGATCACCGGCATGTGAAAGCACCAGATGACGTTGGTGCCGATTGAGTCGATCCAGACCTGCACCTTGTTGTTGATCCCGGTGATGATGGAGGAGATGATGATGACCGTCGCCACGCCGATGACGACGCCGAGGATGGTCAGTCCGGAGCGGAGCTTGTTGGCCTGGAGGGTATCGAAGGCCATGCGGACGGATTCGCGGGAGTCGGCGACACTCATAGAGGGTTTCCTCGGATCATAGTTCGGTGCGCAAGGCGACGATCGGGTCGAGTTTGGCGGCCTTGCTTGCGGGATACACGCCGAAAAAGATGCCGACGCCACCGGCGACAAACAAGCCCAGCAGCACCGACCAAAGCTGTACCTGGGAAGGCCAGCCAAGGGCCAGGGTCACGATTTCCGCGGTTCCCGCCCCGCCGATGACGCCGATCAAGCCGCCGATCAGGGCCATCACGGCAGACTCGATTAGAAACTGCAGCAGAACGTCCTGGCGCTTGGCGCCGAGGGCTTTGCGGATGCCGATCTCGCGGGTACGCTCAGAGACCGAGACGAGCATGATGTTCATGATGACGATGCCGCCCACCACCAGTGAAATGGCAGCGATGCCGACGATGACAAAGCCGAAGGTCTGGGTCAGGCTCTTCCAGAGCGTGGCAAAGGTGTCGTTGCTTTCGAGGACAAAGTCGTCAGGGGTGCCCGGGGCTAGATGGCGCAGCGCGCGGAGGTCGGCGCGGACCTCATCGGTAACGGCATCGAGGGCTCCAGGCGCGGTGCCGGCCTTGATAAAGAAGTTGAGCGACTGGTGCAGGCCGTGGCTGTGCATGTAGGTGGTGAGCGGCATGTCTACATAGTCGTCCTGGCTTTGGCCCAGGGTGGTGCCTTGGCGCTCACCTACGCCGACAATGGTGTACACCTCGCCGTCGACCCGGATCTCCTTGCCGATCGGATTGGCTCCGTTCAGAAGCTTGTCGACGATGTCGTAGCCAACCACCACGACGTGGCTCCCCTGGAGGTCGTCTGAGGGAGTGAGCGCCCGGCCGAGAGCGATGTCGATGTTCTTGATCTGCAGCATGGAAGCCGTAAAGCCGTTGACCTGGGTGCCGGTGGTGGATTGCGTGCCGTTGACGACTTTGCCCGTGGACTGGAGTGCGGCGCCGCTTGTTTTGCAATGTGCGCAGGCGGCGATCAACTCCTTGTACTGGTCGTAGGTCAGGTTTTTGCGCTTCTGAAAGGCAACGTACTCTTCGACGTCAAAGATGACCGATGGAATGCGCTTGATGTCGATGGTGTCAGCGCCGTAGCCGGAGATCTTGGTCGCGATGTAATGATTGGCGCCGTTGACGAGCGTGATGACGGCGATGACGGACGCGACGCCGATCACGATACCAAGCAGGGTGAGCACAGTACGAAGCTTGTTGACCCAGAGGGACTGCAGAGCGATTTTTAAGGCTTCTGTCCAGTGCATGTTGGGGCAACCTTGGCAAGTCTGTGCTGGTAGAAGAGTAGCAGTGCGCCGGGGCCGCCGCCTACGGGAGAAGACCGAAGGATGACCTCTGGCACTGGCCTTGCCTTATAAACTACGAGCGCGCCGGCAAGAAGGTTCCCGGCCTTGGCCGCTTGCGTGGGGCCGCGCGCAACACCCTGACACACTCTCCGGAAAGCTTTAGAAACGAAGCTTAAGGCGAGCAGCCTGTAAGCCGAATTCTGTCCAGGCTTGCGCCCTGGGCGACCATTCCTCTAGGCGACACATCGCTGTGCCGCTCCAGCAACCTACCCGGAGGTTTCCTCCGCCTTGTCTCTTGCGAGGGGCAGGCGGGATCCCGCGTTGGCGCGCCGGGCCGGCACGCGCAGCGGCTGCTCGGGACCGAGCCGCTGCTTCCTCCCTATTTGGTCTTGCTCCGTGTGGGGTTTACCATGCCCCCGCTGTTACCAGCGGAGCGGTGCGCTCTTACCGCACCTTTTCACCCTTACCTCGTGCTTCGGCCCTTTCGGCCCGGGCACGCGGCGGTATTTTCTCTGTGGCACTGGCCGTCTCGCGGCCTTGACGCCGCGATCCCGGACGTTATCCGGCACACTGCCCTGTGGAGTTCGGACTTTCCTCCCCCATCCCGCGCTTGCGCGCGGTGTAGCGGCGGTCGCCCGGCTGCTCGCACTCTCATCCTACCGCGCCTCTGTCTTTCGGTGTTCTCGCCTCCGCGGCTTGGAGCCTTGTTCATGCGGTCACAGTTTGCATCGATTTGCGTCGCATAGCGTACGCAACTGTATGATCGAAAGGCCTGCGCACGGTTTGCTCTCTCCTGGAGTTCAAAAAAGCCTGCACCAAGGTGTACGACCCTGGGGTCTTCTCCGGTCGCTCTTCGGCCTCATTCAGGGACTCTCGCACGGTAAGGCTTTCGCATCGATGAGTGTGCACCTGATCAACCCCAGCGATAACTCCTTTGGAACTGCTGTAATTACGCCGCGCTGGCTGTTCGTCCTTGCCGCCGCAACTCCGGCTTCTGCCGGGGACCCCATCCTGGTCGACGAATCGATCGAGCCGCTCGACCCGATGACCATTCAGCCTGGAGATGTGGTGGGCATCAGCGTGCACACGGGCAATGCCCTGCGCGGCTACCAGGTCGGTCGGGTCGCGCGCGAGCGGGGCGCCTGGGTGGTTTACGGCGGCATCCACGCCACGCTGTTTCCAGAAGAGGCGTTTGAACTAGGCGAAGCGCATTGCGTCGCGAAGGGCGATGGCGATGTTGTCTGGGGGCAGATCGTCAACGACTGCCTGGCGGGCAAGCCGGGCGGCCTGTACGAAGGCGGCAAGCTTGAGGGCGACCAGTTCCTCGCAGCGCGCTGGGATCTGATGGATGCATCGAAATATATGTGGGCCTCGGTGCAGACCATCCGCGGCTGCCCAAAGCATTGCTCCTTTTGCTCGGTGTGGCGGACGGACGGGCAGAAGCCTCGCCAACGCTCGTTTGAGCGTGTGATCGACGAGATTGTCGACCTGCGCCGCAAAGGGTTCCGCTTTATCGCGCTCGCCGATGACAATTTCTATCCTGTGACCCTGACCGATCTGCGCCTGGCGCGGGAGCAGGGTAACGCCGAGAAGGTTGCGGCGCTAACCGCGGTGCGGGAGGAGCGTTTTCTTCTGATGGCTGAGATGGCCAGGCTGCCGAAAGACATGGTCTTCTTTACGCAGATCACCATGGAGTCCGCGGAAGACGGCGAGTTCCTGGACGCGATGAAGAAGGCAAATATCAAGGGAGCCCTGGTGGGTGTGGAAGCGGTCACTCCCGAGGGCCTGAAGGCGGTCTTCAAGGATTTCAACTACTCCGGCAATCGGCTTGTACAGCAGCTGCAAACCTTCAGGCAGCATGGGGTGCATGTGCTCGGCTCCTTCATCTTTGGGCTGCCGACCGACAAACCTGAGACCTTTGGCGCGACCGTGGAACTGGCGCTGAAGGCTGGCGTGACGTTCGCGCAGTTTGTTATGATGACGCCATTCCCTGGGACCGTTGACTTTATCAAGTGGGAAAAAGAGCAGGCCGCAAGCCCGACGCTGGTGAACGGCATACCCATCACTCGGTACTGGCTGATCCCGATTGCGGACCGTCCGAAGATGTTTACGCCCCATCCGTTGATGAGTTCGGAAGAGATCAAGGATCGGACCCAGGGCGTGTGGGATCGCTTTTATGAGTGGGGGCCGATCTGGGAGCGTTCCGGCTGCGTCAAGAGCTTGAAGGCACGGGTGGCGTTCATGCTGCTGTCCAAGCTTTATCGACAGATGTACGCGGGCACCGGTATTTCGACCGAAAGCGCGCGAAAAAAGAAGGCCAAGTCCTCGGCACGGTGGATCGCACGCCTGGCCCACAAGCTCTTTGTGGCCAAGCCCATGCCTGAGCTGATTGAGCGGGAGTGGGCACCGCGAGCCGGTGTCGCCGCGCCGCGCGGGACAAGGACTGGTCTGGTTACGTTGCGCTAAAAGCCGACGCCTCCTCGGAGCTCGGGCGCAGGCACGTGACTTTCGAGTGGGAATACGGAGAAGTTTCCTGGGAAGAGTTGCACCGAGCTTCTGTCAAAGTGGCACACTTGGATAGGAGGCCGCATGCAGATTACCCAAACCGCTCTCCCTGGTCTCCGCCTGATCGACAGCAAGGTCTACGAGGACGCTCGCGGGCACTTTTTCGAAGCGTTCAACCAGTCCGCCTTTGCCGCAGCAGGGCTGCCTACCTGCTTCGCACAGGATAACCAGTCGTTTTCACGCCAAGGTGTGTTGCGCGGGCTGCATTATCAGCTCGAACATCCGCAGGAAAAGCTGGTGCGCGTGCTTTCCGGAACCATTTTCGATGTGGCTGTGGATTTGCGCGCCGACTCACCCACCTTTGGCGAGTGGGCAGGCTTTGAGCTTTCGGCAGAAAATCGCCGCATGCTCTGGGTTCCCAGGGGCTTTGCGCATGGCTTCCTGGTGCTGTCCGAGTCAGCTGAGGTCTTTTACAAGGTGACCGCGCCGTACCATCCGGGATCAGAACGAACGTTGCGCTGGGACGATGCGCGGGTGGCAATTGCATGGCCGCTGGCGGGCGAGCCGATCCTTTCGCCCAAGGATGCCACAGGCCAGCTTTGGCGGGACGCCGAGCTGCCCTCAACAAAAGCTGCAGATTTGGCAGGAGCTCGCATCTAGGCCGAGACTCGCTGATGCGGCATCGCCTGGTCCGGACGGCCCCGCTTGCTTCCCTGGCGATATGCGCGCGCGCGGCGTCCGGCACGGAGCTTCGTGCCAGTCCGGGTCCTTCCCACAGCAGCCGCGCGCATGCTTGTCCGCTCCATCGGCATTCTCGATCTGAGCGCCACGTGTTATCTCGACCTGGTGCCATCCCCGAGCTAAAGCTACGCTCACGCGCAGGGCCTCAACCGCGTTGCCCTTTGAGCCGCAGACCTGGGCACGAAGGGTTCCAGTCTCCGCCTGAACGCCGTCCACTTTCAAGGCACCGGCGGTGCTGGTGAGCAGGGTGAACGTGTATCCTCCATCGGAGTGCACACGGAGGAGGCCTGTTTCACGGTGCAAGGATGCATCATCTCCTTGGGCCCAACCCTCTTGGACCCAACCCTCTTGGACCCAACCCTCTGCCATGCTCGCATCCGCTTTGACCGCGGGCTTGAGCGTCCCCGCTACGACTAGCGACTGCGAGCTCCAGCGGGTCTTCAATGTTCCACGTGGAACATCCGCGTCTTCTTCGGCAAGCAGCACCCGGTATCGACCTGAGCCGTCGAGCAGCGTTCCCTCGGCATCCGGAAAGGAGTGCTGCACAAGAGCTCCCTCTGCAGATTATCCGTCGCCAAACAGCCAACGCAGGTGCGAGGCCGGTGCGAAGCCCGAAGCCGTAAAGGTGACGGGCGCGCCCGGACGCAAAAGCCCGGCGGAGTAGGAAAATGCCGGATTGGACCCTGCTTTGTATGTAGGTTCAGCCGCACCCTCGCTCGCCTCCAGCGGCACATCGCCGTTCTGGAGAACGGCGCCGCCGCCCAGGTTTACCTCGTCGAAGGAAACGCCCTGAACGTCGCCCTTGAGTACCGATGCGGCCAGTCCCGGGCCATCCATGGCGGTGATGTTTGCAAAACGCACGTCGCGGACGGCCGGGTTTGGCTGCCGCAGCTGCACCAGCGAGTACCAGTCTTCAAGGCGCAGATCTTCAAGCGTGTACCCGGTCTGCAGCTCCTTGCCGGCAGGATCGGCCCAGATCTCCATCACTGCAAAGGGCACGCCGCAGCTGCCTGCTCCAGCGTGGATCACGTCCGAGTCGCGCAGGGTGAAGTGGCTGCTGTTGAAGACCTTCTTCGGCCAGTTGGCCCGCACCACGTTTGAGACGCTGGTTGAAAGCACACTGCGCTCGACCGTGATGTTGCTCACATCGCTGCCAGGTGTGGTCAGAGCGTCTTCGGTGTAGCCATCCCAGTTGCCGTACATGGCAAAGATGTCGTCGGCTGCGCGAAAAAAGCAGTCTTCCACCAGCGTGTCCCCGCCGCCGAGCCAATCCATTCCATCCTGGTTGGCATTTCCGGGACTGTCGCCAATCACCTTGACGTTGTGGAAACGGACGCGACGCGTATCCCGCATCTGGATCATCCAGGTCCGGCTGCGCACGACCACCGTGATGCCTTCGATGTCGATATCGCGAGCATCATCCATGACGATGCCGTGCCGCCCGGGCTTGTGTATCCAGCCGGTGTCGCTGTTCGGGTCCTGCGGGCCGTCGTAGACGAGCATGCCGCGTCCGGCAACGTGCACATCGTGCACCTGCCACAGAGTGAGGCCGCCAAAGACGACGGCTCTCTCCGCCAGGTAAATGCGGTCACCATCCTTGGCATCGAGGTCGCCGCGATGCACCCCGGAGCCGTAGTAGCGGACGCCGGGCGTGCTCGCCGTCACCCGCTCGAGTTCCGGCGCGTTTGCAAAGAGAAACAGCATCTCTGAGTCGGCGAAGTGGTCACCCGGACGCGTAATCGACAGCTTCGCGGGGCCGGCCAGCGGGAAGGCGATCGACGCTCCATTGCGCCGCGGACGGATGCCCCAACGCATGGGCTGCACCTCGACCCCGCGGTCCCAGTAGTGCGGGTCGGCGGCGGTGACGGTGATCTCAACCGGCCCGCTCACGTTGAAGTTCAGGAGGTAGTATCCGGCGGCCGCGTGGACGACCTGGCTGCTGACTCCGCCTACCTGAACGGTGAAATGGGTAGAAGCCACCGCTACCGGAACGGGCGGCGCCTGCGCCTGCGCCGCTCCGGGGGACAGTCCTGCCGCAAGAAAGAGGAAAAGAAGGATCGACACGCACCCGCCCAGTGCCGGCCGCAGGCGAGCCCGCGGCGCGGGCACGGTGGCTCTCATCGGGTCGCACTCCTTGGCAGCTGGCAGCGTGGCCTGGGCATGCTGCTGCCGGGAGGCCAGCCCTCAGACAAGCGATTGCCCCGCCAGTTGTTCCAGCACCCGCAGAGGCGCATGCTCGGGGACGAGCAGGGCTCCGGGCTCGACCAGCACGGTTTGCTCAAGTGCGTATTGGCCGGCCAGCACCGCATGCGGGACCGTGTCGGTGTAGACCATCCAGCTGGAGCCGGCTGGGAAGGCGATGGCTTCGCGGGGGCTCTCGGCCTGGAAACGTTCATCCTCCTTGAGGTGGTTGTGCAGGCGCATCATGAAGTCGTCATAGGGAGTGCGCTTGAGCGCGGGCAGGGCCGCGGCAAGCCCGGCAGCCTGCCCGACTCGTTTGATCGCGCGCACCATTGCTGAGTCGACTCGCGGGGAAAGAGCACCCGGGACAAAGGCACGCACCATATGGGCGAACGGCTCGCCGACCACCCAGTCCCGGGTACGCTCCGGGTGAATGTGGGTGAAGAAGCGAAGGATACGCGCGCCGCGCGTGGGCCGGGTGGGAAAGGCGTCCGTATGCAGCAGATCATTACGGCGGCGTCTGGGCAGGTCGCGGTTCTGCTCTTCCTGCGGGCGAAAGCTCGCGTAATCCAAGCGCCATTTGCCGTTGTACGGCTCCATCCACTCGCGGAGAAAAGCCTCTACCTGGTGGGAATAGCCGCTCATGATCCCGTGCAGTCTGGCTACGGAAGCGCCGTTTGCGGTTCGGGTATCGACACCCGTGAGGACATCGCGCGCAGGTTTGTAGGCGATGTTTTTGTGGAGCGAGGTGTCGGCCTGCTGCTGTCCGAGCAGAAAGCTTACGTCTCCAGCCTCAAGCGCGATCGGCGAGCGCGGAAAGAAGAGAATGTTGCCGGCCTCAAGCAGGCGCAGCCACTCACCGCGCTGTTCGGCAGCCACGCTGCGCACATCCTCAATCGTCAGCAGGCCCATGGCTGCATCCACCTCTTCTTGTCATAATGGGGCGCAGAGGCCCGTGCCCCGGGCTGGCGGCGAGTGAAAGTCGTATCCGGCCCCCGACCGGCAATCCTCGCGAAAACGCGGCTGCTCAAACGCTGCATACGCCTGCGTGCAACGCACTAGCGCAGGCGCCGATACGTACGGCGCAGCCATAATGCCAGCAGCACCACGCCGCTTACCAGCGTAACCGCGATGCCGACCGGCAACGCCACGTACTTATAGGTGTTTGCGAAGTCTACCGGATGACCAGCTCCGCCATGGCTCCAGAGCAGCAGGCCGAGGATGGCAACAAAGCAGCTCGTGCAAAAGCCCGCCAGCCCCAGCGAGACCGCCAGCAGCCCACTGGCAAACAAGCCGAAGCCCGGCGGCGGCGCCTCACTCGATCCTTCTTCCCGCTGCATGGTCATGCCCTTTGTCCCTGCGGGTTAGAATACAGGTTGATGTTCGATGCTGCCCACACCAGCCTTGTCCCGGCGCGCGAAGTTGCCCGCTCGACGCCACTAACCGTTGCGGCGAATGGCCTTCGCTGGGCCTCCTACGGGTATACCGAGGTGCCGCTTGACACGCTGCAGCATCTTGTCGAGGCGATTCCGCCGGGAGTGGCGCGCCTGCTTGCCAGCCGCGCCTATTACTTTGTTCCACTGGCGCTGGGCGAGACGGAAGAGACCGAGATTGCCTCCGGCTTCACGGCCGATCTTTCAGAGCGCGCAACCTGTCATCGCAGCGTAGCGACGGATGGCGTGGAATCGACCTTTATCTCGGCGCGGCTGATGCAGGACCGCTTTGCGCTGGCCTTTGAGTTGTTCATCAATATCGGCCACCAGCTTGTGGACTGCTCGCCGGTGCCGCAGCGCTTCCAGGAGCTGGCCTGGGCGCAGGCTCGCGCTGAAGTGCGCGGCGAAACGTCGCAGGACGCGTGGGAAGCGCGCAAGCGAGCGCTGGAAGCCGCAGCGACGCTGCCCCCGAATGTGACGCCATTCCTGGCGGCTCTGCATGCTGCTCCCGATGAGCTGCCGGCGCCGGAACCCTGGGAATCCGGCTCGCTTGCCCCTTCGGTCGCCGGGGGAGCGCCCGTCGAAGCCTCGCCGGGTACGGTGCTCGACCAGCTGCGCGGTGCTGCACAACAAGGCCTGGGATCAGCGCTTCGTAACGTGCCGCCACGTTCGGCCCCAGGCGGAGCGGGGCCTGCTGCGATGCCTGGAGCGGCGGTCGCACCCGGCGCGGCAAACGGGAGCTTCGCCAGGATGCTCGAGGGGTCGGCAGTTGCCGGGGCCCGTGCGACGGACGAACGTGCTGCCGCTCCTTACTTTGAGGCGGCGTTTGCCGACACGCTGGCCATTTACATGCTTTCGCTGGCGATGGATCTTGACTACGCCGACCTACGGGAGCGAGAGTACCCGCTGCTGGCTGCGCCTGCGCTGGCAGATCGCCTCCGTTTGACGGCCGAGCTGTTCCCGCCTGCGCCGAACTACGAGTTCGCCATCAAGTACCGTCGCCGGCACTGAGGTCGGCGTTTCTTCGTGCCGGCTCACCCGGCCGAGCTCATCGCTGCGGCACTTCAGAAAACTTCATTCCCTCTTGAGAGACCTTCACGACGCCCGCGGTCTGCCTGGGCGACTGTGACTCCAGCATGAGCCCGGTTGCTTGTGACGATCCGAGGAGCATGCCTCAGGAGGAAGCTTTATGAAGATGTTTGGAGTTGTGCGTTGTACCGCCCGCTTCGCTCTCGCCGTGACGATGGCGCTGCCTGCCATACCGTCGCTGCATGCGCAATCCATGAAGGTACGGCCCGACGCAGCCGGAGCAGCGGCTGCACCCGTTAGCCAGCCGCAATACGCTTCGATTACAGGAGCCAACGACACTCTGCAACTCTCGCGGCTGCCTGTCACCTACAACGGAGTGATTTACTACGCGGACCTTACTCTCGCATTGCAATTCGGGGTAAGCGGCGATGGCGGAGTCACCTTCAACGTGACCCCGACGGTGGTGGCCTCGCCTGCCTTGACGGTGAACAACTTCAAGGCCGGCACCTATATCGGGCCTGCGGATGTGAACGGGGATAAGTCGATCATCGTGGTCGCCGGGCCCGCGCCCTTAGGGAATGGCGGCACAGGGTGGTCACTCACGACGACGAGCGCATCGAGTCCCTTGACCTATCCTTCGACGGCTGTCTGGTATGACGAGCCGATCGCCAATAATCCCCTGGCGATCCGGCTCCAGAACGCGAAGATTACTTCCAATCAATTGTCTTATGGAGAGGGCGACTCCGGGAGCACGTGGGCACCCAACTCCTTATTGGGGTTCAGCCAGGTGGGCAACACTCTCGTGATTTCGGACTTCTCGAACTGCTGCGGTGACCAGAGCACGCCCTACGACACCATCACGTACACCCTTGTTCCATAGAGCAGCCTCGACTGCAATGCTGGAGCGGCTCGCTCCAAGCGCATCTGGCTTTGATCGAGCCGCTTCGTGTCCGTTCGGTGAGCTCTTTGGCGGGTTGTTGCAAGCTTTATCTTTCAGGCGGGTGACGCTGCTCGGGCGGCGCGTAGTGCTCGGCGATCTCGGCTCCCGTGATCTGGATGCCGGAGCTGCTCTCTATCGTCTTCGCGATCTCCTCGTCGGAATGGCCTTGACCTCGCAGGGTTTCCACCTCATCGCTGATCATGCCGACGAAGGCCTGCACGGGAAACATCTCCGGGGCAAGGCCGGCCATGGCTCGAAGCGCCTTTTGCGCGCGCACTGCTTCTTCTACTGGGTAGGTGGTGTGGCTTGGCTGATCGCTCATGGCAGGCTCCCAAGAAACTTCTTAGCTTGAGGGAGAGTAGGCCGCGCGCACCGGAATGTCCAGCGGCTTGGGCTTCGCGCTTTCGGGGCCTGCAAACGCTGTATTCAGGGAGTCCGTCGCTCAGCTCCGAAGTGCGGAACCTGGATCTGCAGAGAGAACGCCCGCTCCGAAGTACGAGCGGGGCGCCGGTGGACTCCAGGCTTGCGCCTTTCCTTATGGCAGAACGCTGCCCAGCACGACCCCGCTGATCGCCAACTGCGAGAAGAGCTGCGAGAAGTCGAGGATGGTCCGCAGCTTGGTGGGGCCGAAGGTTTTTTCAGAGACGACGATCGTGTCCCCGGGCTGAATGACGATCTTGCGAAACTTGGCTTCGCCGAGCTGCTCCTGGCTGAGCACGGAGCCGTCTGCGCGGATGACATAGGGGTGAGCCTTGTCGGCGTCGCGATTGCCTCCGCCGGCCAGGTGCAGGTAGTCATACACGCGGCCGTTGGGCCGGTAGAGAAAGCTGTTCTGATCGTAGACCGCGCCGATGACGCTAACGTTGGAGGGGGGCGACGGAACATAGAAACGGTCTCCATCCTCAAGCTGGAGCGGCGGCAGGTCGCCCGAAGTTGTCGAGTAGGCGTGCAGGT
The DNA here is from genome assembly GCA_964246065.1 of uncultured Acidobacteriaceae bacterium. Lineage (GTDB taxonomy): Bacteria > Acidobacteriota > Terriglobia > Terriglobales > Acidobacteriaceae > EB88. Next base: position 52,235 of record CAXTPL010000001.1, read on the forward strand.
TGAGCACGATGCGGCCGGTCGCGCGAATCTGCTGGAGCCGCGTTACCAGCTCCCGGGCCTGGGCGCCTGCTGAGTTCGCACTGACCACCTCGGCGGCTGACGCGCTGGCCGACGAAGCCGTCGCAAGGATGCCGCGCTCAATCTGGAGCTGAAGCTTCTGGATGTAGTCATCGAGGCGCCGCTGCTGCACGGCCTGGACGGAGACCCGGGTGAACTCTGACCCATACAGGTAAGCCCCCGGAGCAAAGCCGCCGGCGCGTTGTACCAGGTCCCGCAGCGTTTCGCCGGGTAGGATGCTGTACACGCCCGAGTGCGCGAACTCGCCTTCAAGCCGGACAAAGCGCGTTTGCTGCGCCTGCGGAACATGGATATCGGCCTGCGAGAAGATGGTGACTACGTCGCCTTGTTTGAGCTCCAAATCCTGGGAGACGTCATGATCGAGCACAAGCTTGCCAAGATCGAACGGAATGAGCGAAGTCTTGAGCGTTTCGGGGTCAAGCCTTTCGATGACCGCGTAGCGCCAGTCGATCTCGGGCGCAGGCAGGGTGACCCGGGTGGGCGTGCGCGCGTTGGCAGTGTTTTCGGTCACCACGTCACGGCGCGTCGAGGCGTCGGACTCAACGGACTCCTGCCCGAGCGGGCGCGCGACCTGGATGGGTTCCCCTGCGGTGCGGCGCTTTTCCGCGTCGGACAATTCATAGGGTCGCGGCCCGTTGATGGGGTCGTACCGCTCCTGGCTGGCGGGATTGTTTTGGCGCCGCAGCAGGTAGTCGGCGCGGTAGCGTTCTTCCGCGCTCCTGCGCTCTGCTTCCTGTTCTTCTGGGGTGAGCTTTTCCGGGGTGGCGCGCTGGGTCATGCGATCGAGGTCGCTTGAGCGGAGAAACTCCGGGGCGGGCAGCCCTAGATTGCCTCGCTGCCACCAATAGGTGCGCGTCAGAAGGGCTTGGCGTTCCGGCAGCAGCTCGCTCAGGTGCATGCCGGGGTGCCAGGCGTAACGGCCGGGGTTGGCGGTGTTGCCGCGCAGGGTAACCGTCCTGGCATATTGGGGGACGCGCGGCTGCGCCCGGAGGATGTCGCCGTCGCGCACAGGCTGCGCCAGGCCTTGCGGATCAAGGGCGACCTTTTCGGCTGCGCGTCCTTCCGCGCCTTGCATGCGCTCGAGCAACAGGTCGGTGCCGCCGGCAACATTGGTGAGCCCGGCTGCCTGATCAAGCGCCTGGCCTATGGTCTCGGTGCCGAGCTCCTCATAGATTGCGGGAGTTTTCACGCTGCCCACCACGGCAATCTGCGAACCGACGGCCGGGATATAGATCACGTCGCCGGACTCGAGCTTCTGGTCGTGCGACTTGTCTCCGCGCACCAGCAGATCGTAGAGGTCCAGATCGGCCAGGAGCTGGCCGCCACGCTTAAGCTGGATGTGGCGCAGCGATCCATCGAGTGCGGGACCGCCGCTGGCAAAGACAGCGTCGACGAGCGAGGATAGGGAGCTGACGGTGTAGGTGCCAGGCCGGCGTGCGCGGCCCACGACATAAATCTGGATGGACCGAATCTGCCCGAGCGTAGCCGCGACGTTGAAGTTGCGGTAAACGCGCGCAATCGCGGTGCGCAGCTCCTTGTCGAGATCGCCGTAGGGCACACCTGCGACGTGCACGGGTCCAACCTGCGGCAGGTAAATCTCACCGGAGCGGTCTACGCGCAGGTCGGCGCTGAAGTTAACCTGACCCCAGATGCGTATGCGCAGCAGGTCGCCCGGGCCGACGAGCGCATCCTGGGGCACGGGGATCTGGTCGCCAGGCGCAAAGGTTGTCGGCACATTCTGGACCAGGCTCGCTCCAAAGATGGGCAGCACCTGGCCGGTAGTTTCGGCGACGAACTTCTGAAACTCGGTCAAGGGTTCGGGCTGCGAGGTGCGCACCCCATTGCGGCGATCCTGCCCCTGGTTTGGAAGCGCATTCGCGTCGCGATAGCTGGGCGCGGTGAGCTGGCCGTTTCCTCCGGCTCCAGCGTTGGAGCCATTGGCATAGCTCCCGTTGGAGCGGGGATCGTACTGGCCCTGGCCGGCATCCTGCGACTGGCTGTTTACTCCAGGGGCGCCGGCCTGGTCGGGGGCATAGTTGCCGGGCGCGTCGTTCTGTGTCGGGGTGCAGTTGAGGCTGGTGGAATCCTGGCAGGTCTGCGTGTCCGCGTTGCCGCTTGTCGCCATCGGATCATTGCCGGTCTGTGCATAGGCAGGTGCGATGAAAAAGACGAGAGCGGCGAAAAACGAGATGCTTCTTAGCATGCTTGGCAATGGATCCCTGGAAAAACTTCTCTGAACTTGGTGCGGTCGAGCGCGCCCGCGCGGCCGCCAGGGTCGAGCAATGGGTGCGCCGGCACGTCTCCCGGTTACCCTAGCATACCTATCTGCCGGGAACGAGGAGCCGAGCCGCGCCTTGGGGACAAGACCGCCCGCCGAGCGCTATGCCGGGCTGGTGAGCCGATTGCTTGAGATCGGCAAGACACGCCAGGCCATCATCCTGACGCCTGCGCCCTCAACGCGCACCTGGATCGTCGGCGCCCGCGGGCCGTCGTAGTAGAAGCGCCCGGTGTAGCCTGCGCGCCCGCCTCCGGCTCCGCCCAGAATCATCTCGATGACCGACCCGTCTACAAAGGCGTGCACCGCAGGCGGCTCCCCCGGCGCCAACGCTACTTCCTTGCCCGCGTCCGCGCCCCCGACTGCGAGGAGGACGTGGCGCTCGGGTACGTAGGTCACCTTGAGGATCTCGCCGCCTCCCCCAGCCTGCCTTGCAGTCAGGGTGAACGGCGAGCCTGGGGTGCCGCCCCCGCAGAGCACTTCGCCATTCGCCTCAGGCAGAGCTACTGTGATGGCACCGGAGCTATCCGGCTCCGCGATCAACCGGCCAGAGCGCAGCTTGCGCGTTTCCGGCAGCATGTCGATGCGCAGCGCACCGTCGGGCGCGAGCCGCAGCAGGCGCGGCAGGCTCATCATCCCGGCCCAGCCGGCCTGGTTCAGCTGGGCATCCGTTCGCTTCTCCTGGATCCAGCCCCAAAGAATACGGCGGCCGCCGGCGTCGAGTTGGGTCTTGGGTGCGTAG
>CAXTPL010000001.1:55339-60653 GCA_964246065.1 uncultured Acidobacteriaceae bacterium
GCCGGTTTGTTGCGCTGCAAAGGTCAGGGTCGCCTCATCGAAGCGGCCGGACTGCCAGATGACCTTGCCCAGCGTCGAGTAGATCAGAACGTGGCCGCCATCGAGCGGGAAGAAGTCAGGGCATTCCCACATCTCCCCGTCGTCGCAAGGGTTGGGCGTCGGCTTGCCGTTCCATGTGCCGCCAGCCAGCTTGTGCAGGTACTCCCATGTGTGCAGATCGCGCGAGCGGTACAGGAGCACGCAGCCACCCACCCGCGCCTCCCCGGAGCCGACCGTCATGTAGTACCAATCGCCCTGCTTCCACGCTGACGGATCGCGGAAACCGGTGACCCTCATCCCTTTGGGAGGCACAGGGATAATGGGCTGCGGCAGCTTGGTCCAGGTCACCAGACCCGGGTCGTCCGAATAGGCCAGGCATTGCGATTCCTGGATTTTGTCTTCGCCGTCGCGAAGGGTCGCCAGTTCTTTCGAGCTGAGCCGGGTGCCCGTGTACACCTGGTACACCCGTTTGTCGACAGGAAGGGCCGAGCCGGAGAAGACACCGTATGCGTCGGCTGTGCCGGGGGTCGGGGTGAGCGCCACCGGCAGATGCTTCCAGTGCAGCATGTCCGGGCTTACGGCATGGTTCCAGCTCATGTCGCCCCAAACGGCCGCGTGCGGGTTGTACTGGAAGAACATGTGGTACTCGCGGTTCCAGTAGATGGGTCCGTTGGGGTCGTTCATCCAGTTCTTTGCCGGCAACAGGTGGAACTGCGGCCGCCGCGGATCGGCGGCAAGCTTGCCCTCAAGCGCGTCTCCCGAGTCCGCCTGCGCTGCGAACGCAGACAAGGCCCGGAGGGGGAAAGCGGCGATCGCTGCCGCGCCGAGCGATGAGGCCCCATGCAGCCAAGCTCGGCGGGTGAGTGTTGGTTTTGCCGGGGCTTCTTTTGCGATGTCGTTCATGCTTTTCCTCACGGTCACGCTTTTTCCTTCCGGGCGTTAGCCGCCGATTCTGACCCGGAGGCCGAAGCGCGCCAGCCGCGGGGTGGCGAGGGTTTGCACCGGGGTTCGTCCTGCATCGATGGACCGATCGAGCAGGTTTTCGACGGCGGCGAAGGCCTCGATCCTATGTCCTACCGCATGCGAAGCATATACGTCCATGCGGAAGAATGGGTGCAGTTCGTAGCGATTTTGGTCATCGTCGTACTGGCGGCCGGCCGCGCTCGCCTGGAGGCTGAGCAGTCCCAGCCGCTCGCCGCTCCAGTTTGCCTGGAGAGTTCCCATCTGGCGAGGCACCTGCGGGATCCATTTGCCGACCAGCTGAGGCTCCCTTGCAAAGCTTGTAACAGTGGCAATGGCAAATTGATAGCCGCCTTGCAGAGAAAGGCGTGTCTGTAAGGGAAATGTAACAGTGGGGTGCACACTTCCGTCCAGCGACACGCCGCGGCTTTCGATCTGCCCGAGATTTTCGCGCATCAGCGTAGTCGCAGTAGGCGTAGTGGCGAGGGTGAGTGCGGTGATGGGCCGATTGATCTGCGTCCAGAACCAGCTGCCCTGGAGTTCGGATGTACTGCGAACGCTCGCGAGGCCGGCCTCCCAGCCGGTAGCGCGCTCTGACAACAGGCTGGGATTCGCATAGGTAGTTTGCTGGCCTACCTGGCCGGTGCGGTATAACTCATTGACCGTGGGTGCGCGGTAGGCGCGAAAGCCGGAGGCATGCGCCGCGAGCCAGGGCAGCAAGCGGCGCGAAACGCCGAGACGCGGATCGAGGACGGTTTCGCTCAAGGAGGGCTCGCGCAGGGCTTCCCCGGGTGCAAATTGGGCTGCGTCGCCGTTGGTGAAGTGGTCCAGGCGCGCGCTGCCGCTGAGCGTCCAAAGGTGCGGGGTTGCGAGCAGCTCGCCATACACGCCGGTGAGCCGTTGACGCGCCGTTGTGCTGGTGACGGGCCCATTAGCCGGAGCAAAGCTCACATCTTCAGCCCGGACATCGCGGAGATCGGCCCCGACGACGACCAGACCGTCGGCGCGGAAAGGCTGCGTCCATCGACCGGCAGCGCCTAATTCATCCGCCGGATCTTCGCCGGTGCGGGTCAGCCGCTCAGTCGCCCGGCCGGGGGCGATGGCGGAAAAGGTCTGGAGGTAGTGCTCGTTCGAGCCGAAGACACGCCCGCTGATCCGGCCCAGCTCCGCACCTGCCGCATAGCGCCAGAGGCGCGTGGCGTTCAACTGGAGCGGCGTTCCGTTGTGGCGGTTTTCGTTCAACACATTGCCGCGAAGAAACACCCTGCCGGCCCAGGGAGAAAGGCTGCCGGGAGCGCCGATTCGGCGGTCTGCTTCTGCCAGCGCGGACTCCGCATGCACGTTGGAGGGCGTGTCGACGGGACCGCGCAGGGCCGGGGCCACGAGGGTATACCCGTCTGTCGCGGTCAGCTCGCCCGCGCCCAGCACGCCGTAGGGGCCACGCGAGGCAGTCGCGAGCAAACCGTCTTCTGTTGTTTCTTCTCCGCCGTAGCCGCCTTCAAGCGTAAGGCTGGGCGCGGCGTGAGCGCCCGTCGGCGGATGCCCGGTCATTACGTTGCCGCCGCCGCCGATGGCGGTTGATCCGTAAAGGTCCGACGCGCCTCCGCGCACGACCTCAACGGCATGGATGGCGAGCTCCGGCACCTCATCCCAGTGAATCCAGCCGCCGAAGGGGTCGTTGAGCGGCACATCGTCAGAGATGACCAGGGTGCGGCTTGCGGCGGTAGAGCCGAGCCCTCGCAGCGAGATGCCCTGGGTGGTGGGGTTAGCCACCAGGGCGCTGGTGCGCCGGAAGAGCTCAAAGCCTGCGACTGTACGCAGCTTGGCGTCGAGGGTGACACCGGCAGCCCGTCCGAGGGCTGCGGCATCGAGGATGCGGGTGCTTGCGGGCGAATCCAACTCGGCGATGGGCGTGCGGTACGCGGTGACCTCGATCGATTCAGGCTTGGCGAGCGGGCGGGGCGTGGGCTCAAGCGTGACGACCCAGCTTGTCCCTGCCCAGAACTCTTCTGAGGGTGGCGGCGTCCAGCTCGCGGCTAGGTAGCCTCGCGCGAGCACGGAGCCGCCGGTCGCGGTCGACCCGGCAGGGAGGCAGAAGGCCCCAAGAGCATCCGTGACCGCCAGGAGCCGGCCTGCATCATCGCGTACCTCCGCAAGCGCAACCGGTGGAGCAGGGTTGCCGCCGGTGGGGAGCGCGGCGACCTTGCCGCAGGCCGGCCTGGGCGTGGCCTGCGCGATACCTGCAGCAGGAGCGAGCAGGAGGAGTGCCGATGCCACGCTCTGCCGCGCAGTGGGCATGCTTACCCCGCCACCGGCTCGGCTGCGAGCAACGCCGCGCCCAATCGGCACACACCCGCGCGCGCCTGCTCGCCGGCATCGGGCAGCCTGTCGAGCAGCTCCTCGATGCTTGCGCCCAGGACCGGATGTCGCAGGTCGGGCGCGATCTCGGCAAGCGGCGCGAGCACAAAGCGACGATCGTGGAGGCGCGGGTGTGGGAGCGTGAGCGCATGGGTTGACAGCACCAGGTCGTCTACAAGCAGCAGATCCAGGTCCAGGGTTCGCGGTCCGTTGCGAGGCGGCGCGGCACCGTGGGGCCTTTGCCTGTCGCGTCCGAATGTGCGCTCGACCTCGCCAAGCAGTTGCAGCAGCGGCTCGGGGCCGAGGGCGCTCCGCAGGCTGGCGGCGGCGTTCAGAAAGGCTGGTTGATTCTTGAGTCCGACGGGGTCGGTCCGATAGAGCGACGAGGCGGCAAGGAATGCGCTACCCGCGGGCAGCGCGGCAAGAACAGCGCGCAGCCCGGCGCGCAGGGTCTCCTCAGGCGAGCCCGCCCGGGAGCTGAGGTTTGAGCCCAGTGCCAGGTAGGCGGTATGGAGCGGCTTGGTGCGACCGGGCATGGCAGCAGTGTACGGCGTTCTGGGGGGCTTGTGGCCGCCTAACGGGCCGTGATAGAGGTCTGAGCTTTGCGTCGCGGAAGTCGCAGACATGCGCGCCCGTGGCTTACCATAACCCACAATGCGGGTTGCGTTTTATGGTGGCAGCTTTGACCCACCGCACCTGGGGCATCTGCGGATTGCGCAGGCTGCTGCGGACCGGCTGAGGCTGGATCAGGTGTTGCTGGCGCCGGCCGCCTTGCAGCCGCTGAAGCGCGGCGGGGCTCCGCCGGTCGCGTTTGCCGATCGGCTGGCGATGGTACGGCTGATGTGCGAGGCATCGGGCGACCGGCGGCTGGCCGGCAGCGAAGTGGACGCCGCACGTGCCGATGGGAGCCCGAATTACACCTGGGATACACTCGCGCGCTTGCGGGAAACACTGGGCGGCCCGGCTGAGTTGTTTCTCCTCATTGGCGCGGACGCATTTTTGACCTTGCACCAGTGGCACCGGGCAGCGGAGCTGATGCTGGCGGTGGATTGGATTGTGGCGGCGCGGCCGGGTGTCGATCCAGGGTGGCTGCATACGCGACTTGGCGAGGCTCTTCCTGCGGGGATTGCCGCCGAGGGTCCGGCGGAAGAGCACCCGTGCTGGATACGCCAGCATCTTGCCGCCATGCCGGACGCGGCCGGGCATGGCGAGAGGGCTATGGCGAGCCTCTACCTGCTTCCCGACCTCCACGAGGATGTGTCTGCGACCGAGATTCGCAGCGGGCTAGCGGCAGGGAGCGGTTTGCCCGAGCGGGTGCTGGCGCCGCCGGTGCTTGGGTACATCCTCGAGCGCGGATTGTACGGCTCAGGCCCCAAACAGGAGCGCCGCCCGCGCAACTCCCAGTAAGATAAGACGGTAAGCGAGGGATGGATGCCGACAACGGAAACCCGGAGGATGGTGCTTGCCGCAGCTGCGGTCTGCGAAGACAAGAAAGCTGAAGATACGCGCATCCTGGAGCTGGACCCCGCCGATGCCGGGTTCACTGATTTCTTCCTGATTACCTCCGGCAGCAACACACGCCAGACGGTGGCGATCGCAGACGAGATCGAGATGAAGATGAAGCGCGAGTTTGGCACCTACGCCAACTCGGTGGAGGGTCGACGGACGGGCGAGTGGATCCTGATGGACTACGTCGACTTTGTGGTTCACATCTTTGTGGAAGAGAAGCGTGCGTTTTACGATATAGAGCGATTGCGCAAGACGGCTCGCTCGCTGAACACCCAGGATCTGGAGTCTGCCCTGAAGGAAAAGACGGCGGCTGCGCGCAAGCAGCACCCGGTCCCGGCCGTGGTGGTGGGGGAGCCGGGCCTGCCGCGGCGGGGGCGAGCGCCGCGCGCAAAAAAGCGGGCGCGCAAACGGCTGCTCCGCGCAAGCGCGCCGCGAACAAGGCTGCCGC
>CAXTPL010000001.1:60663-62080 GCA_964246065.1 uncultured Acidobacteriaceae bacterium
AGTCGGCAGCCAAGAAGGCTCCGGCGAAGAAGTCGGCGACGCGCATGGCTGCTGCGGCAGCCGCTGCCCGGGAAGTGCCTGCGCCCAAGGCTGCTGCGCCGCGTAAAAGTGCAAAGAAAAAGGCGAAATAAGCTGCGCGGGCTGCGCCGCAGGTAAGGTTGTTGCGGAAGACAAGGGCGGGGGAAATGAGCAGCCCGGCGCCGAAGCCCGGCCCTGAAGCGCGGCCCTGCAAGCAGCTTGCACAAGGCGTACCATGATGGTATGTCGCACTCTGGCAGCTTTCTTCCTCCTCAAGGTTCCTCTTACGGCGTGTTAAATGGCGGCCGGGTCGTCGGCCAGACGGACAGCGCTTCGCGTTTGCTCGCCAAGGTGCTCGGCATGGTTGCCGTGGCCTTTGCCCTGACTGCGTGTGGCAGCTATGTAGCGCTCTCTCTTGCGCCGGGCCTGGCGCTTCTTGCGATGCTGGTCAGCTTTGGGCTGCTCTTTGCCATGCGCGCAGTGCGGGCGAACCCGGCGCGACAGCTCACGCTGTTCTACACCTTTGCCGCGCTTGAAGGGGTCGGCCTGGGACCAACGATCCGGCACTATCTTGGGCATGGCGGCCCGCAGCTGGTAAGCACCGCGGCGATGACGACCGGCATCGGCCTGGCGATGCTAGGGACCCTTGCCTACGCTGTTTCCGTCGATTATCGCAAGGTGACCGCTATCGGCGCGGTGCTGCTGATTGGGGTCCTGCTGGTTTCGCTCGCCACGGTCTTTTTTCACTTTGTGCAGCCGTCAACGCTGGACTGGATGATCCTGGCGGTTTTTTCCGTGCTTACGGTGGGCGACTTTGCCCGGGTACGCGCTGGCGGTGGAGGAGCAACGGCGGTTGAGCTGGCTTTGTCCATCTTCCTAGACGGCCTGAACATTTTTCTTGCTGTGCTTAGCCTGTTTGGCGGCGATCGGCGCAGAAGCTAGGCTGGCCTGCTCGGAAAGTGCGGCTGCGCGCTGGGCTGCCGTTCCGAGCCTTGTGTTAGTGCAGGTAGCTGTAGCTGACAAATGCTATCCGCTTGCTGTCCGGGGACCAGGATGAGACATTCATGGTTCCCTGGCCTCCGAAGAGCCTGGCGAGTACGGACACCTTCTTGTCAGCAAGCGACAACAGGCGGATTTCTACGTCCTCGTCGGCTGGATGGCCTTGTACCTGCGGGGCGTAGGCGACGAAGGCGAGCAGTTTGCCATCGGGCGAAAGGTGCGGAAACCAGTCATTGCTTCCATCCTGCAGCACCTGCTCCTGCCCGCTGCCATCGGTATGCATGCGCCAGAGCTGCATCAGGCCGGTGCGCTCGGAGTTGAAGTAGATCCAGCGGCCATCCGGCGTGTACTCGGGCCCGTCGTCGAGCCCCGGGGCGGTCGTCAGGCGAGTCTCGGGCCC
>CAXTPL010000002.1:0-7676 GCA_964246065.1 uncultured Acidobacteriaceae bacterium
CCGCCCTGGCTCGCGACTCCGCGCGCGGCCAGCAGCCCGCGCAGGCTGCGCAACTGCTGCAGCGCCCAGGCGCGCAGGCGCGCGACGCCGACCCCGCGCGTAAACGCCAGCCCGCTGCGCGCCTGGTAGTAGGCCAGCACCGCCGGAGTACTTTCAAGGTGCGCGTCGCCGCCCGCACGCAGGCGAGGATGCCAAGCGTCCGCGCCGTGTTCAAGCGCAAACCAGCCGGCATCGAGCGATGGCGCCCCGGTTGCGAGCACCTGGGGGGAAAGATAAAGAAAAGCCGCGCCTGGGCCGCCGCGCAGGTATTTGTAGCAGCCGCCCAGCATGTAATCGCAACCCATTGCGGCTACATCGACCGGCAACGCGCCCAGGGAGTGGTAGCTATCGACCAGCAGCCGCGCGTCCACGCGGTGGCAGGCCTCGGCCAGCCCTTGGAGGCCGAGCAGCAGCTGGCCGGTCGCAAAAAATACCTGCGAAACCACCACCAGGGCAAAGCCCGCGCCGGCTCGCCCGGCCGCGGTAACGGCCTGTTCCAGCGCGCCTGCGTGAAAAAGGCCGTCGCGATCGGCCGAGGCCAGCTCCAGCTGGATGCGGGCCGCCTTCGCGTACCGGGCCAGCACCATCGCGACCGAGTCGAACTCGCCGGCGGTGGAGAGCACACGCGCGCCCTCCGGCAGCGTGTTGAGCACCGATCGCAACCCGTGCCCGGCAGAGGCTCGCGGAACCACGCAGTCGGCGCGCTCGGCCCCCAGCAGTGCGGCCAGAGCCGCGCGGTAGCGGGTCTCCTCCGCCAGCCATGGCCCCCACGCGTGGGCCGGCTCCTGCTGCCAGGCTGCCAGCCCCTCCATCAGGTCTGCTTCGACGCGGTCGGGCGGCCGGCCCAGCGAATGGTTCGCGAGATAGATACCCGGCGCCGCGAGGGTCTTGCGAAAGAGCGGCCGCAGGTGTTGCGCTACGCGGTCGTCGGTGAGCGGACCGGGACCGAGAGTTGCAAGTACACGCTCGAGCTCGCCTGCCGGCGTTGCCTCGCCCGCCGGTACTGCGTCGCCTGCCGGTACTGCGTCGCCTGCCGGTACTGCGTCGCCCATCGTCACCGCTCCGCCTGTCGTCGCCGCTTCGTCCATCGTCGCCTCGTCGGCCACCGTTGCCCCGTCTATCCTGCAAGCATCAGCTTACGGCCTTGTCGACGACCGGGTCGCCGGCCGAGCAGCCGGGGTACCCGCAACGGTGGTAAGTTGATTGCCATGCGTTTCCTGGCGTTCTTCCGGTTTGCCGTCGCGCTCTCCCTGGCTGGCTCTTGTGTGCTGCCGGCCCAGCAGCAGCCTGGCGTCGGCGTCCCCGCGCACACCGACCACGACCATGCGCTGGCGACCGACTTTGGGCAGCTCGCCCGCTACCAGGCCGCCAATGCCTCGCTCGCGGCGCCTACCCCCGCCGAACCTCGCGTCTTATTTTTCGGCGACTCCATTACAGACGGGTGGAAGCTCGACCAGTCGTTTCCGGGAGCGGGCTACCTGAACCGCGGGATCGGCGGCCAAACCACGCCGCAGATGCTGGTACGGTTCCGGCAGGATGTCCTCGACCTGCACCCGCGCGTGGTGGTGGTGCTGGCCGGAACCAACGATCTGGCCGCGAACACGGGTCCCATGACCCTGCAGCAGACGGAGGAAAACTACGCCACGTTTGCCGAGCTGGCCAGGCTCCATGGCATCGCGATGGTCTTTTCCTCCGTGATGCCGGTCAACAACTTCATGCATGCCGAGATGACCATCGGCCGGCCACCCGAGAAGATCCTAGCGCTCAACGCCTGGTTGAAAAGCTACTGCGAAAGCAACCACCTGGTTTATCTCGACTACTTTTCCGCCATGGTCGATCCCGGCGGGATGATGCAGAAGGCTCTTTCCTATGACGGTCTGCACCCGAATGCAGCGGGCTACGCTGTTATGGCTCCGCTCGCACGCGCGGCCATCCAGGCGGCGCTGGCGCAGCCTGCCCCGCCTACGCACCCATAGGGCCGCGCGCTGCTTACCCGTATGCCAAACCCGCAAACGCTGCTGATCGACGCCGACGATACGCTTTGGGAAAACAACGTGCTGTTTGAGGAAGCCATCGCGGGCTTTCTCAGCCTGCTCGACCATACCCGCCACACCCGCGAGCAGTTGCGCGACCGGCTCAATAGCATTGAACGCGAAACGGTGCTGGAGCATGGATATGGCACGCACTCGTTCCACCACTCGCTGCTGCGTTGCTACACCGAGCTGGCCGCCGTTCCGCTTACCGAGCGCGACCGCGAGCACATTCGCGGGTTTGCACGCTCGATCGTCGAGGCCGAGATCCACCTTTTGCCCGGTGTAGCCGAGTGGCTCCCCAGGCTGGCCGAGCGCTGCCGCTTGATCCTGGTTACCAAAGGCGACCAGGCCGAACAGATCGACAAGCTTCATCGCTCGCAGCTGGCACCTCACTTTTCGGCGGCGGAAGTTCTTCGAGAAAAAGATACAGCCGCGTACCGCGCGCTACTGGGCCGACTTGCGCTGGACCCGGCGCAAACCTGGATGATCGGGAATAGTCCCAAGTCGGATATCAACCCGGCACTCGAGGCAGGGTTGAGTGCGGTATTTGTGCGCTACCACGCAACCTGGGTGCTTGAAGAAGAAGAGCTCGGCTCGCCGCAAGCGGACCGCCGGCTGCTGGTCTGTTCCAACTTTGCCGAGGCTGCCGCACACCTGTTCGGTAGAACCTGAGGACGTACCTGGCGGACTCTGGCGGACGCCACGGGGCATGTCTGGCGAAGATCGCCGAAGCGGCGAGACTCTTTGCAAGCCTGCTTCTAGAATCGAAGCCATGGAGATCACACGCATCGGCTCGCAGCCTTCAGGGAAAGGCCCGGCAGAATGGTTTACCGGCACCGTCCGCATCGATCCGCTTTTTCAAACGCCGGACCCCGCGCTGGTAGGCGGAGCGCAGGTGACCTTTGAGCCTGGGGCGCGCACCGCGTGGCATACGCATCCGCTGGGACAAACGCTCATTGTGACCTCGGGCTGTGGCTGGGCGCAGCGCGACGGCGGCCCGGTAGAGGAGATCCGTCCTGGCGATGTGGTTTGGTTTGCCCCGGGCGAAAAGCACTGGCACGGCGCAGCACCGCGCACGGCGATGACCCACATCGCGATCCAGGAGCGGTCCGGCGCCAGGGTCGTCGAGTGGCTCGAGCACGTTTCAGACGAACAATACGTCCGCTAAGCGGACCGCGCAGCGGGTCGAACGCGAGTGGGTGCGGAAGCGTCGGCGGCTTTCGCATGGGTACGCGCTTTGCTATACTCGGCGAAGTGCAATCGCATCCGGTTGGGCAAGCGGAAGTGGTGAAATGGCAGACACACCATCTTGAGGGGGTGGCGCCGCGAGGCATGGGGGTTCAAGTCCCCCCTTCCGCACCAAAAACCCGGCGCGGCGCACACAAGGCAACGCGAGCTGCCGAGAAAGCGGCCGGCCTCCTCAAGGCACCGGCGCCTGGACGACCTAACCCCTTATGATCATCCTGTTTACCATTATCCATGTGCTTGTCTGCATCTTCCTGATTGGCGTTATCCTGCTCCAACAAGGCAAGAGCGCTGACCTTGCAGGCGCCTTCGGCGGTCAAGGCTCGCAAACGGCTTTTGGCCCACGCACGGCCGGCAACCTGCTCACCAAGATCACAACCTGGTGCGCCATCACCTTCATGGTGACCTCGATCGGTCTCACCATCCTGATGCAGCGCCATAGCGGTGGCCGCTCTGTGCTTGAGGGAACAAAGACAACCCACAGCACGCCCGCACCGAAACAGTAGCCCGGCAGCTACGCAACAGCAAAAAGGGAAGGCGCTTACACGCCTTCCCTTTTTTCGTGAGCTGATGCCCCGGGGAGCTGCCTTGCGCCTGGGACGGTGCTCTTTTGCGGCGACCAGATTCCGTGGGCCGTTTTCGCGGTCGGTCATAGCATCTGCGGGCAAACGCCATGCTCCCGCAGCAGTTCCTCCACGCCCACAGCTGTTTTTGAGCGCCAGGTTTCTTCAAGCGATTGCTTCACCTGGGGTGAAGCGGTGGTTTCTACCTCCTGGTACACATAGCTCAGCACCCGGTCCTCAGGGTCATCTACCCAGGTATTCCCTTTGCCCTGCACCCGCGTGGCGCCGCGCTGCCAGCCGCCCGGGGTCAGGTGCCACTCTGTCCATTCTCGTCTTGGAGCCATAGGTTATTGGACGACGAAAGCGGCATCGGGAGCAAATGGGCGCTCGCAGAACCTTCGCCCCACGCGCCGCTACTCCGGCAGCTCCTCAGAGCCGTCAATGGTCAGCGTGGCTCCTGTGTCGGCGGCGGAGGGCTGGTGGCCGCCAAGGTAAAGCAGGTAGGTGCCGGGGAGCACAGCGCGGCGGCCGGAGGCATCTACCTGGCTCAGGTGACGCGGGTCCACTGTCATAGTCACGATGCGGCTTTCTCCCGCCTTTAGGTGCAACCGCTGAAAACCGACCAGGGCGCGCACGGGGGCCAGCGGCGAAGCAGGCGGCGTGAGGTAAAGCTCGACCACTTCATCTCCGTCCCGGTTGCTTTGATTTGTAACCGTGGCAGTAACAGCGGCAGACTCCCCAGCATGGATGGTCGCTGCACCAGCGGTCACAGCCGAGTAGGTGAACCGAGAGTAGCTCAAACCGGCCCCGAAGGGATATAACACGTCTCCCTTGAAGTAGCGGTAGGTTCTGCCCTGCATGGAGTAGTTCTCAAAGGCGGGCAGCTGTTCGACGGAGCGGTAAAAGGTAATCGGCAGGCGTCCCGCGGGGTTGTTTGTTCCGGGCAAGGTTTCTGCAATGGCTCGACCGCCCTCCTCGCCCGGGTACCAGGCCTCAAGCACCGCGGCTGCGTGCTGCGCGGCCCAGTTTACCGCCAGGGCGCTGCCGTTCAAGAGCACCACGATCAGCGGCTTGCCAGTGGCGGCAACGGCCTCAAGCATCTGCTGCTGCACGGCGGGCAGGTTGATGTCCGTGCGATCGCCGCCGTTGAAGCCGGGGACCTTGACGGGCATCTCTTCGCCTTCGAGATCGGGCGACAGTCCCACAAAAGCAACCACCGCATCTGCCTGCCGGGCCGCGCCTACGGCCTCCTCGCGCAGCGGCGCTGCAGGCGGCCGCCAGTTGAGGGTAATGCCCGCGCCGAACAGCGCGGAGGCATGCGTGTACTCGAGACGAAAGGCGTGCGGCTGCCCATCGGCAAAGTGCATCACGAAGTGAGCGCCCTCGCGCGGCCTGCCTGCCTTGGCGGCGTCGGTGGCGCCATGTGCAACGGCTCGCCCGTCGAGGAAGACGGTGTAGGTTTCGGCGTCATTGCACGGGTAGCAATCCGGCATGGTGATGGCAAAGGTGTAGTCGCCCGGGGCAGGCGCCGCAACGGTGCCGGTCCAGCGCACGCCGAAGCCGGTAAGCGGCACTCCAGGCACCGGGCTCGCGGCGCTCCAATCGAAATCGATATGCGGGTCGACGCGTGTCGCCACCGGTCGACCTGTGATTGCCGGACCGGAGAAATATTCAGCGCGCAGCCCCGCCTGCGCGGACCCGGCCCCGGTGCGGAAGAGCGTTTCCGGAGCCGGGACATTGAGCGCTTCGACATAGGGCGAGCCCTGCGCGTACAGCACCTTGACGGTGCTGCCGAGCGCTGTTCGCAGCCCGGCAAGCGGAGTTACCGGTTGCGAGGGGATGGCGTTGTAATTGCCCTCCAGTGCTGCAAGCGACGCCGCATTCGGGCCGATGACGGCCAGCGTCTTGATTGACGAGTTGAGAGGAAGCACACTGCCGTCGTTTTTCAGCAGAACCATAGCTTCGCGGGCTGTTTGCAGGGCCAGCGCGCGATGCTCGTCCGAGTCCAGTTCGGAAAGGGGCAGCTTGGCGTAGGCTACCTCGGCCGGCGGGTCAAACATGCCGAGCTCAAAGCGTGCCAGCATCAGGCGGCCGACCGCCCGATCAAGCTCCTTTTCCTCGATCGATCCGTCCCGCACGGCCGCAGTAAGCGTGCCGTACTCATTGCCGCAGCTGGTATCGGTGCCGGCCCGCACACTGGCTACCGCGGCCTGCTCCACGCCGGGGGTAAATTTGTGTCCTTCTGCAATGTCGGTCACCGCGCCGCAGTCAGAGGTCACAAAGCCGGGAAACTTCCACTCGTCGCGCAGGATCGTCCCCAGCAGGCGCCCGTTTGCGCAGGCCGGCTCTCCATTGATCGCGTTGTACGCACACATGATCGATTGCGCATGCGCCTCAGTGACGGCAGCGCGAAAAGCAGGCAGGTAGGTATCTTCAAGATCGTGGGGTGCGACCTCGACGTTGAAGCGGTGGCGCTCGGACTCTGGGCCGCTGTGTACGGCAAAATGTTTGGGCGTGGCGATGGCACGCAGGTACTTCGGGTCGTCGCCCTGCAGGCCGCTTGCAAAAGTTTTGCCGAGGCTGCCAGTAAGGAAAGGGTCTTCCCCGTAGGTTTCCTGCCCTCTGCCCCAGCGCGGATCGCGGAAGATGTTGATGTTGGGCGACCAGATCGTCAGCCCGTAGTAGATGCCGTGATTGCCCTCGCGAATCGCCTGGTTATACTTGGCCCGCGCCTCGACCGAAACAACCGTGCCTACGGCGTGCAGCAGCGGCACATCCCAGGTCGCCGCCATGCCGATAGCCTGCGGGAATAGGGTCGCATAGCCGGAGCGCGCGGTGCCATGCAGCCCCTCGCTCCACCAGTCGTACGCAGCGATGCCGAGGCGCGGGATGGCGGGAGAGTGATTCTGCATTTGGGAAACTTTTTCTTCGAGCGTCATTTGCGAGACGAGCATGGCGACGCGCTGGTCGCGCGCCTGGTCAGGCGCCAGGGTTGGCGATTGCTGCGCGCGCAGGCACGGACTTGGACCGGCAAGACCGAGCGCGATGGCGCATCCGAGGATCCGCACATGCAAGCCCGAAGGGACGCGGTGCCGGTGCGCGCTTAGCGGGATGGTTTGATCAGGCGGTGTGTGTTTGCTTGCAGGTTGGTGAGTCATGCTGCCTTTCTGTTTTCTTCCTGGCGGGTGGAGGGAGCTGCTGCTGCTGAGGCGCGTGCCCCCGCGCGCCTCGCACCACTGGACTGAGTTCACTCCCCGCGAGACTGGGCAATGAGCACCGCACAGCTAGAGCCGCGCAGCCAGGCTCGCGCAACAGCCCAGCACTGCCCGCGCTCCTCGCAGAAACTCCGCCCGCTCCGCCAGCAGGCTCACCACCAGCCAGCCTGCGCCGCTGAAACCATAGTAGTACCCGGGGTGCACGAGCACGCCCCAGCGCTCAACCAGGGCGAGGGCAAGGTCCTCATCGTTGCCGAGCGCGGGCACACGCAGCACCGCGTACCAGCCGGCTTCAAGCTGCAAGCGCGTCACCGGCCCTGCGCTCTCCTCGAGCAGGGCGTCGAGCGCATGCAGGTTCGCGGCCGTTCGCTCCCCGATCCTCGCCTGCATCCTGGGGGCGGCACCGAGCCAGCGTGCCAGCCCATGCTGCGCAGGCGCACTGGTGGAGAGAAAGGCGTCGGCGATCAACTCCAGCCGCTCCATTGCCTCGCCCAGCAGCTTTTCCGGTCCGCTCGCCGCGATCCAGGCTACCTTGATCTGCGGCAGCGCGGCTATTTTACTCAGCCCGCTCAATACAAACG
>CAXTPL010000002.1:7686-24680 GCA_964246065.1 uncultured Acidobacteriaceae bacterium
TGGCGACCACGGACGCGTACTCCCTGGCCTCGTCCGGGTAAAGCTCGGGATCGGCTGCCCTGCGCCACCAGCGAGCGACTCGTCTGGCGCAGGCGGAGGGAGCGGGTAGTCCAAAAAGACTTCATCGACGATCAGGGCCAGTTCGTGCCGGGAGCAGAAGTTCTCGATCTCCTTGCGCTCACGAACACTGACGGCGTGCCCGGTAGGGTTGTTGGGGTGCACCAGGGCGACGGCCCGGGTACGCGGTGTCACGCGGGCTTCCATGGCGCCCGGCTCGGCCGCCCAGCCGTGGTCGTACAACAATGGGTAGGGCATCAGGCGCACGTCATCCAGGTCGGCCAGAAAGTCAAACAAGGGGTAGCTCGGCTGCGCGATCAAGACCTCATCGCCCGGGTCGCAGAGCAGCCTGAAGAGAAAGCTGTAGGCCTCGCTTGTGCCGGTTGTGAGGCAGATACGCCGGGGCTCGAGCACTGCCTCACGCGCGCGGTAGTACTCGCATACAGCCTGCCGCGCATGCAGGGCGCCAAGCGGCTCCGGGTTGTAGTCGAGCGAGCGCGCATCGATCAGCGGCGCCAGGGTCGCTTCCGCATCATAGCCGAGACCGCAGCGCGCGGGGTTGGAGGCTGTCAGATCGGCCAGCGGGAGGCCCGCTGCCTTCCGCGCCGCCACTGCCGCGTCTAGCAGCGTTTGCTCCCGTGCCCATGCCGTACGTTGCGAAAACATGCTGTTCATCTTAGCGAATGCGCGATCCCCCATAATGGGGAGACAGGCGCGCCGGCGACGGACGCGAGCCTTTGAGGAAAAAAGGAGCAGGTCGAGCATGGCGTTACGCGCAGTAATCTTCGACTACGGCATGGTGCTCAGCACCGCGCAGGAGCCAAAGGCTTATGCCAATCTGCAAACGATCACCGGGCTGCCTTTGCCGGAGTTCGAGCAGCACTACTGGCGCTATCGCCACGCCTACGATCTAGGGGAGCTCAACGGCACGACCTACTGGCAGAACATCGCGCGGGATGCCGGGCTGGCACTCTCCCCTGCCGAGATCGAGCGGCTGATCGAAAATGACGTGCTGATGTGGTCAACCTTGAACGAGCAGATGCTTGCCTGGGTGTATGCCGTCCAGGATGCCGGCTTCAAGATCGCGATTTTATCCAACATGGGCGAAGAGCTGCTGCGCTATATGCGGCAGGAGTTCGGCTGGCTCGGCCGCTTTGACCACCATACCTGGTCCTGCGAGTTGAATATTGCCAAACCCGATCCGCAGATTTATCTCCACACCTGTGACAAATTGGGTGTCGCCCCGGGCGAAGCGCTTTTTCTGGACGATAAGCAGATCAACGTCGAAGCGGCAGAACAGGTCGGCATCGCCGCAATCCAGTTTTCTACCGTCGCAGCCCTGCGCGACGAGCTGCAACGGCGCGGGCTGCTGGGTGTGCTCCCCACGCCGGGCGGCCTGCAGGCCTAGCAAAACACCCCAAAGCCACGCTCGCCGGTTTGCCGACTGCTGCTGCGGGTGAGCGCGGCGCGACCGAACAGTCGCCGCGGAGCAAAAAAGACTCGGCAGTCCAAGGGCTCACCTGCACGCCTCAGCGCCCGGCAGTCTCTCCCCGGGGCATCTTCTGCACCAGGCTGTGCTTGCTTGAGTAGCCGAAGTAAATAACCAGCCCGACCACCAGCCAAACGATGACAACCTCCCAGGTCAGCAGCGGCAGGTTGAACATCAGGTAAAAGGCGGTCAGGATGCCCAGGATCGGCACGGCCGGGACAAAGGGCGTCTTGAAGGGTCGATGGAGGTCCGGCTGGCGGACACGCAAGATCCACACACCGGCTGAGACGATGGAGAAGGCGAGCAGGGTGCCCATGTTGACCAGCTGCGAAAGCCTGTCGACATCGAGCAGCGCAGGCAGAAATGCGACCACCGTTCCGACAACAATGCTCGAGATCCAAGGGGTACGAAAGCGCGGGTGGATCGCCGAAGCCCACTTAGGCAGCAGGCCGTCTTTTGACATGGAAAAGAAGACGCGCGACTGGCCGAGAAGCATGACCAGCATGACGGTGAACAGGCCGAAGATGGCGCCGACCTTGACCAGGATACCGCCCCAGGCTACGCCCGTCGCATCGATGCCGACCGCCACGGGCTCGGCCACGTTGAGGGTGCGGTAGTTGACCATGCCGGTAAGCACGAGCGAAACGATGATGTAGAGGATGGTGCAAAAGACCAGCGAGCCGAGGATGCCGATGGGCATATCGCGGCTGGGGTTTTTGGCTTCCTGCGCGGCCGTCGACACCGCGTCAAAGCCGATATAGGCAAAGAAGACAGAAGCCGCGCCCGCGGCGATGCCGGAGAGTCCATAGCGCCCGGGTCCTTCATTCTTCGGGATGAATGGGTGCCAGTTGGCATACGCGATATGTGGGTGGTGCACCAGGAAGCTGATGCCGAGCACCACGAAGATGCCGACGATCACCAGCTTGACCATGACAATGAGCGAGTTGAGATTGGCTGACTCCTTGATGCCGATGACAAGGATGGTGGTGACCACGGCGATGATCAAGAAGGCGATGAGATTGAAGACGCCGGTAATGTGCGGAAGCCCGGCGACGCTTGAGCCGGGCAGAAAGGACCCGGCAAGCTGCCAGTGCGCATGGCCCTGCTCGTTGACAGCGAGGTAGGCCGAAGCGCCGTAGTTGTAGCAGAAGCGCGCTACCGCAGGCGAAGGCGCGTAGCCCAGCTGCGCCAGCAGCGAGAGCAGGTAGCCGGACCAGCCGGAGGCCACCGTAGCGGCGCCAAAGGCGTATTCGAGCACCAGGTCCCAGCCGATGATCCAGGCAACAAACTCGCCCAGCGTGGCGTAGCCGTAGGTGTAGGCCGAGCCGGCAATGGGGATGATCGAGGCAAACTCCGCATAGCATAGCCCGGCAAAAGCGCAGGTAATGCCTGCCAGCACAAAGGAGAGCGCAAGCGCGGGGCCGGCGTTGGCGGCCGCGGCATGGCCGGTGAGCACGAAGATGCCCGCGCCCACGATCGCGCCGATGCCAAGCGTGATCAGGTTGACTGGGCCGAGCGAGCGCCGGAGCGTATGCGCGCCTTCTTCATTCGCCTCCTCTTTCAGGAGTGAGAGCGGCTTGACTGCGAGTAGCTTCGGCATTCGGTTCCTCTCGATGTCCATCCCGGAAATGTGGTGAGCGGTTGGCGTACTGGTGAAAGCTAGACGAGGGAAACTTTACTGGGGCGTGACCACACAGCATACACGGGGATGCCGAGAAGCACGATCAGCAGCCCGGGCCAGGTGTACTGGGGCTTGTAGCGCAGCAGCACCAGGCAGATCCATGCGGCCATGGCAATGTAGACGGCCGGCAGCACCGGGTAGCCGAGCGCGCGATACGGGCGCGGCGCGTCCGGGAGTCGGCGACGCAGCACAAAGACGCTCGCAATGGTCAGCATGTAGAAGATCAGCTCGGCACAAATGATGTAGTCGAGCAGCTGGCCATAGGAGCCGGAGATACAAAGCACGCAGGTCCAGACGGCCTGGATGAGAAGCGAGGCAACCGGTGTTTTGTAGCGGGGGTGGAGCTTGGCGGTGGCCTTGAAAAAGAGTCCGTCGCAGCTCATGGCATAGTAGACCCGCGAGCCGGCGAGGATCAGCCCGTTGGCGCAGCCGAAGGTGGAGATGAGGATGGCGGCCGCCATCAGGTAAGCGCCGTAGTGAGAAAAGATCTGCTCGAGAACAGCGGTGGCGACCCGGTCTTCTGACGCGTACTGGATGCCGCGTGCAAGGTTGGTAGCCCCGTGCGGGTCGCCGTGGAGCGGGAGCGCATACAGGTAGACCAGGTTGGACGCGAGATATAGGGCAAGCACGATGCCGGTGCCGAGAATGAGCGAGAGCGGCAGGTTGCGCTTTGGGTTTTCCACCTCACCCGCGGTGTAGGTCACATTGTTCCAGGCATCTGCGGAAAAGAGCGAGCCCGTTTGCACCACGGCCAGCACGGTAAAGATGCCGACCAGCGTCACCGCTCCGCCTGAACCTGCCGCCAGCGGATGCAGTGTGTGCCAGCCTGCGTTCACCCAGAACGCATGACCGCGAAAGTTGGCCGCGATAGCGCCCCCATTGCGCCCCAGCGCAAGACCGAAGAGCACCAGCGCGAGCAAGGCAAGGGTCTTGGCCGTGGTAAAGATGTTCTGCACCAGCGCACCCAGCCGGACGCCGAAGATATTGACGACTGTGAGCACGAGCGTGATGACCACGCCGCACAGGTTGGCCGTGTTAAGGCCGATCTCCATGTTTCCAAGCACCATGGGCCCTACATGCAGCGCGGGCACGTGGCCCAGGTGCAGCAGCCAGTGCGTAGAGCTTACCAACGGAAAAAAGACGCCGAGAAACTTGCCGAAGGCTACGCCGACCGCGGCGATGGTGCCGGTCTGGATGACAAGAAACAGCGTCCACCCGAAGAGAAAGCCCCACATGGGCCCTAAAGCCTCGCGCAGATACACATACTGGCCGCCCGCCCGGGGCATCATCGCGGCCAGCTCGCCATAGGAGAGCGCGCCGATGATGGTCATCACCGCGGTCACAAGCCAGGCGCCGATAAGCAGCGCAGGCGAGCCGGTGAGGCGTGCGATATCGGCCGAAACGATGAAGATGCCGGAGCCTATCATCGATCCCATGACGATGGCGGTGGAAGAAAAAAGGCCGAGGCCTTTGACCATGCCGGCGACGGGAGCGGCAGGGGCGGCGCTGGTTGCGGCGGGTGGCGAGATGGTCACAGTTACAAGCTGTTCTACCGGAAAGTGTGCAGAAAGTCTCCGGCTAATTTCCGGAGCGGGCTCGTCTCTTCGCTCCAGTCTGCGCCGGCCGCGCCGCCGAAGAGGGCCGAGATCACTGCAATG
Source organism: uncultured Acidobacteriaceae bacterium (assembly GCA_964246065.1). GTDB lineage: Bacteria > Acidobacteriota > Terriglobia > Terriglobales > Acidobacteriaceae > EB88. Next base: position 12,572 of record CAXTPL010000002.1, read on the forward strand.
GCGTCTGCCCCTGCCGCGCGCAGTTCGGCTGCCCGCGCGACCGTGATGCCGCCGATGGCCACCAAGGGCTTCGCGGTCAGGGAGCGCGCCCGCGCCACGCCCGCCAGGCCTACCGCGGGCTCCGCATCGCGCTTGGACACGGTCGGGTACACCGGCCCGATCGCCAGGTAATCGGCCGAGGTGGCATCCCCTTGCTGGACCTGCTCGGCAGTGTGGGTGGAAAGCCCGACGAGCCGCGACAAGCCGACCAGCGCCCGCGCCTGCTCGACCGGGAGATCGCCCTGCCCCACATGCACCCCATCGCAGCCGCAAGCAGCGACCAGGTGCGCGCGGTCGTTCAGCAGGATGCGCAAGGCGGGCGGCGAGGTCCGGCGCAGCAGGGTCGCATCTTCCAGCACCTCTTCGTCGGTGCCGAGCTTGTTGCGGTATTGCAGGACCGAAACGCCTGCCGCGGCCAAGGTCCGGGCTGCATGCATCAGGTAGCGGGTGCGCATGGAGCGGGCCTCCGCCGGAGCCTTGTTTCCCGCGGGCCAGTGGGCGAAAAGACTCGCATCGAGAATTGGGTACAGCATTGGGTAGCGCATGAGATTGGGCATGGGATAGGACTGGCGTAGGGCAGAGACAGAGGCGGATGGGCCATTGGCTCCACTTTAGTGCATTTCTTCTGCTGCTTTGCCCCGCGCCGAGGGGGTCGAGGCGGAGTCTCCTGCCCACGGAGGGAAGGGAGAGCGAGAGCTGCCGCCTTCCGTGTACTCCTAACGGATATTGCTCCCCTTGCGGAGCCGGTCGGATAGCATCGTGCTATGCGTAAGACGCGAGCGGCGTACGAGTCAGCATCTGAAAGCTTCGACCGGGCCGAGCCGCGCTGGCCGGCCATGCTGGCGGTGGTGGCGGTCGGCGCTTCGCAGCTTTGGCTGCCACAAAACCTCAGCGCCGGGCCGCGGTGGCTCTGGCTGATCCTGGTGGTCGCGCTGATTGTTCCTGGGGTGACTGAACGAAATCCTCGGCTTCTCGACAACCGGCCTCGTCACGCTGATGCTCATCTGGTCGCTCGGCTTGTTGATCGCCTCGCTTCCTTCGCATCGGGAAACGCCGGTAGAGCTCCTGCGGTCCGCCGCCACGCTCTGGTCGGCCAACATCCTGGTCTTTGCAAGCTGGTATTGGCGGCTCGATGCCGGCGGCCCGAACGCTCGCGATCTACGCGATGCGCACACAGAAGGCGCTTTCCTGTTTCCGCAGATGACGATCCCGGCACTGCAGACGCCCGAAGGCGCGCGGGGCTGGTCGCCGGGCTTTGTGGACTACTTATTCCTCGCATTCAATACGAGCACGGCCTTTTCGCCGACGGATGTCCCTGTGCTGTCGCGCTGGGCCAAGCTGGTCATGATGGTGCAGGCCCTGATCTCGCTCGCAACCATCACCCTGCTCGCTGCACGCGCCGTCAACATCCTGTAGGCGCGCCATCGTGCCGACCCTGCGGCGCTCCGCGCTCTGCTGCTGCGAGCGCTTCGCAGACGGCTGCGCACAGTTTGCTTGCCGTTGCGCTAACTCGCGACCACATGCAGCGCCTCTCTGCGGCGCTCTTCTTCCCGCTCGAAGAACCGTTCCATGAACTTGGTGTCGAAGCGGCCCTGCTGGAACTCGGCGTCGGCAAAGATGCGCCGGTGCAGCGGAACCGTTGTGTGAATGCCCTCAACCACAAACATCTCCAGCGCCCGCTGCATGCGAGCCATGGCTTCGGCGCGGTCCTTGCCATGGGTGATCAGCTTGGCAATCAGCGAGTCGTAGTAGGGCGGCACCACCCCTTCGGCATACTGTGCCGTGTCCACGCGCACCCCGTTGCCGCCGGGCAGGTTGAAGGCGGTAATCTTGCCGGCCGAAGGGGTGAACTTTTCGGGATGCTCGGCGTTGATGCGGCACTCGATCGCGTGGCCGCGAATCACAACCGGATCGGGAAGGATGGAGGAAAGCTTTTCCCCCGCGGCAACGCGTAACTGTGCCTTGACCAGATCGACTCCCGTGATCATCTCGGTCACCGGATGCTCGACCTGGATGCGGGTGTTCATCTCGATGAAGTAGAGCTTGCCGTCTTCATCCATGAGGAACTCGATGGTGCCTGCGTTCTGGTAGCCGACGTGCTCGAGCGAGCGGCGAATGGTCTTGCCGATCTCCTCGCGCATCTTGGGCGTGACCTGCAGCGAAGGCGCTTCTTCAATCAGTTTCTGATGCCGGCGCTGGATGGAACACTCGCGCTCACCAAGCGACATGACATTGCCGTGCTCATCTGCCAACACCTGGAACTCGATGTGCCGCGGCCGCTCTATGAACTTTTCCATGTACATGTCGCCGTTGCCAAAGGCATTTGCGGCTTCAGAGCTGGCAGCCTGGAAGAGCGCGGGCAGCTCGTCAGGCGAACGCACGATGCGCATGCCGCGGCCCCCGCCGCCGGCCACGGCTTTGAGGATGATGGGGTAGCCGATCGACTTTGCCCACTCCAGCGCTTCGCCTTCGCCGGCGAGCACGCCGTCGGAGCCGGGCAGGATAGGAACCCTGGCCTTCTTCATGGTCTGCCGCGCCATGGACTTCTCGCCCATCATGCGGGTAACCTCGGGCGGCGGCCCAATGAACTTGATATTGGACTGGCGGCAAACCTCGGCGAAGTTGGCATTCTCGCTCAACAGTCCATAGCCCGGATGGATGGCATCGACATCGGCGATCTCAGCCGCCGAGATGACAGCCGGGACGTTGAGGTAGCTTTCCGCCGAGCGCGGCGGCCCGATGCAGATGGCCTCGTCGGCGAAACGGACGTGGAGCGAGTTGCGGTCAGCCTCGGAGTAGACGGCAACCGTACGGATGCCGAGCTCCTTGCAGGCGCAGATGACGCGAAGGGCGATTTCGCCACGGTTGGCGATCAAGACTTTACGAAACATAGCTCTCTTTCAGGCACCTGCGGTGCGGCAGCCGGCATTTGCGGCGCAAGACACCCGCCACGAAGTGGCCGCGAGCCACGGCACCTGCGGTGCGGCAGCCACGGCACCTGCGGTGCGGCAGCCGCGCCTCCGGCGCAAAGGCGAAGCCAAACACCCGCCACAAAGTGGCCGCCAAAGAAGCCGAACCATCACCGGCTAACGCGGCCGCACCGTAAACAACGGCTGGCCGAACTCGACCGGCTGCCCATTCTGCACCAAGCGCTTGATGACCTCGCCGGACACATCGGACTCGATCTCATTCATCAGCTTCATGGCTTCAATGATGCAAAGCGGCTGCCCGACCTCAACCTGGTCGCCCGGCTTCACAAATGCAGATGCGCCCGGCGAGGGCGATTCGTAAAACGTGCCGACGATCGGCGACTTGACGGTGTGGAAGGTAGCTTCATCGGCCGCCGTCGCCGCGCTGGCTGCGGCCGCCGCTGCGGCAGCCGGAGTTTCAAACGCCGGTACCGCGGGCAAGGCAGCTGCCGGAGCCGCCATCAGATGAGGATGCGGCTGGGCGGCGAGCAAACGCATCATGGTTGCGGCATCGACCATGCCCGCTGCCGGCGACTCAGACTGGAACTTCAGCTGAACCTTCAGCTCGCCGCGCTCCAGGGCAAACTCGCCGATCTTGCTTTCCTTGAGGAACTCGATCAGTTCCTTCAGTTCTTTCATCTCTTCCGGGTTCATCGTCTCCGCTTATCTTGCCCTGCAATGTTCACAGCCGTAGCAGTGCTTTTGTCGATGGGGTGAGCACGCGATTGCCCACCTCGGTGACCGCCACCATATCCTCGATGCGGATGCCGAACCGACCGGGCAGATAGATGCCCGGCTCGATCGTCACCACCATCCCGGCAGCCAGGGTTTGCTGCTGCCTGGCTGCCAGTCGCGGCCCTTCGTGGATCTCCATGCCTACCCCGTGGCCGGTCGAATGGGTAAAAAACTGGGCCAGCCCGGCTTTTTTGAGCACGCCGCGCGCAGCCTGGTCCACTGTAGCCGCCGAAGCGCCGGCGCGGACCGCCGCTACGGCGGCCTCCTGCGCCGCCAGCACTGCATCGTAGGCAGCCGCTTCTTCGCCTGTCGGCCTGCCCATGTACACGGTACGCGTCATATCCGAGCAATAACCCCTTAAGATAACACCAAAATCCAGGGTAACGAAGCCCTTGCGAGGAAGCGGCAGGCTGCTCGCGGTGCCGTGCGGCAAGGCCGAACGCTTTCCCGAGGCGACGATGGTCTCAAAGCTCATGCCCTCGGCACCCAGGCTTCTGGCCAGAACCTCAAGCTCCGCGGCAACCTCCCGCTCGGGTGTGCCTGCTTCAAGATGCGGCACGACCGTGTCGAAGAGGCGGCAGCCCAGCAGCGCCGCCTGCTCGAGGCGCTCTATCTCCTGCTCATCCTTGATGGCGCGCAGGGCGGGCAGCGGGTAAGGGTCTGCGGGGTGGAAGAAGCGTCGGCCGGCCGCGGCACCGAGCTCTGCGGCACCGAGCTCTTCGGCAAGCGCCGCCTGCATGCGCGCCAGCTCCGCTACGGTGGTGTGCTCTGCGTCAAAGAGTACCCGTGCTGCCCCGGCGCGGTGCAGCAGCCTGCAGGCTTGCTCAAGGGCAGCCTTGCCGATGACCAGGCGGGCTGCTGACCCGCCACCGGCGAGCTGCTCCCGCGCCTGCGTAGTGTAGCGACTGTCAGTAAACAGCACCAGACGCCTGCGCGTGACGGCGAGCACCGCATGTGAGCCTGTAAAGCCGCACAGGTAGCGGACATCCGGAAGATGGGTAACCAGCAGCGCTTCAGCCCCCATCGCGGCCAGCGCTGCACGCAGCCGCTGGACCCGGCTTTTTGAGTTCATCTGCTTCCCTTCTTCGCCGATCCGTTCCTAGGCGTCTGTCACGCGTCTACCAGAACGTCGTGCGCGCCGCGAACGCGAGCGTCGCATACACACACATCGACTCTCGATCAGAACCACTCCTGACGATACCTCAGAGGGCGGTCGCCCGCGTTCGCAGCGCAGGTGCTTTGTGCTTTGTGTCCGTGGCCCCGGGAGACGGCTGGGAGGACAGAATTGCGGGTCGGCCCAAAACTTAGGCGGGAAAGCCGTGTCCATACCAGCGAAACCGAACAAGAGACCGAGCCTCAAGAGTCTCATCCCCGGTAAAAGAAAGGCTAAAACGATGAAGCAGTCCCACTCTATTTCATTCTTTCGCGAGGCTGCAGGGGCGAGCCGGCTGGCGGCACTGGGTCGTCAGGCAGTGGCCTCCGCACTCATGTTGCTCCTCGTGCCGATGACGGTTGGCGACCTTTACGCCCAGGACGGGCCGCCACCTCCCCCGGCTGACTCCGGCGCGCAGGCAGGCGCACCGTACCGCCCTCTGCCCGCGGAAGATTTGAACCGGCTAGTGGCCCCGATCGCGCTTTATCCTGACTCCCTGGTGGCGCAAACGCTGGCCGCCGCCACGTATCCGGCACAGGTGGCCAGCGCCGAGCAGTTTGTTCAGGCCAATGGCGGAGCACCGCCGGAGCAGCTGGCGCAGATGGCCGACCAGCAGCCCTGGGATCCGAGCGTGAAAGCGCTGACTGCCTTTCCTCAGGTGCTGAGCAATCTGAGCCAAAACATGCAGTGGACCACGGAGCTCGGCAACGCGTACTACAACCAGCCGCAGGACGTGATGTCGGCGGTACAGGCTATGCGGCAGCGCGCCTACTCGGCTGGGAGCCTGCGGCCTACGCAGCAGCTCAACGTGGTTTATAACCCGGGCGCAATTGTGATTGAGCCGGTAAGTCCGGCGGTGGTGTACGTGCCTTACTACAATCCATGGGTGGTGTACGGGGCGCCCATTGCACCGTGGGGCTACTACCACTACTACGGGCCGCCACGCGGAGTGGCTTTCGGCGCGGGGCTCGCAATCGGGTTCGGGGTGGGGATTGCTATCGGCGCGTTTACGCACTTCGGCTGGGGCTTCCACAGCTGGGCGCCGAACTGGGGCGCGCGCACGGTGGTCTTCAACCACAACACCTACATCTCCAACAGCGTCACCGTGGTCAACCACGGCAACTACGGCGCTTTCGACCACAACCCGCAAGCGGTGGCCTTTAACCGTGGCCAGGCAGTACGGTACGCCAATGTCAATCACACCACGATCAACAACGTGACCGTGAACCGCACCAACGTGAACAACAACATCAACCGAAACAACACCACCAACAACTACAACCGTACGGACATCAACCGCAACAACGGCAACACGTACACCAACAGGAACAACGGAAACTTAGGCAACAATCGAGTGGGCGCAACGCCCGGGCAAACACCTGGGGCGCAGCCGGGCGGGTTCAACTCCCGTTCGCAGCAGAACTACAGCCGGGGCGCTGCGCAGCAGGGGCAGTTCAACGGGGGCGCGCGGCCCAACCAGGCCCAGCCCAATGCGAATCGCGGCGGCGGCGGCGGACACCCGCACCCGCAGGGACAGCCGCATGGCGGTCCGCACGGTGAACACGGCGGCGGCGAAGCGCACCACTAAAGCTTCGTCGTTGCTGCCGGATGCTGCTGCCGGATTTTGCTGCCGATGCTGCTGCCGGTTGCTGCTGCCGGTTGCTGTTGCGGGTGACGGGTAAGGCGGGAGCGGAGCGCGGGGTGTCGGCGGAAGCCGGGCGCGGATCGAGGATACACGGGAGCCGGCACAAACGCAGTGCCGGCCCTTTTTTCTGAAGCGCGTCCGCTACCCTGAGATCGCCGCGCCTTGCGGACGCTCCGCGCGCACAGCACGAACAGGCTTGCGCCCCCGGGGCCTGACCAGACTGGCGGCAGCGGCAATGCCGCTCGACTGCTCCTCCATCCAGGCGTCCAGACGGGACTTCTTGAAGCGCCACCGATTCCCCAGCCGAAAGGCCGGCACTGTGTTTTCAGACGCATAGCGATACAGGCTGTCGGCGCTGATTCCCAGGTACTCGGCCGCTTGGCGGATATCCATGACTTCGCGAACAGGCGCTTCCGGTTCCTTTTCTGTGTGAGCAGTCGCGTTACGCATAGGTCGGGTCCGGCCTCCCGGATCATTCCCCCTGCTTATAACGCGAACAGGCCGCCGGCTTCAAGGCTTTCTTCTGCTTTTCCGGGGTTTGTCCCGCTTTGGGGCCCGCATACGCCATTAACGAAACAGAGACGCAATCTCGTCGCGATACTTTTCAGCCAGCACGCGGCGCTTGATCTTGAGGCTGGGAGTGAGCTCGCCTGTCTCCTGGGTCCACTCATCGGGAACCACGGCGAAGCGCTTGAGAAGTTCATAGTCGGCCAGGGTGCCATTGACACGCTTGATCGTTTCACGATAGCGAGCCTGCACGGCCGGGTGAGCGACGAGCTCGGCGCGGCCGGAGGCCGCAATGCCCTGCTCTTTTGCCCAGGGTTCGAGCACGGCAAAGTTGGGCGCAAGCAGGGCGGCGACATACTTTTCCCGGTCGCCGACCAGCGCCGCTTGAGAAACAAAAAGGTCTGCCTTGAGTTTGCCTTCAATCGGCTGCGGGGCAACCAGCTTGCCGGCCGAGGTCTTGAGGAGCTCTTTTTTGCGATCGGTGATGAACAGGTACCGGTCTTCATCGATGCGTCCGATATCGCCGGTCAAGAACCAGCCTTCGGGATCGAAGGCCGCGGCTGTCATCTCCGGCTGCCGCCAGTAGCCCTTAAAGACGCTGGGCCCGCGGACCAGCAGTTCGCCGTCTTCGGCAATCCTGGCTTCAACGTTCGGCAGCAGCTTGCCGATGGAGCCGATTCGATAATGCAGCGGGGTGTTGACGCCAAGCACCGGCGAGGTTTCGGTGAGGCCGTACCCCTCAAGGATGCGGATCCCGGCGTCCAGAAACCAGGTAGCACTCTCCATGCCGAGCGGCGCTCCGCCGGCAATGTAGTGACGGACCTGGCCGCCGAACGAGCTTCGCAGCTTGGAGTAGAAGAGCGTATCGGCAAGCCTCCACAGCGGACTGGAGGGACGCCGGCCCGCCATCAAGGCGGCTCGGTTGCGCGCCCCGGTAGCGAGCGCCCAGTCGACTATTCGCTTTTTGACCGGCGACTGGAGGGCGCGGCGTTCCGTCTCCTGCCGGATGCGCTCAAAGACGCGCGGCACGGCGACGAAAAACGTCGGCTGCACGGCCTTGATGGCGGGCATGAGCTTGTCAATGGTGGGCACATAGGCAATGGCTACCTTTTGTGAAAAGAGTGCGTAATCCACGTGGCGCGCGGTAACGTGCGAAAGCGGCAGAAATGAGAGCGAGCTGTCGTTGCCGGCAAAGGAAAACTCCCGCAGCGAGTAGTTGACATTTTCGGCGATGTTGCCATGGCTGAGCATGACGCCCTTCGGCTCAGCGGTAGTGCCGGAGGTATAGATGATGGTCGCCAGGTCATCGGCAGCGACCGCATGCGCAGCCGACTCAAACGCCGCGTCGCGTTCCGGCGGGGTGGCAGCCGGCTCGAGCGGGACGAGCGAGCCGAACCATACGGGCTCGACTCCCGCTGCGTGTGCCGCATCCGGGATCTCGTCCATGGTGACGATGCGCTCGATGCCGCCACGCGACAGGGCCGCAGCGGCGGCTTTTTGATATTGCTGCCGGGTAGAAGCAACCACGATGCGCGCACCCGAGTGCGCGAGCAGATCGCCCGTGAGCTCCTGCTGGAGGGTAGGAAAGATGGGAACATCGACCAGCCCCAGCGCGAGGCAGGCAAAGTCGGTGATGCCCCATTCCCAGCGGTTTTCGCTGAGGATGGCAACGCGATCCCCTTTGGCAAGGCCCCAGTGGGAGAAGGCGGCGGCCAGTGCCCGGACCCGGCGGTAGATCTCCATCCCGGAAAGCGGCTGCCAGGTACCTTGCTTGTCGAGGTAAAGCATGGCGCGCGGCCCGTTTTCAAACGCGACGCGAAAGAAGATGTCGTTCAGCGTTCTGAGCGTACGCACAGAGGCAAGGGTAGCCGAGCCGGCGGGACCTTGCCAAGCACCCTGCCAAGTAGACACTGCCCGGCGATGTGCCCCGCCGAGCTGCCTGATCGCCTGCCCTACACCCTGCCCTACACCCTGCCCTAGGTCTTGCAGGGCATAGAGGCTCCTCTCGGCACATGCTTCGGAGCCCCGAGATGGTCTTGGGCAAGAGAAGAAGGTGCCCGGTCTCCTCCGCGACAGAGCTTGCGCCTGTGTGGCAAGCCGGAGCATCGAGCGTCACTGCGCGCTCCCGAGGATGCGGGTTTCCGAGCGGAAGACGTGATACTGCTCAAACGATACCGCGTTGAGCCAGGTGCCGAGCCCGCTCCAGCCTCCGACCGAGTACGCCACGCTTTCGCGCGGGCAAAGGTAAAGCTTGCCGCCGATCTCTACCGGACCATATTCCACCAGCATGTCTGCCCGGACAAGGGGATCGGTTTTCTTTACGTCGGCCCGGAGCACCACGCGGAGAATCGTACCGTTGGCAGGGTCGATCGAGATCTCGCCGTGATAGGCCGAGGGCGCGCGATACAGGGCCGGTAGCCGGTCCAGGCTCACGATGCAGCAAAAGCTGAGTTCGTAGTGCGACCGGGCGACGGGCACTGAAAAGCCGAAGACCGCCTCGATGCCTGCGCTTCCACGCTCCCACCGGCTCCAGGATAGATTGCTTTGCGCCGCATCGAGCAGCACCGTCCCCAGGATGGGACCGAACTCACCCGAGGTGAGCAGGCCCTGCCCCAGAGCTTTGCCGTGCTCCGGAGCGGCAGCCAGCAGCTCTTCTCCTTTGCGGTAAACCACCGGGACGGAAGAGCGCCGATCGAGGACCCAGGGCTTGCCGGGCGCGCTCCCGAAGCTGTCGGTAGTGCGGACAGCGGAAAAGTTTGGCAGCTGATGCATGGTGGTGGTCACATAGGCCACCGTCAAGGCCAGCATCTGGCGTTGCGCGCTCACAGACGGCGTAGCTGCCGGAGGGATCTCGGCTGCCGGGAGATCAAGAAAGGCGCCCGCGCTCGCGAGCGCTTGCAGCTGCTGCCTGGCTCGCGGACCGGCAACCGCTGCCTCGCAGCGCGCCAGACGCTCCGGCGCGAGTCGCTCCGTCAAGGCGAGCCGTCCGAGTTGGCGGGCCAGGTCGTTGTCAGGGGTGGCTGTGGCCTGCGCCAACAAAGCTTCAAGCTGGGCACCCGTGACCGGCTCCGCCGCCAGGCATGAGAGTGGGGCCAGGGTAAGGAAAAAGAAGAACAGCAGCTTCAGCAATGTTGAAAACACTGGGGATGCCCTGGCACGCTATAGTACGCCGGGCGCGCAAGCGCAGACGAGTGCCGCGGCGTCGGTTGGCCTTACCGGTGCCCGGAGCGCGGGCTGGGCGCTGCTTCGCCCAGCCGCACGACAGCGGGGGCCGAGGCGGCGCCGAGAGGGACGCGGGCAGCCCCTAAGCGGCGCCTAGGCGAGGAGCGTAGCGGGCTACCCTCTCACGCCTGGGGCTTGGGCGTAAGGCGGACAAACTTGGGCGCGAGCCCGGCCCAGTCGGCCAGCAGCCAGTCGGCACGGGTGCTGCCTGTTTTTGCCTGGTGCAGTTCAACCAGCGTGCGGATGCTGGTTTGCGCTTCCCGGTCGAGGGTGTCAAAGCACTCCGGCGTGAGAAAGCCGGCGTGGTAGCGATCGTCGGCCAGCAGTTCGTTGTCTTCGTCATAAATCCAGGCGAGACCGCCGGTCATGCCTGCGCCAAAGTTCATGCCGGTGCGGCCGAGAACGACCACCGTGCCGCCGGTCATGTATTCGCAGCCATGGTCGCCCACGCCTTCCACTATCGCGAGCGCGCCGGAGTTGCGCACGGCAAACCGCTCGCCTGCGCGGCCGGCCGCAAAGAGTGCGCCGCTGGTGGCTCCGTACAGGGCGACGTTGCCGAGGATGACGTGCTGCTCGCTTTCGCGGGCAGCCCGGCCTTGCCCGCGCAAGACCAATTCACCGCCGCACAGGCCCTTGCCGACAAAGTCATTGGCCAGGCCGGTGAGCAACAGGTGCAGCCCGCGCGCCGCAAATGCCCCAAAGCTCTGGCCGGCGACCCCCTGCAGGTGGAAGGTGAGCGGCGCCGGCGACTCGACGTGATGGTCCTGCAAGAGAGCCAGCTCGCCAGACAGCCGCGCGCCCAGCGTGCGGTCCTTGTTGCTGACCGTGGTGACATGGGTAAAGGGTTGGCCGGCTTTATAGGCAGCGATCGCCGGTGCAAGCCACGCGTCGTCCAATGGCGGCTCTTCCTCGGGGCGGTCGTTGCGGCGCCCCTGCCACAGGATCGCTCCTTGCCCGGTGTGCGGAGCCGCAAGCATGGCAGCCAGGTCGATGCCGCCGGCGGTGCGGGTCTGGTGCAACAGGTCGGTGCGGCCGATGGCTGCCTCGATCGAGGGCAGGCCGAGCTTGGCGAGCAGCGCCTGGATATCGCCTGCCAGCTCGTCGAAGAAGCGCACAATGTGCTCTGGCTTGCCGCGGAACTTGGCGCGCAGATCTTCACGCTGGGTGGCGATGCCTGTAGGGCAGGTGTTCAGGTGGCACTGGCGCGCCATGTCGCAGCCGATGGCCACCAGCACGGCGGTGCCAAAGGCAAACTCGTCGGCGCCGAGCATGGCCGCGCAGAGCACATCGGCCGCGGTGCGCAGGCCGCCGTCCACGCGCAGCCTTACCCGCCCGCGCAGGCCATTCTGTAACAGAACCTGTTGCGTTTCCGCCAGGCCAAGCTCCCACGGGCTGCCCGTGTACTTGATGCTTGAAAGCGGCGAGGCACCGGTGCCGCCGCTATGGCCTGCGATCACGATGTAATCGGCATAGGCCTTGGCCACGCCGGCTGCTACGGTTCCTACGCCGAACTCGGAGACGAGCTTGACGCCGACGGCGGCTGCCGGGTTGACGCGTTTGAGGTCGAAGATCAGCTGCGCAAGATCTTCAATCGAGTAGATGTCATGGTGCGGAGGCGGCGAGATGAGCGTAACGCCGGGCTGGGCGTGCCGGAGCCGCGCGATCAGCCCGGTAACCTTGTGCCCGGGCAGCTGGCCGCCTTCGCCGGGCTTGGCGCCCTGGGCGATCTTGATCTCGATCTCCTTGCAGTCGTTGAGATACTCGGCGGTGACGCCGAAGCGGCCGGAGGCGATCTGCTTGATTGCGGAAGAGGCGTTGTCACCGTTGGCGCGCGGCGTG
>CAXTPL010000002.1:24690-41586 GCA_964246065.1 uncultured Acidobacteriaceae bacterium
GGCTTGGCGCCCTGGGCAATCTTGATCTCGATCTCGTCCGCATTGCGCAGGTACTCTGCCGTGACGCCGAAGCGGCCGGAGGCGATCTGCTTAATCTTGTTGTTCAGCAGGCTTGCCGGAACGGACTGGCCCAGCAGCATCAGCTGGGCGTCGGGTGAGTACACGGCGCGATCTTCCCCGCCTTCGCCGGTGTTGGATCGGCCGCCGAGCATGTTCATCGCTGCGGTCACCGTCTGGTGCGCCTCCGGCGAGAGCGAGCCGAGCGACATGGCGCTGGCCACGCAGCGCTTGTAGATTGCGCTCTTGGCTTCAACCGCGTCGAGCGCAAGCGGCGCGCCAGCCGGAGCAAAGTCCAGCATGTCCCGCAGCACGGCCGGCTCTTTTTCCACGGCCTGCGACGAGAAAGCAGCCCAGGCCTGCCCGGGCGCCGCGGCCTGGGCAGCCGCGCGCGTGCTGCCTGCCACGGTTTGCAGCAGCCGCACCGTGGCCGGCTGCCAGGTGTGCGGCTCGGCTCCATCCGCCTTGCGAAAGCGGACCCAGCCTGGATCCGGCAGCTCGGCGCCGACCTTGGTCTGGGTTGCGGCAGCGGGTACGGGGAGGATCGCGCCCGGTGCCGGGGCGCCTGCCTCTTCAGCCGTCTGCAGATGTTGCCAGTTCGCACGAACACCGGCCTCGATCGCCTGAAAGCCAATCCCGCCCAAAGGAGCCGGGGTGCCATGGAAGCAGGCGTCCATCACTTCGGCTTCAAGGCCGAGCGCGTCGAAAAGGTGCGCTCCACGGTAGCTGTCGACCACCGAGATGCCCATCTTCGACATGATCTTGGCGAGTCCGGCCTCGAAAGCCTTGATCAGGTTGCGCTCGCCTTGCACCGGGTCAGCGGCCCTGGCCGTTTCAAGCGCCAGCCACGGGCAGACCGCGCCCGCGCCCATGCCCATGAGCACGGCGGCGTGGTGGATGTCGCGGCAGTCCCCTGCCTCCACGGCCAGACCGGTGCGGGTGCGCACGCCGGCACGGGTGAGCGCATGGTGCACTGCGCCGAGCGCCAGGGCCATGGGGATAGGGATGGCATGCTCGGCGCAGGCACGATCGGTGAGGAGAAGGACCGCGGCCCCGCCCCGCACCAGCTCGATCGCTTTGCCGGAAAGCTCTTCAAGCGAGGCGGCCAGGGTAGCGGCGGGGGCAAAGCAGCACTCCAGCACGGCCAGCGGCAGCTCATCGCGCAGGGCGTGCTGGCGCGCACGCAGCGCTTCTACCTGGCCGAGCGAGAGATAAGGTGACTTAAGCGAAAAGCCGATCAGCGGCGCGCGCTTGTCGAGGATATGCGGCCAGGGCCCGAGCCGCGTATGCAACTGGATCACGACGGCCTCACGCAGAGAGTCGATGGGCGGGTTGGTGACCTGCGCAAATCGCTGGCGAAAGTAGGCGTACACGGGCCGCGTAGCGCGAGCGAGCGGGGCGATGGGCGTGTCGTCGCCCATTGACCAGATGGCATCCTTGCCCTCGGCAACCATCGGCTGCAAGACCATCCGCACGTCTTCCCGGGTGTAGCCGAAGGCGTGCTGCAGGCGGTACAGCTCATCGGCTGCGAGCGCGGGTACCGGGGTCTCCGGGTCCAGGGTGCGTTCATCGAGCAAGGCTTCATACTGCGGCGCGGCGTTGTCAAAGATTGTCTGCAGCTCGTCATTTTCGTAGAGGCGATGCTCGTCCAGATCGACAACCAGCATCTGCCCCGGGCCAAGGCGCCCGCTGTGGATCACGTGCTCAGGGTCAAGGTCGACCAGGCCTGCCTCAGAACCGACCACGACCAGCTCGCCCAGGGTTGCGTCCGTCACAAAAAAGCGGCAGGGCCGCAGCCCGTTGCGGTCAAGCGCGGCGCCGATCAAGCGGCCATCGGTAAAGGAGATGGCCGCCGGGCCATCCCAGTGCTCGACACAGTCTTCGTTGTAGGCGAAAAAAGCTGACTGGGCGTGGAACTGCGCGGGCGGCAGCATGAGCCGGACGGCCTCAGCCACGGAACGACCGTTGTGCGAAAGCAGCTCAAGGGTTTCGTCGAGCGAGGTCGAGTCCGAACCGCCGGGAGAAAAGATCGGCTTCAGCTCGTCGGCCAGGGTCGCGGCGCGGGCATCCATCCGGGCGCGGTTGCCCCACACCGTGTTGATCTCTCCGTTGTGCGCCAGCATGCGCAGCGGCTGCGCACGATCCCATGAGGGCGCGACGTTGGTCGCGTAGCGCTGATGAAAGATGGCGAAAGGCGTGATGTAGCGGGGATCTTCGAGGTCCGGATAGAAGTGCGGCAGCTGGCGCCCGGAGCACATCGACTTGTAGATCATGGTGCGGGTCGAGAGCGAACAAACGTAGCCTGCCGAGCCGCGACGCTCATAGTCCTTGCGGGCCAGATACAGGCGGCGCTCGATCTTGTCGTGATTGTCGGTGGTCAGCAGGACGTGCCGGATCACCGGCATGGTCGAGAGCGCGATCTGCCCGAGGATGGCCGGACGCGTCGGCACGTCGCGCCACTTCAAGACGCGAAAGCCCTGATGCGCGAGCGCGTCTTCAAGGTCGTAGTGCGACTCGCGGGCATCCTGCGGGAAAAAGACCACGCCGACGGCAAGCGGCGCTTCCGGCGCCAGGCTCACGCCCGTTTCCGCAAGGAGCAGTTCGCGCGGAATCGCCGTAGCGATGCCGATGCCGTCGCTCGACAGCCCGTCGGCAGCAATGGCGCCGCGATGCGCCAGGCGCGCCAAAGCTTCAAGCGCCTGTTCAAGGATCCGGTGCGAAGGGATATCGGTCAGGGTGGTGACAAAGCCGACGCCGCAGGACTCATGCTCGAAGCGCGGATCGATCAGGCTCCGTCGTGCTGTGGGCGCACTCGCACGCGAAAGCTGCTTCGCGGAGGGCTGGAGGAGGTCGGAGCTAGAAAGACTTTGGGGGCCCATAGGCAACTATACGACCTCGTTTCGCCGGGTAAACAGCGAACATTCTCAAGGGATCGACCGCGGAAAATACCGGCACGGCGCGTACGACGCCGCAGGCACAGCTGGGACCGACAGCATACCGCAGATTGCCGGCAGCCGTGACACAAATCCGTGCCGCAAATTTGGCGGCACACACCCGTGGCGCCAAGCCGTGCTGCAAGTGCGCTATGCGGATTCGCGACCACCGTCGCCTGCGCGGGTTGCCCGGTCGCGCCGCACTCGAGGAGCCTGCGGAGCGAACATGGGCAGGTCGGCTTGGCCATCTTCGTGTGCGTGGCGATTTACCGGCTTGCCACATTTGCATATTTATACACCAGCATGTATCTTTATGCATAGCAGGAATGGAGGCGCGCTGCGGCTCGTGAACAAACTGGATCGCCACAGCGCTATCCGCGACCTGGTCGCGTCTCCTGAGGCAGCCATCCTCAACCAGGATGACCTGCGCAAGCGGCTCGCGCGGCGCGGCTTTGAGGTGACGCAGGCGACGCTTTCGCGCGACATCCGGGATCTGGCGCTGGTAAAGAATCGGCAAGGCTATGCCCTGCCCAATGGCGGCGCGGATGCTGAAGAAGAAGAGCGGCCGTCGCTGGCTGAGGTTTTGATGAGCTTTGGATTGCGGGTGCGCCAGGCGCAAAACCTGCTCGTGTTGGGCACTACGCTGGGCGGGGCGCAGCCGGTGGCAGCGGCCATCGACCAGGAAGCCCTGCCGGAGGTTGTTGGCACCGTGGCAGGCGACGACACGGTGCTGCTGGTGTGCCCGGATAACCGGCAGGCTACCCGGCTGCGCGAGCAGCTGGTGCGATTGATTGGATAAGCCACCGGGCGCGCCCGCCCCACGCAAAGGACTGGAACCAAGCCGATGAGCGTCGCACTGGAAGCAACCGCAACCCGCAAGGCCGACCCGCAACTGGGGCTGGCCTTTCCGCGCCGGGGCGGCACGGCGGCCGCGCAGGCCGCGGTCGTGGGGGTGCGAGGCTATGCGGGCGCGGAGCTGGCGCGCTTGCTGCTGGCGCATCCGCGCCTTTCCTTGAAGACCCCAGTGCTTGCCGCACGCGAGCCGGCTCTGCTTTCTGCCATGCACCCACGCCTGCAGCCCGCGGCTGGAGCTCGCGACCACCAGGTTGACGCATTCTCCTGGGAGCTGCTGGAAGCGCGCGGTGTGGAGGTGCTTTTCCTCGCGACCCCGCACGAGCAGGCGCGCACCTGGGCCCCGCTTGCCCTGGAGCGCGGCATGCGCGTGATCGATCTGAGCGGAGCGTGGCGGCTGGCGGACCCGGCACACCGTGCCGTGTACAACTTCAGCGATGAAGCCTCCCCGGTGGCCCAGGCGACGGCGGGCCGGGCCGTGTATGGGCTTGCGGAGCTGCATGCGGAAGAGATCGCGGCGGCGGAGTTGGTCGCCAATCCGGGCTGCTACGCGACCTCGATCATCCTCGCGCTGAAGCCGCTGCTGCGCGCGGGCATGGTCGACCGCGGCGCGGGCATGGTGTGCGATGCAAAGTCCGGCGTGTCCGGGGCGGGCCGCGAGCCGACCGCCACCACGCACTTTATGCATGCGGCCGATAACCTTTCTGCTTATGCGCCCTTTGCGCACAGGCACACGGGCGAGCTTTTGCAGGAGCTTGCGCTGCGCGACGAGGAACTCACGTTTATCCCGCACCTGCTGCCGATCCCGCGCGGCATCCTGTCGACGATCTATCTGCGTTTCGCCGAGCCGACCACGCCCGAACAGGTGGCGCACACGTTTGAGCGGTTCTACGCGGGCCGGCCGATGGTGCGGCTGTTGCCCGCCGGCGCGCTGCCGCAGATTGCCTCGGTGACGCGGACGGGCTTTTGCGATATCGGCTTTGCGCTTGCTGCCGATCGGCGACGATGTGTGCTGGTATCGTGCCTGGACAACCTGCTGAAGGGTGCCGCGTCGCAAGCGGTGCAGAACATGAATCTGATGCTGGGCTGGCATGAAGCCGAGGGCCTGCTTTGACGCCGCACCGCGGTGGCACGCAGGCAGGGAGACGAGCATGAAGTTTGTTGTGAAGCTGGGTGGCGTAACGCTTGAAGATCCCACCGTGCTGCGCTCGTGTGCTGCCTCAATTGCAGCCCTGGTGCGCGACGGCAACCAGGTGGCCGTGGTGCATGGCGGCGGGGTGCAGCTGACGCGGGTGCTGCAGCAACTGGGCAAGGTGAGCGAGTTTGTAGGCGGGCTGCGCATTACGGACGCCGAAACGCGCGACACGGCGCTGATGGTGCTGGGCGGCCGGGTCAACAAGGCTCTGGTCGCCGCGCTGGGCGCGCAGGGCATTGCGGCGATGGGGCTTTCAGGCGGAGACGGCATGGCGTTTCGCGCGCGCAAAAAGCGCACTGCTCCCGATCTCGGCTTTGTCGGCGAGATTGCCGCGGCCGATCCCCGCTACCTCCAGGCAATCTGGAACATGGGCGGCGTGCCTGTGATCTCCTCGCTCGCTCTCGGCTTTGACGGCGAATACTACAACGTAAACGCGGACGAGATGGCAGCAGCCTGCGCGATGGCTTGCAAGGCCGATGCGCTGGTCTTTCTCACCGACGTGCCGGGTGTGCTGGGCGCCGACGGCGCCGTTCTGCGCTGGCTTTCTACCGCGGAGATCGCGGCGCTGGCCCGCGATGCAGTCATTACCGGCGGTATGCTGCCGAAGCTCAACGCCTGCAGGGACGCGCTTGCGCAAGGGGTCAAGCGTGTACGCATTCTTCCAGCCGAGTCGGTCGCGCTGCTGCCTGACCTGTGCAGTGCACGTGTTGTCGATGGCACCGAGGTGATGGTGGCCTGAGGGGGAGCGCTTCACGCGCTCCTTTACTCGCTCCTCACGATCTCCTTTACTCGCTCCTCCACGATCTCCTTTACTCGCTCCTCACGATCTCCTTTACGAGGTTTGACACACACGGCCAAGGTTCCCTGGCCCTAGGAAGCGGCGGCTTGCGAGAGCGCCGGGCAAGAGGCAGGCATGAAGCTAGAACACGTTGCAGCCGCCGAATCACGGCTCCTGCTGCCCACCTATGAGCGCAATCCGATCTTGATGATCGGCGGCGAAGGTGTGCACCTGATCGACGAGCACGGCACGCGCTACCTGGACCTGCTGAGCGGCATCGGCGTGAATGCGCTCGGCTACGGGCACCCCGCCATTGAGGACGCCATCGCCGAACAAAGCCGCAAGCTGATCCACGTTTCCAACCTTTACTACCACGAAGGACAAGCCGAGCTGGCGCTGCGGCTTACGGCGGCGGCGGGTCTGGACCGCGCCTTCTTTTGCAACTCCGGCACGGAGGCCTGGGAGGCGGCGCTCAAACTGGCGCGCGCTCACGCAGGCAGGTTGCGCGAGCAGGGTCGCTGCCTGGGGACGGGCTTCCTCGCGCTTGAGGGCAGCTTCCATGGGCGAACGATCGGCTCGGTCGCGACTACGTTTAAAGACAAATATCGTGAGCCTTTTGCGCCGGTGATGCCGGGCGTTGAGTTTGTGCGGCTCAATGATGTGGCAGACCTGCGGGCGAAGTTTTCTGAGCAAATCTGCGCGATCCTGTTGGAGCCGATCCAGGGCGAGGGCGGCATCCGCCCGCTTACGCAGGAGTTTATGGACGCCGCGCGCGCCCTGACTGCGGAAACCGGCGCGCTGCTGGTCATCGACGAGATCCAGGCCGGCTTTGGCCGCACGGGCAAGTGGTTTGCCTACCAGCACTACGGGGTCGTGCCGGACATTACAACGATCGCGAAGCCGCTCGCCGGCGGCCTGCCGCTGGGCGCTGTGCTTTGCACCGAGCAGGTGGCGCATGCGTTTCATCCTGGGATGCATGGCACAACTTTCGGGGGCGGCCCTCTGGCTTGCGCCGTGGCCATTGCTGTGTTCGACGCAATTGAGCAAGATGGCTTGCTCGACCACGTGGATCATGTGGGCAGCTACTTTTATGGCGAACTTGAAAAGCTGCAAAAGCGGCACAGCAGCGTTACCGAGGTGCGCGGCAAGGGCCTGATGCTTGCCATTGAGCTCGACAGTGCAGAGCTTGCCAAGGCAGCGCTTGCGGGGATGACCGCGAGGCACATCTTGATCAATCGAACCAGCGAGACAGTTTTGCGCTTTCTGCCGCCTTACGTGCTCGGCATCGACGATGTGGACCATGCCGTGGCCGCGCTCGACCAGGTGCTGACCGAGCTTGAACCTGCGCAAATGGCCGTAGCCGCGCAAACAGGAGGAAAGATTGGCGACTAAAAGTGCAGTGATGCCGCAAGAAGCGGAAACAGTTCCGGCGGGAGAAAGCTTCCGATTGGCGCAGGCCTCGCTCGCAGGGCGAGACCTTTGCTCGATTGCAGACCTGTCCGCAAGCGAGGTGCGCGCGATCCTGGACCTGGCCCACGCGGTCAAGGCGCGGCCCGACGCATACCGGCATGCGCTCGATGCAAAGCAGATTGTGATGTTTTTTGAAAAAGCGTCCCTGCGCACCCGGCTCACCTTTGAGGCGGCCATCAACGCGACCGGGGGCGCGGCCATGTTTGTCGACCAGACACAGTCGCCCCTGGGCGAGCGCGAGTCACTAGCCGACATGGCGCGCAATGTCGAGCGCTGGGTTTCGGCGATTGTGCTGCGCACGTACTCGCATGAAACCATCACCGAGATGGCGCAGCATGCGACGTGCCCGGTGATCAATGCTTTGTCTGACTCCGAGCACCCATGCCAGGCGCTGGCTGATTTTATGACGCTTGAAGAGCGCTTCCACGGTTCCGTACGCGGGCGACGGTTTACCTATGTGGGCGATGGCAACAATGTCTGCCATTCCTTGATGCTGACCGCGGCGCAGCTAGGCGCGCACTGCACCGTGGGTACGCCGAAGAACTATGCTCCGCAGGCAGAGATCGTCGCGGCGGCGCGGGCCATCGCCAAGACGACCGGCTCGGAGATCGAGCTGGTGCAGGATCCGGTCGCGGCCGTGGCAGGAGCCGATGCAGTCTACACCGATGTGTGCACCAGCATGGGCTTTGAGCATGAGGCGACCAAGCGGGCGCCGATCTTTAAGCCCTTCCAGGTTAACGAGGCGTTGATGGCGCATGCCGCGGCAGATGCGGTCTTTATGCATTGCCTGCCGGCGCACCGCAACGCTGAGGTGACAGACGCAGTGTTCGATGGTCCCAGCTCGGTTGTCTTTGAGCAGGCCGAAAATCGAATGCATGCACAAAAAGCCCTGCTGTTGCTGCTGCTTGGCGCCGCGCTGCCGCAGTAAGTTTTTTCCCTGTTCTCTTATCGACTTCGTCTCAAAAGGAGCTTGATTTCGTTATGGCAAACAAAGTGGTACTTGCATACTCCGGTGGTCTCGACACCTCGATCATCATCCCGTGGTTGAACGAGAATTATGGGCTCGACGTCATCGCGATGGTGGCCGATGTAGGCCAGGGCGAAGATCTTGAAGCAGTGGTGGAGAAGGCTTACAAGACGGGCGCAAAAAAGGTCGTCGTACGCGATCTGCGCGATGAGTTTGTGCGCGACTACATCGTCCCAACCGTGCAGGCCGGCGCCGTGTACGAGAACAAGTACCTGCTCGGCACCTCCATAGCCCGGCCTGTGATCGCCAAGGCCCAGGTAGAGGTCGCGCTTGAAGAAGGAGCGGCTGCGGTGGCGCACGGCTGCACCGGCAAGGGCAACGACCAGGTGCGCTTTGAGCATGCCTACCAGGCGCTTGCGCCGGAGCTGAAGTGCATTGCGCCGTGGCGCGAGTGGACGCTCAACTCGCGCGAGGACTGCCTGGACTATGCGGAGGCGCATGGCATCGCGGTGGCGGCGAGCCGCGAAAAGATCCACTCCCGCGATCGCAACTTGTGGCATGTAAGCCATGAGGGCGGCGAGCTGGAAGACGCCGGCAACGCCCCGTATGACTCGACGTGGACGATGACGCGCAGCCCGAAGGACGCGCCTGACCAGGAAGAGTCCGTGACCATCGGCTTTGTGCGTGGAGTGCCGGTCTCGGTCGACGGGCAAACATTGGAACCGGTGCAGTTAGTCGAGCTGCTCAACGAGATAGGGGCGCGCAACGCGATCGGGCGCATCGACCTGGTTGAGAACCGCTTTGTCGGCATCAAGTCCCGCGGCTGCTATGAGACGCCTGGCGGAGCGCTGATCGTGTTTGCCCATCATGAGCTTGAAGCATTGACACTCGACCGGGAAACGTCGCATTACAAGCAGCATGTAGGCCTGTACTACGCCGAGATGGTTTACAACGGGCTTTGGTTTACGCCGCTTCGTGAGGCGCTGGACGCCTTTGTCGCAAAGACGCAGCAGAATGTAACCGGATCGGTCACACTTTCGCTTTACAAGGGCAACATCGCCGTTCAAAAGCGCGCAAGCGAGCTTTCGCTTTACTCCCATGAGCTCAGCTCGTTCACCATGGGAGAAAGCTACGACCAGAAGGACGCCGCCGGTTTTATCCGCATCCTTGGGCTGCCGGCGCGGCAGCGTGCGCGGCTGCTCGGCCTGCACAAGAAAGAGGCTGTGAAGTGAAGATGTGGTCCGGCCGCTTTCGCGAGCCGCTCGATCCCTTGTTCGATCATTGGCAGCGCTCGATCAAGTTCGATCGCGAGTTGCTGGTCGAAGAAGCGCTGGCCAGCAAGGCGCATGCGCTTGCCCTGCATCAGGCCGGGGTGCTTTCAGCGGGCGAGCAGGAGCAGATTGCCGACGCCCTGGACGGGATCGTGCAGCGCTTCCATGCCACGCGGCCGGGCCACAGGCCCGAGTCGATGGACAGTGTCGATGCGGAAGATATCCATCACTTTGTCGAGCTGATGCTGGTCGAGCAGGTCGGCGCCGTCGGGCTTAAGCTGCATACAGGGCGCAGCCGCAATGAGCAGATCGCGACAGACCTGCGTCTCTACATCCGCTTTCGTGCCGCCGGCATCCTGGCCAACCTTGCTGCATGGGCGCAGCAGCTTGTTGTGCAGGCGCAGACTGCCGGTGACGCCGTGATGCCGGCCTACACGCACCTGCAGCGAGCCGAGCCTGTGCTGGTCGCCCATTGGCTGCTCGCCTATGTCGAGATGATCTTGCGCGATATCTCCAGGCTGGAGGATTGCGTGGCGCGCCTGAATTACTGCCCGCTCGGCTCCGGCGCCATCGCCGGTGCCACGCTCCCGCTGGACCGCAACGTCGCCGCGCGGGAGCTCGCCTTTACCGCGCCCACGGCAAACAGCATGGATGCCACGAGCGATCGCGATTTTGTGCTCGAATATCTGCACGCGTTGACGATTCTCGGAGTGCATGCAAGCCGCTTTGGCGAAGAGATGACGCTGTTTGCCACAGCGGAGTTCGGCTTTATCGATCTTCCGGAGGCATTTTCAACCGGCTCGAGCGCGATGCCCCAAAAGAAAAATCCCGATCTGACTGAGCTTATCCGCGCAAAAGTGGGGCGCATCGCAGGCTCGGCACACGCGGTAACGCTCACGCTCAAAGGCCTGCCGCTGGCCTACAACAAAGACATGCAGGAAACCCAGGAGCCGGTCTTCGCCGCAACTTCAACCACGCACATCATGGTCTACCTGCTGGCCAAGTTTACGCGCGCCCTGCGCTTTCGTACCGATCGCATGCGCGCAGCCTGCGAGCAGGGCTACCTCAACGCCATGGCGGCCGCGACTTACCTGGTGCACAAAGGCGTCCCCTTTCGGACCGCGCATGAACGAGTGGGCGCAGCTGTGCGGCTGGGGCTTGAGAAAGGCTGCGAGCTGGGCGATCTGTCACTTGAACAGTTACAAAACATCGCGCCCGAGTTTGGCCCGGATGTGTACGCGGCGATCACGCTTGAAGCTACGCTCGACTGCCACGACGTGATCGGCGGCACTGCACGCTCACGCGTCGCCGAGGCGCTTGCCGCCACAAAGGTCCGTGTAGACGCGCTCGTCGCGCTCTATGGCGAGGTTGTCTTTGAGCCGCAAGAGGAACCTGCACATGCTGGTACGTAAGGCGCGCCTGCAGGACGCGACCAACATCTACGAGCTGGTGAATTCGCTTTCAAGCGACGGCACGCTGCTGCGGCGCGTGTTTGCCGAGATCTGCGAAAACGTGCGCGACTTTACCATTGCGGAAAGCGAGACAGGGCGGTTCCTTGGCTGCGGCGCGCTCCACCTTTACGGACCGCACTTGGCCGAGGTGCGCTCGATCGTCGTCAAGCCCGAGGCGCAAGGCCAGGGCGTCGCAGGCCAGCTGTTGGCAGCTTTGCTTGAGGAGAGCGAAGAACACCAGATCGGCTGCGTGTGCCTGTTTACGCGCATTCCTGAGTTCTTCAGCCGCCATGGCTTTGCCGTTGTAACCGAACGCGCCATGCTCCCGGACAAGATCTATAAAGACTGCCAGAGCTGCCCTCGGCTGTACCGCTGCGACGAGGTTGCCATGGCGCGCGGTGCGGTGCCGCGGGTTTCCATTCTCGGCACACGCGCGCAGGCAGAGCAACTGGTGCATCTCGGCGCGTAATCTCCGGCGCAGCGCGGAGGGATGGCAGGGGGGGCTTTCGCGCGCTTGCAGCGGCTACTCTGCCGAGCCGCGGCGAGTGCCCGTCGACGGCGACATCCCCGACCTAACGCACCAGCCCGAAGCCATCCGCAGGCCAATAAATAAACGCGGCTTTGCCATAGATCATCTCGCGGGGCACGGGGCCAAAGTCGCGGCTATCGCTCGAGATGCTGCGGTGGTCGCCCATCACCCAATACTGGTGGGGCGGGATCACCTGGTCGGGCACCGAGCGCTCGTCGAGGTAGCGCGGCGCGACATAGCTTTCGCTCAGGTGATGACCGTTGACAAAAACCTGCCCGTCTTCGACACGGAGGTCATCGCCGGGAAGCGCGATGACGCGCTTGATATAGCTTTTTGCAGGGTCGCGCGGGTAATGGAAGACGACAACGTCGCCGCGCGAGATGCTTTCAAAGTGATACACAAACTTGTTGATGAAGAGCCGGTCCTGGTCATGCAGTCGCGGCTGCATGCTGGTGCCTTCCACGCGCACGGGCTGGTACAGGCAGGTGATGATCAGCATGGAGGCGACCACGGAAACGACCAGGTCGCGCATCCACTGGCGGAGTGGACCGGGCGTGCTATTCGCAGAGGGAAATGGAGGACGGCGGCGGGCCAGGTCGGGCACGGCAGCGGATCGGGCGTACTCCTCACCCGATGACCCCGTTTCCGCAGTGCCGGCGGCCAAGGGCTGTTCGCTCATGAGCAGCCCAGTCCGCCCATGGGGCAAAGGACATTCTGCCGCGCGGGCTTTTTCATCGGTTGTTGCGCGCTGGGTATCAGCCCGGCAGCAGCACCCGCTCCCGGGGCAAGGTTGGCCGGCAACAGGGTAAGTGGCCGCTGCAGCACCATCTCAACTGTCTGCCCTTGCTCGAGGTTCAGATCGTTGCCGCGTGTGAGCAGAGTGTAGATAAGCCCGGCCGCGCCGCCGGCGAGAGCGCCGTACATGGCGCCCCCAATGGGGTTGCCGCCGATTGCGCCGCCAATGGCGCCCACACCCGCGCCCGTCTCCGCGCCGCGGGCGATGGTGCCGGCGTCCTTGCCCTTCGAGCCCGCCTGCTGCACGTCGCCCTCGTTGTTCTTGACCTTCGAGTCGCCGCTGCCCGGCACGCTATCGAGAACGCCGGGGATGGTAACCACACTTCCATTCGGGAAGATCATGGTGGTGAAGTGCATGCCTACCTCGGCGCGTCCCTTTACGCGGCCGGCACGCTGCACCCGGTCGATAATGCCTTGCACGTACACCCCAGCAGGGATGACCACCTGGGAACCGACCAGGACCGGAAACGTCGAGGAAAGGTACACGCCGTCGCCCGGCTGGGCGCTCTTGGTATTGACTCCGGAACGGAGGGCCAGCAGTACCTTGGTGCCGGCAGGCACCTCAATGCCGCCGAGTGCCGTCGCCGACGCCGACGACGCGACCAGCCCGGGGGAGCCTTGGCCAGGCGTGGCCGGGTTTGGCGTGGCCGGGTTTGTCGTGGCCGGGCTGGACATAGCCCGGCTGGTCGTGGCCGGGTCGATCATGACCGGGTTCCCCGAGGCCGATCCAGGCGTGCCCGGGTCGGGTGTGGCCGGCCCGGCGGATGGAACTACCGTGGCGCCCTCTCCGGTAGGTACCGGAGCAGTCCCGTTTGCCGGAGCGGGCGTCGCCTGTCCATGCATCGCCGGAGCAGCAACGAGCGCGAGTGCGGCGACTGCCGCGCGCAAACTCATGCCACTGCCCCTGGTTCGCTTCGTTCTTTTCATGTGGCTGCTCCCGCTTCCCGGTCTGTGTGTCTATCGGTGTAGACGCAACGGAGGTCCGGTTGTTGTTCGCTTGCCCAGACTCACCGAAACACATCATAGACGAGCCTGCGTCCCCGCAAAAAGGGGGTGGGGGCACCGGCGCTACTATGGGAGGCACACGCACGCAGGCCGAAGGGAGGGTAGATGGAGCAGGACCACTGGCAGCCATTGCAAACCTTGATCGAGCATGCCATCGCGCAGGGTGCGTTTCCCGGGGCAGCCTGGGGGATCTCCCATCGCGGCGCAGTGCTTTGCGTAGCCGCGGCGGGTCGCCAGACCTATGAGGCATCGAGCCCGGCGATCCACCCGGGAACAGCCTACGATCTGGCCAGCGTTTCCAAGGTGGCCGCAACCACAGCGGCCGCGATGCTGCTGGTGCAGCGCGGGGCGCTCGACCTCGATGCGGCGCTCGGGGATCTCCTGCCCGGCTTTGTCATAGCCGGGGAGCGCGGTGCGGGCAGGCACCGGGTGACGGTGCGGATGCTGCTGGCGCACGCCTCAGGCCTGCCCGGGTATGCGCCACTCTTTATGGACCACAGGGATGCTGCAGGTTTGCTGCGAGCCTGTCTCCAGATGCCGCTCGTGGCTGCCCCGGGCACACGCACCGAATACTCCGATATCGGCTTTATCCTGCTGGGCAAAGCTCTCGAGGTGGCGGCCGGCGAGCCGCTCGACCGTTTTTGCGCGCGGGAGATCTTCGCGCCGCTCGGCATGGGTGCCACCGGGTACCATCCGCCCCGGGGCAGCCGGGCTTCAATACCGCCGACCGAGCTAGACGAACTGTTCCGCCGGCGGATCGTGCAGGGCGAGGTGCACGACGAAAACTGCTGGGTGCTGGGCGGCTGTGCCGGCCATGCAGGCTTGTTTGCCCCGGTCGGCGATGCGCTTCGGTTGGCCGAGGCGATGCTGGGATCCTTGCGGGCGTCGCCAAAGCAGCAAGCGGGTCTGTTCACGCGGGCTGTCGTCGAGCTGTTTACGATGCCGGCCGGCTTGGTGCCAGGGAGCGCACGGGCCCTCGGGTGGGATATGCCGGAAGCGCCGTCCTCTTCCGGGAGTTCGTTCGATCGCGCCTCGTTCGGGCACCTGGGGTACACCGGCACCTCGCTGTGGATCGATCCGAAGATGGATCTAGCCGTGGTCCTGCTTACCAATAGGACCTGGCCGACGAGGGAGAACAAGCGGATCCAGGAGGTCAGGCCGAGCTTCCATGATCTCGTTTGGGAATTGGTAACCAAAAAGTAACGTTGGTTGCCAGCTGCGGGCGAGCCAAAGGTGCGAATCTGGGTCTACAATCAGCGGTGGACAGGACACACTCCTCTATGGCGACGATCAGCTCTCCTACCCCGGCCGAGATCCACGGAGAAGCCAACGGCTTCTCTCCGCTGCCCATGCATGAGCTCACCACCGAGAGCTCCAACGATGCCTCACAAGGCTTTGACACCAAATCCGCGCTGGAGATAGCACGCATCATCAACCACGAGGATGCGAAGGTAGCCGCCGCGGTAAAAAAGGCGCTGCCTGAGATTGCGCTGGTCATCGATGCGGTCGCGCGTTCGCTCCGTGACGGGGGCCGGCTAATTTATATCGGCGCAGGCTCAAGCGGGCGCATCGCGGCGCTTGACTCATGCGAGTGTCCTCCCTACTTCTCCAACGATCCGCACTCGATCCAATACATTATGGCCGGCGGCCCCAAGGCCCTTGCTTCTCCGGTTGAGGTCAATGAAGACTCAGAAGAGCTGGGGCAGCGCGACATAGCGCGGCGCCGCCCTTCGCGGAAAGATGTGGTGATCGGCTTGTCAGCGAGCGGGCGTACGCCCTACGTGGTGGCCGCGGTGGCGTATGCGCGCACCCAGGGTGCCAAAACGGCCTGCATCACCTGCAACCAGGGCTCGCCCATCGCCAACGCGGCAGACATTGTGATCGTGGCCGATGTGGGGCCGGAGGTCATCTCGGGCTCAACCCGGATGAAGGCCGCTACCGCGCAAAAGATGATCACCAACATGATCACCACCGGCGCGATGACCCGGCTCGGCTACGTGTACGAGAACCTGATGGTGCATGTGCACATGCAGAACTCGAAGCTGGTCGAGCGCGGCATCAGCATCCTGATGAAGGCCTGCGGCGTGGCGCGCGACGAGGCGGTCAGCGTGATCAAGTCCGCAGGGCGCAGCGTGCCGATCGCGCTGGTGATGCTCAAGGCCGGGGTAGACAAGCAGGAGGCCGTGCGGCGGCTCGCCAGGTCGGACGGCAACGTGCGCCGGGCGATTGAAGACTCCAAGATGGACCTGTAGAACGTATCTCCAGGTTCCGCTTCTTCGCTGGCGACGTTTCCTCACCGACTCGCCGCCGGCGCGTGATTAAGTTCTCAACAGCTCGCAAAGCCCGGGCAGGGTTCCCAAACCCCTCGCCTGGACAAAAGTCAGCGCGTCTTCCCGAACCCTTGGCACATGCTCGACGGCTCGTGTAAAGGACTGGACGGCTGTGATGAGATGGGTCTCTGAAAAGTCACTCCCGTACTTGCCCGCTACTCCTGTCAGCAACGTCATGAGCCAGGAGAGTTGTGCCACCAGCAGCAAAGCCTCATCGTGCATGGACCGCTCGAAAAAGCGGTCACTCCCTGCAAGCCCGAACGGAAAAACATGCTGATACAGGTAGTTGAGCAAGTAGTTTTCCAGCAAAAAAGGAAGGCGTTCCAGCAAGGGTTCCAGGCAGTGCCGGTTTGCCTGTTCGAAGCGGACTACATCCGTCTCCGGCCCTTCTCCCGCTGAGGACCCGATCCCTTCAACAAAGTCCCAGAACAGCATACGGAATCGCTTTCCGCAGTCACGATCCCGGCATCGCTCATCGCTCAGCGCGATCGCGAGCTGCAGGCGCGTTGCGACGTTCGGTGGGAGCTGGTTCAGCTCCGCAGACGCCCCCAGCCCAAGCGTCGTTTCATAATCCCGGATGAGCTGCTCCGGACTGGCAGAGTCCACGCCGACCAAAGCATCGAGATGACTGCAAAATGAGGCGATCAGCACCAGCCTTTGCCATACGGGACGCGACCTGTCGCGGATCAGGCTTGCGAGCAGCGTACGAACCGGGAGGAGCCAACCCTCCAACCCAGCGCGTGGCCTTACTTCAAAGACGTTGTCCTTCCGGAAGTCCCCCGCGAGAAGATCGGCCGATCGTTCTGTCGAACCCTCGTCCAGCAGAATCTGGCGGGCGGCCTCCGGGCACGAAAGGCTAAGCGAGCCTTCCATTCTTCCGTTTACGGCCGCGAGAGAACGCGGATAGGTGGAGCAGGTTGAGCTCAACAATCCCGCCCCATACTCCTTCTGGATGCCACACAGGCGATCTGGCCCGAAGAAGGGGCATGTCCCATCCTCTCTACGCTCGATGAGGGCGTACAGGGCATCCGGACGCGGACCCGGCCTCTCTGAGACATACCGCGCGACCAAGGCTCCAAGAGCTTCCGGCGGAAAGCGTCGATACGCCTCGAACGTGATCTTATCGACGGGAATATCCCAGCCGGCGCAGCACGTGTCTTCGCACAGCGGCCCTATGCAGCGGAACAGCCCGGCATAGCTCGGCTGCCGATCATCCGACGCGCTGCCAGGCGGGCCGTCATGCGGGCCTTCCGGGTGACACGC
>CAXTPL010000002.1:41596-50440 GCA_964246065.1 uncultured Acidobacteriaceae bacterium
TCTTGTGAAGCAGAGCGATTTTGGATGGGATGCTCCACGATATGTGTCACTCGACCCGCCTGACGTGCGGCTTGCCGGCCGCCCCACCTGTTGGACGCGTGGAACGCCCCCGGCGCTCGAAGACTCGGGCCCGCTCGTGCTTTATCAACAGCCACCCGTCAGGCCCGACGTGCGAAGGCGGGAGACCGACCATCCTCGCTGTTGGCCTCGTCCCCCAGTTCCATGGCTGCGATCAAGCCGCCGTTCAAGGTAAAGATGTGCAGGACCTCGGTGTCGGAAAGAATATCGCCTCCGTGACTTTTCACGAGCTGGAGCACCCTGACGCGCTGCTTGCCTCCGTCTTCCTCGGTAATGGCAAGCGGCGCGACATGGGGGTCGAACTCACTCCATTGCCGCGTCCAATAGGCGCGGATCTCTTCTTTTCCTACGATTTTCCCGCCCTCGGAGGCCTTGGGCCAGCTGACGTCTTCGGTCATAAGCGCAAGTGCGCCGTCGATGTCCCTCCTGTTAAACGCGGAGTATGCCTGCTCAATCATCTTTGCGGTATCTGCCATGTACCCTTCTGATCGCTTGCCAAACCTCGTTTATGCAACGGCCCGATGTGCCGAAATGAACCGGCCCGGCGCTCCAAGACTCGGGCCTACTCGTGCTTTATCAACAGTGACCCGGCAGGCCCGACGTTGGCTGAAGATTGAACCAGCCGCCGGACTTCGTCAAGGTTGAGACCGGGCGGAAGGTGGCTCATGCTGTGGTCTGCGCGGGAACTATGTCGGTCCCGGACGCACGCTGCTGTGTTCAATGCCTCGATCTGCAAAACGGAAGGGCCAAAGCAGATCCTTCGCTTCGCTCAGGAACTGGTCGAGCTACGAATCTTTAAAGGGAACGACGATCAGTCAAGATTACACGCCTAGCTTAATGGGATACTGCTGACGCAAATTGTCAGGGCGAAGACTATGACGAGTAAAAGTAGATAGAGCCTGAACGTGGCGTAGCTTAAACGAAGTGCTACAGCCATTGCCTCGCTCTCTCGCGCCCGAGTGAGGTACTCGCGAACATTTTTCGCCACACTCCAGATCGAGTAACCAGCGTAGAGAAGTGCCCACAGAAGTAGTAGCGTAAATAAGGGCAGGTATCCTCTCAACCCAGCGATTCCTTCATACTTTTTAAAGACCGATGCGAGCCCAATGAGGTCAAGAACGTTCAACATGACAGCCAAGATTAAATGACGGGAAGTCCACGGACTTCCCGTTAAGCTCTTACGCCAAGAAAGGTCTGTCTCGAAGGTTGCTGACAGAAAGTCCACTAGAGCCTTCTCCCGTTGAACCGCGTTTAACAGCGTCCGCTCAAGGCAAGGATGCCATAGGCTATACCGGCGCCGGCGAAAATCAAGTTAATGCCGGGCGGAGACCAAAATGCCAGAACGTCACAGGTAACTGCGAGAACAGCGCAGTCTACGTGCAGGATATGAGCTTTCTCAGTTCTGAGTTTGAGACTTACGAGAGCGTATCCGGTGCTGTTGGCTGCGTTCTGAAAATCCGTCTGGATTTGGCCTTCCATATTAAGAAGGCCGCTTTGTGTTTCTTGGGCTAGGACAGTCTGGCATTGCGCTGCCGATATGTTTGTGAACGCCGCCATTTGACTGGATGTTAATTCGTAACGAGCTTTCGAGAGTTCATTCAGTACAGCACCGGATCGGCTTGTCACTATTGAGCCGCTGGATGTTTCGGCGGACGATGCGGCAATCGATTGGCTTAAGGCGGAATTATACCCCGTTTCGTTCATGTTACCGAACAGGGTTCCGATCGAGGTTGCAATCGCTTGTATATCGTTCCCGTTCGCCGTTTCTTTCTGAGACTTGTTGTAGAACGTTAGCGATGAGGATTGCGCGGCGGTCGCAACTGCCGGACTAAGAATGCGAAAAGCGCCGGAATGCTGACCGAACGCGAAGTTCGGCTTCTTAAGCCGTAAATTGGGCGCACTGGCTGCACAAACGCCTGCTTTGATTAGGGTTCTTCGATTCATTCTGCCAGGACTCCGTTTACGTTGAGGAAGGGGGGTTGAACTCGACGGACTTTGAGAATTCGTTCCGCCTCCACTGGGTTGCCGAGAACACTAATCGAAAAAGGGGGGGCCAATAGCTTTGTTAACCAGCCTGAATCGTTGCCTTTCATTGGCAGCAAAGCGTGCCCATCCGCGCTGCCTTGGCGCTTACTTCCAGACCGATTGCAGGAACAGGAACTCGTCGCGGAGCGGATCCTTTTCGACTTGGCTCGTCGGCTGGTTCAAAAACATGACCGCGGAGCCGGTTGCGGGGCTGTACACGGGCCATCTCGGCAAGGTGCCGGACGGCTTGTTCGCCCCGGCGGTGGAAGCGCTCGCATCGCTGCCGTTCGAGTCTCCGGTCTTCGCGAAGTTGGTCCACCAGGTCATCATCTGCTCGCTCATGGCGTAGTCTTCGGGCCGCCAGGCAATCCCTTTCCGCGAGTCGAGAACGCCGAACACATACTCGATCTCATCCGAGTGGAAGGCGCCGAAGCGCCCGGGGCGCGCCGGGTCGGGCGGTGGCACCAGGTCAAAGCGGTAGCGGTAGACCGGGGACTTGCCTGTCGCGGTCTGCGCTTCCATCCACTTCCAGGTGCCGAAGGCAATAAAGCGTGCCGTCGCATACTGCTGCAGGCGGGTGAGCGCCTCGGCATCGGTGGCGGCTGGAAAGGCTTTGAGAAAGTCGGCTGAACGGTCGCCGAAGTCTTTCTGCGCGGTGTCTTTGAGGCGTGCGAGGTCGCCGGGGGCGTCTGCGGCGGGCGCGGCACTCGAGCCGCCGGTAGGCGTCACGGTCGTTGCGGCCTTGCCGCTGCCGCCCTCGTCATGGTTCCAGCCGGCCAGCAGCGGCACATCATTTTGCCGGCCTGCGGCAAAGATCGCCGCCGGCAACTCCGGCAGAAAGGCTCCATCGACGTCAGGCCCGAAGTGGCCGCCGGGCTTGCCACTGGCGGCCAGGAGCTGCTCGGCGGGCAGGGCGCGCAGAGCCGCCAGCGTGTCCGCGTGAAGCTCCGCTTTGGCAAACGCCGCGTCCTTTGCTGCGCGTTCCGCCGCCGGCAGGTAGCGCAAGGTGGCCCCGCCCAGTGCGCCTCCGCTTTCGCCAATGGCATGCGCGAACAGTCCATGCGCCTGCGGCGAGGCCATCAGCGAGCTCACCGCAAACGAGCCTGCGCTCTCGCCAAAGATGGTTACCTTTGCAGGATCGCCGCCAAAAGCGCGGATGTTTGCCTGCACCCAGCGCAAGGCGGCAACGGCATCCATCAGGCCGTAGTTCCCTGTCGCATGGTCGGGCGACTCGGCTGCAAGCTCAGGATGGGTTAAAAAGCCGAAGATGCCCATGCGGTAGTTGAAGGAGACGACGATGACGCCCTTGGTTGAGAGGTGTGCGCCGTCCTGCCGCCACTCCGACGTACTCCCGGTGATGAAACCGCCGCCGTAGATCCAGACCATGACGGGGAGCCCGGCATTCGGCTTCGCGCTCGCTGGGGTCCAAACGTTGAGCGTCAGGCAGTCTTCGCTCGTGCCAGGGTCGCGAAAGTACATGTCGTCATAAAGAGCAAGCTGCATGCAGCGCGAGCCGAAGCCGGTAGCCTGGAGCGTGCCTTTCCAGGGAGCCGGCGCGGTGGGCGGCTTCCAGCGCAAAGGGCCGATCGGCGGCGCAGCGTACGGCACCCCGAGAAAGGCGCGTGCCGGCCCGCCTGGCGTGTCCTGCGATTTCCCCTGCACGGTTCCGGCAGGAGCCTGCACGGTGAGGCTTCCGGGCGATTGGGCTGAAGAAGAGGCGGCGCAGGCGAGCGCGAAGGCAGCAGCAAGGAGCGAGCGGGTACGCATGTCGGGCACCAGTGTACTCTCCGGTCACCTTCTTTCGCGCGTCTGCGGCCACCCCATATTAGACTAGGGGCAATCGAACCTCCCCTCGGGCAACTCCCCCAGGACAGAGCAGGAGCCTCAGCACTCACCATGGATAAATTCGTCATACGCGGCGGCAATCCGCTGCTCGGCACCATTCGCGTAAGCGGCGCGAAAAACTCGGCGCTACCTTGCATGGCGGCTGCCATTCTTACTGCTGATGAAGTGGTGCTGGAAAATATCCCGCAGGTGCAGGATATTGAGACGGAACGGCGGCTGCTCGTCTCAATGGGTGCCGAGGTTGAGCTTGGATATGGGCGGGCGCAGCATCGGACGACGGTGAGTTGCGCGGTTCTCTCCGATCCGGTTGCAAAGTACGAGATCGTCAAGACCATGCGGGCGTCGTCGCTGGTGCTGGGTCCGCTGGTGGCGCGGACGGGCCTGGCGCGGGTGGCCATGCCGGGCGGCTGCGCGATCGGCGGGCGGCCGATCGACCTGCACATTGCGGGCCTTGAAAAGATGGGCGCGAAGATCAGCTACGAGCATGGCTACATCGAGGCTCGCGCGGAGCGGCTCAAAGGCACGCACATCCACTTTGACAAGATCACGGTGACCGGCACTGAAGACCTGCTGATGGCAGCTGTGCTCGCCGAGGGCGAAACGCTGTTTGAGAACTGCGCCTGCGAGCCGGAGGTGACAGACCTGGCCGCGA
This sequence comes from uncultured Acidobacteriaceae bacterium, assembly GCA_964246065.1. Taxonomy (GTDB): domain Bacteria; phylum Acidobacteriota; class Terriglobia; order Terriglobales; family Acidobacteriaceae; genus EB88. The sequence goes on from CAXTPL010000002.1 coordinate 46,197, forward strand.
TGCTGATCGGTATGGGCGCGAAGATCGAGGGCGCGGGTACGCCGACCATCCTCGGGGGGGGGGGCGACCGGTTGGCCGGCGTGCTGCTTGGCTTCGATCGTGGCCGGATCGAGGCCGGGACGTTCCTTGTGGCGGGCGCGATCACCGGCGGCGACCTGTGCGTGCAGAACTGCAACCCGGCGCATCTGGGAGCGGTCATCGCGAAGCTTGAAGAAGCAGGTGCGCGCATCGAGGTGCTGGGCAAGGATGCCCTGCGGGTCCGCTCCGAGGGCAACCTGCACGCGGCGGATATGGGTACGCAGGAGTATCCCGGCTTCCCGACCGATATGCAGGCGCAGTACATGGCGCTTGCCACGCAGGCTGCGGGTACGTCCGTGATCACGGAAAATATCTTTGAAAACCGCTTTATGCATGTGTCGGAGCTGATCCGGATGGGCGCCAATATCAAGCTCGACGGACGGACCGCGATCATCACGGGCAGGACTCAACTTTCGGCCGCCGCGGTGATGTGCTCAGACCTGCGCGCCTCAGCCTCGCTGGTGCTGGCGGCGCTGGTAGCCGACGGCGAAACGATCCTTGACCGCGTGTACCATATGGACCGCGGCTACGAGCACATCGAAGAGAAGCTGCGCGGGGTAGGTGCGCAGGTACGGCGCATGGGCAACGTCTTCGCGGACAAGCGTGAAGCAATGGCAGTCGAGGCCTGATCGCCCGAAGCATGGCTTACCTGGCAGGGAGAGCGGAGGCCGGGAAAGCGTTGCCGCCGGGCATCGGGGCAGTCCCACTTGAGGAGGAGCGTTGATGCCCGAGTCTGTTCCCTCCGATCGAAATCCCCTTCTCCGCACACAGCTGCGCGCCTGTTTACGTGGCGGCGGCGCCCACCTGGACCCGCGCACCGCAATCGCCTCGGTTGAGGCAGTGCACTATAGCATGCGTCCGCCGGGTGCGCCGCACACACCCTGGCAGCTGCTTGAGCACATGCGCTTTACCCTTCGTGACCTGCTCGACTTCTGCACCGATCCGGACTATGTCGCCCCGGATTGGCCGCAAGACTATTGGCCTGGCGGTGAGGCGCCCCCAAACGCCAAGGCCTGGCAGCAGAGCGCCGATCAGCTTTTGTCCAACCTGGCAGCTTTTGAGGCGTTGGTGGATGACCCGCAGGTCGATCTCCTCGCGCGGATTCCATGGGGCGACGGCCAGACTATTTTGCGCGAGGTGCTGCTCGCCATCGACCATACGAGTTACCACCTGGGTCAACTGGTGCTGGTCCGCAAACAACTGAGCGAGCGGCGAAGCTAAGCGGCTGGAACGGTCTCCTGCTTTGGCGGCTCAGCGCACGGATAGTTCAAGCGGAATCTCGGAAGCTTGGCTGGCAGGCAATACAAGCATGGCTGAACACACCACCAGGACGGCAGCGGCCACGCTCATCGACCATGGCGGCCGCTGGTGGAGCAACAGAGCGCTTTCAGCGATGGCAACCAGAGTCTGCAGCCAGGTGGAGGTGGCGAGCTGCGCCGGCTCCAGCCGTGCGAGCAGGTGGTAGTAGAGCGGGTAGGCGAGCGCTGTGCCGAGAACCGCGAGCGTAGCCAGGCCTGCCACAGGGGCCGAAGGCCAGCTGCGCAGCGGCTGATGCGCACCACCGTGTTGCGGCAGGAGCGCGAGTGCCAGGTTGAGAACCAAAGCCGCCGTCATCAGCTGCAACATGCATCCCCGCATGGAAGCGACAGCCGGGAGATGGCGCCTGGCATGCAGCAGCGACCACCCCTGCAGGGCAACCGCCGCCACGATGGCAAGCGCCCAGAAAAGCTTCGCGGGCCCGAGACTCAGTGAGCCATTCAGCAGAACAAACATCGCGCCGATGCCGACAATTGCGGGTACGCGCAACTCACCGACCGCGAGAATCAGCGCCAGGGGCAGACCTGCGTAGACCAGGGGAGCAAAGGCGCCGGCACCGTGCTGAGCGGCCGCGATGAGCAGCAGGTCTGGCAGCGCGAACATGGTGCAGCCGAGCAGCAGGTTGACGCCGTAGAGGCGGATGCGCCCAGCGTCTGGTCCATCGAGGGCTTGCAGAATAGCAAAGCGCGGTGCGGCGTTGTTGTTCGCCAAAGGCGCACTGCCGGCCGGAAGCGCGCGAGCCGGGCCAGGCTTCGCCAAGCCCAGGCGCCGGAGCAGCATCTGCACGCCGCAGGCAAGAGCCAGCGCCAGGAAGCCGAAGGAGTAGCGCAGCAGACCGAGCTGCATCGGGGCTGCTACCTCTGCCATCATGCTGTTGGCGATCCAGCTACTACCCCACACACAAGAGAGCGCAATCAGGATGCCGATTGCAGAGCGCCTGGTCACCATGCATCCCTTCCGCGGCAGGTGTTCTTCGTCAAAGAGAAAACAGGCTGAAACCCGTGAGGGCCTCAGCCTGCTGATGGTACACGACTGCTTCGGACCGGTGAGAGCTTAGCGAGATCCGCCGCCCGAACCCGGACCTCGTCCGCCGCCACCCATGCGGCCGCGACGGCGACGCCGCTGCTGGTCGTTCGCCGGCGCCCCGGCGGGTGCACCGCCCGCGGGAACCGCTACGTTGAAGTTCGGCTCATCGCCCTCTTCTCCTTCATCGGTTCCGTCGAACTCGGCGTCAAAGTCCTCACCGCCTTCGATGGTGATGGTGCTGGCGTTGGAGCTGGGCTGCCGCTCTGGCGGCTGCATAGCATGCGGGGCGTGCTCAGGGCGCTCGGCGCGGGGTCCGCGGTCGCCGCGTTCTGGCCGGTCAGATCGTTCTGGCCGATCTCCGCGTTCCGGACGCTCACCGCGGCCGGAGGACGATCCCTCTTGCGGAGGCAGGGGCAGGCCTAGCTTTTCACGCTGCTCCTTGAGCAGAGCCTTGCGGGAAAGCTTGATCCGATTGCCCTCCATGCTGAGGACCTTGACCATGACCTGGTCGCCTTCCTTCAGCTCGTCCTTCACCTCCTTGACGCGGTGCTCTGCGATCTCGGAGACGTGGAGCAGGCCGTCGGTGCCCGGGAAGATCTCGACGAAAGCACCGAACTCTGCCAGGCGAACGACCTTGCCGAGGTAGGTTTTGCCGATCTCGGGCACAGCGGTAAGGTTCGAGATCATTTCCAGGGCGCGCTGCAGGCCGTCCGCGTCGGACGATGCAACGTTGACGCGGCCCGTGTCGTCCACATCGATCTTCACCTGGGTCGCTTCAATGATTGAGCGGATCATCTTCCCGCCCGGTCCGATCAGGTCGCGAATCTTGTCGGTCGGGATCTGCAGGGTGCGGATCTGCGGCGCGTGCTTGCTCTTGATCTCGCGCGCAGAGGCCAAGGCTGCATCCATCGTGTCGAGCAGGAAGAGCCGTCCGCGACGGGCCTGCTCCATCGCCTCGCGCATGATGCCGGAGGTGATGCCGCCGATCTTGATGTCCATCTGCAGGGCGGTGATGCCTTCACGGGTCCCGGCGACCTTGAAGTCCATGTCGCCGTAATGGTCCTCAGCGCCGGCAATCTCGGTCAGGATGGCGTAGTCGTCGCCTTCCTTGACCAGGCCCCTGGCGGTGCCCGCCACAGCGCCCTTGAGCTTGATGCCTGCGTCCATCAGGGCCAGAGAAGCGCCGCAGACAGAAGCCATGGAGGAGGAGCCGTTCGACTCCAGGATGTCGGAGACGATGCGGTAGGCGTAGGGCGACTCGTCTTCGCTCGGAAGCACGGCTGCGATCGCCCGCTCGGCCAGCGCGCCGTGGCCGATCTCGCGACGGCCGACGCCGGTCATGCGGCCGGTCTCGCCGACGGAGAATGGCGGGAAGTTGTAGTGGAGCATGAAGCGCTTCTTCTGCTCGCCCTCAAAGGACTCAAGCCGCTGCGCGTCATCGCCCGTGCCGAGCGTGACGGTGACCAGCGCCTGGGTCTCGCCGCGGGTAAACAAGGCGGAGCCGTGGGTGCGCGGCAGGACAGAGGTCTCGATCGAGATCGGCCGAATCTGGTCGAAGGCACGGCGGTCGGGCCGGATGCGGTCCTTGGTGACCTGCTGACGGAAGATGTTTTCGCGCAGCAGTTCGTAATACTTGCCGAGCTTCTTTTTGGCCGCGGCCTGCTCGCCTTCGGGCAAAGTCTTGACCTCGGCCGCAAGCTCGTCCTTGATCTGCTTGACCAGCGAGTAGCTTTCGGTCTTGGCATGCGCGTGGGTGTCGAGCGCGTCCTTGAGCCGGTCGCCAACCTTGGTCACCAGTGCGTCGTAGTACGCCTCGTCATGCT
>CAXTPL010000002.1:50450-53079 GCA_964246065.1 uncultured Acidobacteriaceae bacterium
AGAAACGGTCCGCTTGGTTTTGCCTGCCTTTGAGACGAGGTCGTTGATGGCCGCAACGATCTTCTTGATCTCGGTGTGCGCAAAGTCAATCGCGCCCAGCACGATCTCCTCCGTTACGCCCTTGGCGCCGGACTCGATCATCACGATGCCGTCCGCGGTGCCGACGACGGTGATGTTGAGCGTGCTCTCCTTGCGCTCGGCATAGGTCGGGTTAATGACGTAGTCCGTGCCGACGTAGCCGACGCGCACAGCGCCTACCGGGCCGTTGAAGGGGATGTCCGAAAGCGCCAGCGCGGCCGAGGCAGCATTGATGCCGACGATGTCCGGGTCATTTTCCTTGTCGGCAGAGAAGACGAGCGCGATGACCTGGGTCTCGTTGCGGAAGGTCTCCGGAAACAAGGGGCGGATGGGACGATCAATCTGGCGGGAGGTCAGGACTTCCTTCTCGGAGGGCCGGCCTTCGCGTTTGATAAAGCCCCCGGGGATGCGGCCGCCGGCATAGGCGTATTCGCGGTAGTCCACGGTCAGCGGGAAAAAGTCGATGCCTTCTTTAGGCTCGGGAGAAGCGACTGCGGTTGCGAGAACAACGCTGTCACCCAGGGTGACGAGCGCGGCGCCTGGCGCCTGCTTGGCCATGCGGCCGGTCTCAAAAGTCAGCTGCTTGCCGCCGGCAAGCTCTACTTTGACTTCCTGTTTCATACGTTCCTCATTTCAGGGCTGGTTCAGGAGACGAACGGCGGCTGCGACGGCAGGCCGGACAGGCCGCCGGAGCATAGGTTCCGTTGCTGGGGATGGGGTGGCGCAGGGCGCGCAGGTGCGATGCGCAAACAAGGCGGGCACCCAATGTGGCCGCCCTGTTTGTGGGTTCTGTCCGGTCGCCTGTGGCGTGCGCGGGGGGAAGGCAAGTAACCCGTTCCTCCGCTTACTTGCGGATGCCGAGCTTGCCGATGACTTCGCGGTAGCGGTCGGTGTCAGTGGTCTTCAGGTAGTCCAGAAGACGGCGGCGCTTGGAGACAAGCATCAGAAGGCCGCGGCGCGAGGCATGATCCTTGGCGTGGCTCTTGAAATGCTCGGTGAGCTCGCCGATGCGCTCGCTCAAAATCGCGATCTGCACTTCGGGGCTGCCGGTATCGCTCTCATGGGTCCGAAAGCGTGAGATAAGGTCTGTCTTTTTCGCAGGTGCCAGCACGTGTGTGCGTTACTCCTATTGCTTGATTCGAGTCAATCCACTTCCTAAGTGTATGACCGAAGGATACCATAGCGCGACTCCGTGGCAGGGCAATCGGCCGCCCTGCAAACGCCCTGACTCGCGGCGCGCGGCAGCATCTCAGCCATCATGGTCGGAGAGCCGAGACAACGTACCGACGGCCGCGAAAAGCTCGCCGGGCGGGCCCAGTATGCAGGCGACGTCACCCTGCCCGGCGTTTGCCACGCCGTGCTTGTGCAGTCCGCTGTCGCGCGCGGCACAGTCGAAAGCATCGACTCTGCGGAGGCGGAGCGGGCGCCCGGGATGCTCGCGGTGTTTACCTGTGCCAACCTCCCGGTGCTCTACGCCCCTCCCGCCTCGTTCACGGCTGACTTCCCTGCCGAGCGGCGCGCGCCGCTTTCTGACGCCGCCATTTACTATGCGGGCCAGCACGTGGCGCTTGTGCTGGCGGAGTCTCTGGTCCAGGCGCAGGCCGCCGCCTCGCGGGTGCGGGTATGCTGCGAGCCGCAAGTTGAAGCGGCCATGCTCGCCCTGCGGGCTGATGCCCGGGGGACCTATCTGCCTGACCACTTCGCCACCAACGACAAGGAAAAGCTGCAAAGCAAGCGCGGCACGCTCCCGGCCAGCTCCGTGCATCGGCTCGAGTCGCTCTGGGAGACGCCAGTCGTGCACCACAACCCGATTGAGCCGTCTGCCTGCGTCGCGGCCTGGGAGGACGACCGGCTCCTGCTCCACGACAGCACCCGCTGGGTGCAGGGCTCGGGCAAGATCGTGGCGCACATGCTCGGAATAGCGCCCGAAAAGGTCACCGTGATCGCCCCGTTTGTAGGGGGTGCGTTCGGGTCAAAGGGCTTTTTGTGGCAGCATGTGGCGCTGGCAGCGCAGGCGGCGCGGAGGATCGGCAGGCCCGTGAAGCTGGTGCTCTCGCGGCAGCAGATGTTTACCTCGACCGGGCATCGGCCGCGCACGCAGCAGCGGCTGGTGCTTGCCGCCGGGTTGGACGGGGCGCTTCGCTCGGTCGAGCACCATACCTTGTCGGAAACGTCGCCGGTAGCGCACTTTGTCGAACCAGCCGGCATGACCTCGCGCAACCTGTACGCCACGCCGCACGCGGTGATCTCGCACCGGGTTGCGCCAACCAACCTCGCAACTCCCTGCTTTATGCGCGCGCCGGGCGAGTCCTCGGGCATGTTCGCGCTTGAATCGGCAATGGACGAGATGGCACACGCCTGCGGGCAGGACCCGCTTGCCTTTCGCCTGCGCAACTATGCCGAGCGCGATGACGAAGAGCATCGGCCCGAGGGTCGCCCTTGGTCGAGCAAGCACCTGCGCGCATGCTACGCGCGCGGCGCGGCGCGGTTTGGTTGGGCGCAGCGGCCTGCGCGGGGCGTGCTGCGCGATGGCAAACTGGTGGGCTGGGGA
>CAXTPL010000003.1:0-3978 GCA_964246065.1 uncultured Acidobacteriaceae bacterium
GATAACGGGTCGGGAAAGATTCGTGGAGTGTATCTGCAGGGAAACCTGGGGGCCGGGCCGATCTTTCGCCAGTGGATTGCGCCGCTGCGCGACCTTGGGGTAACCGCGATCACGACGCAGGATACCGGCGGAACGGACCACCTGTCGTTCGACGCGGTGGGCATCCCCGGGTTCCAGTTCATCCAGGATGAGCTGGATTATGAGACACGCACCCACCACTCGGATATGGATACTGTCGAACACCTGCAGCCGGCGGACCTGAAGCAGGCAGCGACGGTTGAGGCGATCTTTGTTTACAACACGGCGATGCGGGAGGAGATGCTGCCGCGGAAGCCGCTACCGCAGCCGGAGCTACGGAAGAAGCAGATGGCGCCGCTGCCCGGGGTGTTTCCTGGGGCAGTGGAGTAGCTGAGCGTCGGTGCGGCGTAAAACGGCGGGCACGGTAGCCGAGGCGCTGGTTAGCAGCTGGCCGGTTGTCATGATCGTGTCCTATTTGCCTCGGATTGTAAGACTCTCAACACGCTCACCTGAGGTGCCGGAGCGAGCGGGTACGGCAGGCCGCGTGTCCACAAAGCAGCCGTGTCCACGTTTGCCTCGCACGGCTCCTCCCCCGCCGCGCGAACCACGGCCTGAAGCGGGGTACTCCCAAGCGATTCGCTGCTGCTCTTTGCTGCCGCCCTGCCTGATTTGCGCTCCGCTTAAAGCGTGTGTCAATGCGTGCCCGAGGGCGGCCATTTGCCCCTCACCGAGTGAGACTGGCTGGAAGATCTCGCTCGAAGCTCCGACGTTTCTCCGCCTTTCACTCGCAAGAAAACAGCATCTTGACATCGATCGATACGATCCCTATAAGCTCTGCGTCTGCTCATCGAGGCTCGAGCCGTAGCTGTAATGGAACGCGGCTTTGCACCAGATGGGCAGCCAAGAAAGCAGCGCGGCCACAAACACAGCTCGGCACTACGGGCTGCGCGATGAAAGTAAACGTTTCCGAATAGCGCCGAAACCAGGGTTAGACAGCCCGACCGCAGCAGGTACAGGACGGTCTTCGGTGTGGGTGGTCAAGGCAGCATTTACGGAGGGCAGGAATGGGTCGATCGATAGTTCTATTCGCGACAATGCTGATGACGGGGCTGCTGCTGGCGCCTCGTGCACTGGCACAGGAGAATGCCACCATCACAGGCACGGTGATGGGCCCGACTATGGGATCGGTTCGGGTGGCACGATCCTGATGGTCCTCAAGAGCGGCACTCGCGACTTCCACGGCGGGATCTGGGAGTTCAATCGCAATGAGGCGTACGACGCCAACAACTACTTCTCCAATCGCGCAGGGGAGAAGAGGCCTGAGTTTCGGCTGAATGAGCCGGGCGGCAACATTGGCGGTCCCGTCTGGATCCCAGGCCTTTACAACAAGGCAAAAGACCGCACCTTTTTCTTTGTGAATGAAGAATGGCGGCGCTTGATCCAGGGCAGCAACCCCGCGATCGCGAACACGATTGCGGCCAGCAACTTCGCTGTCGTAGGGCAGAACCTTACCTACACAACGCCGGCAAATGGAACTGTTCCGATAGTCCCGCAGACCACCGATCCGGTCAAACTCGGGCTCTACGCGGCTGACGGACTTGTCCCCGGAAAACCCTTCAACCCGGCCGGCGGCAACGCTCGTCAGGTCGTTATCCCGTCCAACCTTTTTGATCAGAATGCTGTTCTGGAGCTTAACGCAGGTACTTTCCCCAAGCCTAACTACGGCACCAGCCAGTACATCTCGTCCATCCCGCAGACCACCGACGTGCATGAAGATGTGGTCCGCATCGACCACCGCATCAATGCGAAACTGCAGCTGATGGGGCACTACCTGCACGACAATACGACGCAAACCTACTATCCCCCGCTCTGGGGCGACAGCAGCTATCCTACCGTCGGTACGGCCATGCAGAATCCATCCTGGTCGTCCACCATCAAGCTTACTCAGACACTCTCTCCGACGCTGCTCAATGAGACCGCGTTTCTATACAGCGGCAACACGATCCATCTAAGTCCAGTCGCCGGTCCTGGTGGGTCGTTTGTACAGCCATCCGGGTGGTCGGCCACAAGCTTCTTCCCGACGCAGAATAATGTGGCGGCACGCTTGCCCGAGATCGATCTTGGCGCACCCTACGGAACTAACTGGAGCTCGAGCTACTTTCCCTGGAAAAACTCGTATGAAGGTTACGAGACCCGGGATGACCTTTCCTGGACCAAGGGCCGGCATCAATTGAAGTTTGGCTTCAACTGGCTGCACGACCCCAAGAACCAGCAACTGCAGGCCAACACGCAAGGTACCGCTACTTTTTCGCCGAGCACGTTTTCCGGGACTCCTATATAAACTTCGTGCTGGGCGACGCCGCAAGCTATACGCAGCTGAACTACCTGGCCGGCAAGCACTGGGTCAACAATAACTACGGCTTCTACTTCAACGACAACTGGCATATCCTCCCCCAGCTGACGCTGAACCTTGGCCTCCGGTTTGACGGCATGCCGCACGCTTACGAGCGGTACAACCAGTTCGGGAACTTTAATCCAGCCAACTACAACAGCTCGCTCGGTAGCCCTCTCAACGCCGATGGCACGCTGAATCCCGCATCCCTTACCACCTTCAACGGGACGCCATTTTACTTGAACGGTATTCGTGAAGCCGGAATCAACGGTTTTCCTCGCGGCGTGGTGCAGAACGACTACAAGACAGTGCAACCTCGCGTAGGCTTTGCCTATGATGTAAACGGCGACGGCAAAACCGTTGTGCGCGGCGGCTTTGGTATGTTCTTCGAGCGGGTACAAGGCAACGACGTGTACAACGCCGCGCTGAATCCGCCATTCGCCTACCAGCCCTCAGCCAACAACGTGTACTTTTCCGACCCGCATACGAGTGCGAACACCGGCGCCACCACCAACCAGAGCTTCCCTTCCACACTAACCAACCTGTCCTACTATTATCCCAATCCAGGGACTGCCATGTTCAGCTTTGGCATGCAGCGCCAGGTCGCAGCTTCCATGGTGGCCGTGCTGCAGTACGCGGGCTCCCCCGGATGGCACCAGAGTGCCGCCCGCCAGATCAACACGCTGCCACTTACCGCCACAAACGCAGCTGCGCCGAACAATATGTACTATGATCGGCAGGGCGTCGCAAACGGCAGCCTCAACGCGAACAGCTATCGGCAGTACCTCGGATACAGCGGTATCAATCAGGAAGAAACAACGACAAACTTCAGCTATAACTCGCTGCAGGCAGGCTTACGGATTGAAGCGCGCCGCGGGCTTACCCTAGGGCTTGCTTACACTTACTCGCACGAGATTGACGAAGTCAGCTACGACCTGAACGGTCTATCCGATCCGTTCAATGCCGCCTACGACCGAGGCTCGGGAGCATTGGACCGCCGGCATAACTTCAACGCGAACTACATCTACAATTTGCCCTTCTTTACGCATAGCAGCAATGCGTTCGAGCGCACTACTTTGGGAGGGTGGTCCTACTCAGGGATAGCCGTCGCCGAGACAGGTACTCCGCAGTACATTACCTACAACGGGCCGGACACTCTGGGTCTTGGCGGCGGCACGACAAACCGCCCGAACCTGGTAGGCAAGGTTCACTATTCCAAGGCAAACCTGCAGTGGGTCAACCCGAACGCGTTTGCAAGTCCGGTAGCGCCTTGGGTCGACCCTACCAATAACAACCAGGGCTTCGGGAGCGCGGGCAAAGATGCGGTCATTCTCCCGGGACAGTTCAACTTCAATATGTCTCTGTTCAAGAGCATAGAGTTCAAACCTGAAGGGCCCACGCTGCAGTTGCGCTTCGAGTCGTTCAACACCTTCAACCACACCCAGTTCAATGGGATCGACGCCGGGGCTACCGACCCGAACTTCGGGCAACTCACCTCCGTGTACGATGGCCGAAGATTGCAGCTCGGAGCCAAGTTCAACTTTTAACCTGAGTGAACACGTGCCAAC
>CAXTPL010000003.1:3988-5884 GCA_964246065.1 uncultured Acidobacteriaceae bacterium
TCCGTAACCCCGGCCCACGGGGGGCCGCGGCTACAAAACGGCGGCGCCCGTTCTCTTTTCCCGTTTTGTTTAGCGCCTGGGCAGCGGGGAAGCGGAGATACTCTTTCCCTCATGAATTGTGACTAACTGGTTGGCGGCGACACCTTCATGATGCTCAACCAACCCGTTTGTCCAATGCACCTCAATGCCGGCGAGCGTGCTTGCGCCGAGACCGAAGTGTAAACGCCGATCGTTGACCGAGTAAAAGGAAGACTGGGCGGTCACAGCCTGCGCTTGAACCTTGCCGCCATAGCGAAGCACGACGGTTGAGCCGATCGCACTTCGATTCGACTGGATCCCGATAAGCGAGACCTTAAGCCAGTTCCCTCCGCCGCTCACATCGTTTCGTAACAGAGACGGGGGCTCATTCAGGTTGACGACAACCAGATCGAGGTCGCCGTCGTTATCGAAATCCCCAAAGGCGCAGCCGCGGCTGCAATGGGCCGCGGCGATGCCTGGCCCAGCCTCTTCCATCAGCTCTTCAAACCGGCCGCCGCCAAGGTTGCGCAAAAGAAGGCGCGGCGTCTTCAGAGGATACTCAGGGAAGTGCGCCTCGACCTCAGGGTAGACCGAGCCTGTAACCACCGCTATGTCGGGCCAGCCGTTGTTGTTAAAGTCAGCAAAGCCCGCACCCCAGCAGGTATAGCGCGTCTCCACTCCAAGGCCCGCTGGAATGGTTACATCGGAGAAGTTCCCGCCACCGTCGTTGCGATAAAGAACATTGGTGTCGTCGGAAAAGTGCGTTTTGAATAAGTCCAGCCTGCCATCGAGATTGTAGTCGCCCACCGCCACGCCCATTCCCGCCTGCTCGACCCCGTCGGCACTGAAAGCTACGCCTGCCTCCGCACCCACCTCGCGAAACAATTTGCCCCGGTTATTTTGGAACAGCAGGCTTGGCGTCGAGTCGGAAGCGACATACAGGTCACTGTAGCCGCTGCCCGCAAAGTCGGCAGCAACAGCGGTCATCGAGTAGGCGCGCGGAGCGTTGCGGATGCCACAGGCAACAGACACATCCGTGAACGTTCCGTCGCCTAAATTGCGGTACAAGTAATTCTGCGGCATAGGTAAGCCGCGCGGTCCGCAATTTACCGGAACACCCTTGGAGTTACAGTAAGGGTTTGCTCCGGGCCGGGGTAAGTTCGCCAGGTGCAGATCAACGTAACTGGCGACAAACAGGTCCAGGTGGCCGTCCCGGTCATAGTCAAGAAAGGTGCACCCTGAGCCCCAGCGGACCGGGCCTACGTAGAGCAGGCCCGCTTTCCCGGTAACATCGGTAAAGGTTCCGTCACCATTGTTCCGGTAAAGTACGTTCTGGCCATAGTAGGTGACAAAGATATCGTCAAAGCCGTCATTGTTGTAATCGGCGATCGTGACCGCCGAAGCCCAGCCGGTCCGTCGCAACCCGGCTGCATCGGTAACATCGGTAAAGGTACCATCGCGATTATTCTTGTACAGCCGGTTGGTTGCCTCCGGCGCAGGAGCGTCCATGCGCTGGCCGCAGAGGATGAAAATATCCAGCCAGCCATCGTTGTCAAAGTCTAAAAAGGCCACACCGCAGCCGACCGTTTCGACGATGTAGTTCTTCTGGTGGAGACCGCCATACACGGTTACGGCAGTTAGCCCTGCCTCGGCGGCTACGTCCGTAAAGTGTGCGTGAAAGGGCAGACCGCTGGGTTTGCCGCGCGGCTGCGGCTTGATATTGCGCGACGAGACGCCCTGCGCCTGCGCAATGCCAGAAGCGGCAACGGCGGCGGTCATGGCAAGAAAGTCTCGGCGCGAAAAAGAATTGGGAATGCTCATAGGAGGAAGCGCACTACGGCTGACTTGACGGGGAGGATACCTGCCGCTGTTCGCTGC
>CAXTPL010000003.1:5894-9690 GCA_964246065.1 uncultured Acidobacteriaceae bacterium
CCTTTTCGATCAGGGTATCTTCTGTTCTGCTGTGCAGGGTGCGTGTCTTGGCAAACTCCTCAGACGCCTTCGATTCTCTCTCCAAGCCTGCTGTAGATGCGGGCTGAACGATAGTGTGCATCGGGCTGCGCAGGGTCAAGCGCCACTGCGCGTTCAAACGCGGCTACCGCGGGGCGAAGCCGATCCTGGTCGGCGTAGATACAGCCTAAGTCAAACCAGCTGAGACGCAGCTTGCTGTCAAGCGCGACCGCCTTGTCGAGAAGCGGCTGTGCCGCCGTGCTGTCGGCCGCACGAAAGGAAAGGTCGCCAAGGTAGGCGTAGGCCTGGGCATAGCCGGGATTGTTCTTGATCTCCGCCCGCAGCTCCTGCGCGGCTTCGTCGAAGTTGCCTTTCTTATAGTGGAGCTAGCCGAGTTCAAAGTGGACCAGCGGCCGATCGGGTGCCAGACGCGCCGCTGCAAGGAGTTCTGTGATGGCATCTTCGGTACGCCCCATCCCATCCAGTGCCTCCGCGGTCAGCATGTGGGCTTCGACTGAGTCGGGATTGGCTTCGACGATCTGCCGGAACTCGGCGAGGGCACAAGGATAGTCGGCGCTCCAGAGACAGCTTTGCGCCATCACCGTGTGCAGCTGCACGTTGGCTGGATCGGCCGCCGCGGCTATTTTGAGGGACCGAGCGGCGTCGGCATAGCGGTGCAGTCCAAAGTAGCTCATGCCGAGCAGCACCGGCGTGCGCGCTTCTTCCGGCTTTTCCTTGCTGACAACGAGCAAGGCGGCGATGGCCTCAGGGAAATGGCCTTGCTTGAACTCGGCCAGGCCCAGGTCCAAGGCAACATCCGGCTGGCGCGGGTTCAAGCGCAAGGAGGTGTGATACTCCGCCACGGCAGAGGCAAGCTCGCCTTGCCGGGCCAGCGTCACGCCCAGGTTGTTATGCGCCATCAGGTCGCGCGGGTCACGCTGCAGCAGCAAGCGCCATGCACGCGCGGCTCCGGCAAGGTCTCCGGCGCGCTGCAGCTCGGCGGCGCGCTGCGCCAGGCTGTCGCCCTGTTGCTGCGCCGCCTGCGCCGCCGGCCCGCAGCTTAAAAAAAGAATGAGTACGAAAGCTTTCAAGGCACTGCCATTATCTATGAGGCAAGAAACACCACGCCAGGCAGCGGCCGTAGGTGCCGGTCTGCCGGCTGCGGGGGTATTTGCCGAGGTATCTGTGGTAAATCGGCAACACCCGCTCCGCGAGCGCCGGCGCTACTCTGTGTTTTGTCAGCAGCTTAGCGAGCCAGGTTCAAGCTTGCTGAAGATCATGACGCGGGCAGGTATGTTTGCAAGAGAGCGGCCACTACGAGCAGACCATTGCCGCCCCCCTGTCATTTTCTGGCATCGGCCTCCACAGCGGTGCACCCGTTTCCCTGCGTCTGCTGCCGGCAACGGCGGGCTCAGGCATCGTCTTTCGCCGCACAGACCTGGATAACTTCGAGATACCGGCAACCGGGCGAAACGTTGCCAAGGTTTCCTATGCGACCAGCCTGATGCGCCAAGGCGTGCTCATCTCTACCACCGAACACCTGCTTTCCGCGCTGGTCGGCATGAGCATCGACAACGTCATCATTGAACTCGACAATCTCGAGTTGCCTATCCTGGACGGGTCGGCCCAGCCCTATGTAGATGCCTTCCACTCTGCCGGCTTGAAGCAGCAGCGCCGACGGCGAGAGTATCTTCGCATCCTCAAGCCGGTGGAGGTCCGAGAGGGCGACAAGTTCATCGGCATCTATCCGGGCGACGGCTACAGCATCTCCTACCAGATCGACTTCGCCTCGCCGATCGGCCGCCAAGGCTTCAGCGTGGACCTGGCCAGCCATACGTACGGCGAAGAGATCGCGCCGGCACGGACTTTCGGCTTTAAAGAAGACGAAAAGAAGCTGCGCGGCATGGGCCTGATCCGCGGCGTGTCTGACGAGAGCGCCATCATCGTGACTCGCACCGGCATCCAGAACGGGCCGCTGCGCTTTGAAGATGAATTCGTTCGCCACAAGGTGCTGGACCTGATCGGCGACCTGGCCCTGGTCGGCCGCCAGATACTTGGACGGGTGGTGGCCGAGCGTGCCGGCCATGCCATGCACACCGCCCTGGTCTCTCGCCTGCTGCGCGACCGCTCCGCCTGTGCCCTGGTTACCCTTGCCAACACAAAGGCCGCGGGGGCGCCCGGGGCGGCAATCCGCCTAGCTACTGCGTAGGCCTGCTCAGGCAAATACCAGGCATTGCGGCTTTTCAAGGGGCACAACCCTGGCGTCGTCTGCCAGGCGGCCGGTCACGGGATCGCGCCGGATGATCGCGATGCCGTCCGAGTCCTGGTTGGCGACAAGCAGCCAGCGCTGCGAGGGATCGAGCACGATATCCCGAGGCACTTTTCCGCCGCAGGTCGTCTTGCCCAGCATCGTCAACTCGCCGGTCTCGGCATCCACGCTGAAGCTGACAAGGATGTCGTAATAGCGACAAGCCGCGTAGGCAAAGCGGCCGCTGGGCGTCACAACGATCTCTGACGCTTGCGCGCGCCCGGTAAAGCCGTCTGGCGTGAGCTTGACCTGCTGCCGCGTGGTGAGCGTACCCGCGGCTTCGTCCCAGTCCAGCAGGGCCACAGACGCGCCCATCTCCTGTACACAGTAGGCCCAGCGCCCGTTGGGGTGAAAGCGCAAGGAGCGAGGACCGGCGCCGGCAGGTGCCTGCCAGGCCACCGGCGGCGTATGGGGCTCCAGCCTGGCCGTGGCCGTATCCAGCCCATAGCAATGGATCACGTCCAGCCCCAGGTCGCAGAACAGCGCGTACTTGCCGCTCGGCGAGGTAATGGCGCGATGCACGTGCGGCGCCTCCTGCCGTGCCGCGTTGGGACCATGGCCGGTGAAATGAAACTCAGACACCGCCGGGCTCAGCACGCCTCCCGGCCCGATGCGGAACGAGGCCGCGCTGCCTCCTGTGTAGTTGGCACACAGGAGCACACGCCCCTGGGGATCTACTCCGACAAAGCATGTGCCTGGGCCTGCGCTCGTGGTGGCATTGACGGCGACCAGCTTGCCCGGACCGCCCTCAAGCTTGAAGCTGCTGACGCCGCCCGAAGGTTTTCCCTGGAAATGGTCTACCTCATTGGCAGCAAAGAGGAAATGCCGGTCCGGCGCGAGCGTGATGTAGGTGGGCGAAGGGGTTTCTGCAGCCAGCGACTGCCTCCCCAACGTGCCGCTCTCGTGATCCCACGTGTAGGCGTAAATGCCCTTGCTAGCTCCACCGGTCTGCGTGCCCACAAAGAGAGTACGCGCGTTTGCCGCGGGGCTCGGGTCCACCAGCTGGTCTGGCTGCGCCTGGGCCGCACCGGCTGCGTCCACACCCAAGGCAAGCGCCGGGCCCAGCGTTGCTGCGCCCTGCAGAAATGTGCGGCGACTGATCGGCTTCATCCACCCTCTCGTTCTGTGCTGTTGCGGTGCGGCCTTGCAGCGGGGAGCGATCAAAAGCCGCCTGCCAGCTGGGCCAGGGCGCCGGCCTGCTCGCGCCGATGCTCCCGCACACGCTCGGCAATGGCATAGCGCAGTGTATCCACACCCGCGCCCGTCACCGCCGAAATGGCAAAAAAGTCCAGCTTGCGCCGCTTGGCCATCGCCTGCAGCTTCTTGAGCTTGTCCGGGTTCGCGACATCGGCCTTGGAGGCCACCACCAGCACGGGCTTTTCCGCCAGTCCGTGCCCAAAGCTTGCCAGCTCGGCGGCGATCACCTTGAAGTCCTCGAGAGGACTTTCGCGCCCGCTGCCGTCGGAAACG
>CAXTPL010000003.1:9700-10488 GCA_964246065.1 uncultured Acidobacteriaceae bacterium
GTAGCTTTCCTCATGCGGCGCTTCGCCTACGGTCACCACGCCCAGGTTCGGCTCAAGCGTCGTAAAGGGGTAATCCGCAATCTTGGGCCGCGCGGCTGAGATGCGCGCAATCAGTGTCGACTTGCCGACGTTCGGGTATCCGACGAGGCCCACATCGGCCAGCAATTTGAGCTCCAGGCGCAGCGCAAACTCTTCTCCGGCAAAGCCCATCTCGTGCTCGCGTGGGGCCTGGTGGGTCGAGGTCGCAAAGTGCTGGTTGCCGCGGCCGCCGCGGCCGCCGCGCGCCACAATCACCCGTTCGTCGGGATGTTGGAAGTCGTGGAGCAGCTCGCCCGTCTCCTCGTTATAAAGCGCAGTGCCTACCGGCACCTTGAGCACGATGTCGCCGCCATCGCGCCCGGAGCAGTTCGAGCCTTCGCCGTGCCGGCCGCGCTCCGCCTTGTGCTCAGGGTTATAGCGAAAGTGCACGAGTGTGTTGTGGCGCTGGCTGGACTCCATAACGACGTCGCCGCCGCGGCCGCCATCGCCGCCCGACGGACCGCCCTTGGGAACAAACTTTTCACGGCGGAATGCCATGCAACCATTACCGCCGTCACCGGCTTTTACTCGGATTCGCGCTTCATCGATAAACATTTCTAGTTTCAAGTGTAGTCAATCGGCTATGCTCAAGCCACGATTCCACTGCCTTTCTTCGTAATCGCCGCGCCCGGGAGGGCCGGCGCCGCCGCGGTGCGGGGCGCAGACACCCCCGCCCCCGCCACCGAGACGCAAGGGCACCAAGAACGGCC
>CAXTPL010000003.1:10498-16787 GCA_964246065.1 uncultured Acidobacteriaceae bacterium
CCCACCCCCCCCCCCCCCCCCCCCCCCTCTCGTCCCCCCCCCCCCCCCCCCGGGGCGCCCCCCCCCCCGCCGCTTGCGCGGCAGCATCCACCAGCGCCGGCGCCACGTAGCGCCATGCGCACCATGCCGGGCGCTCGCACGCCCTGCTTTCCTTTGCCGTTCTCCCAGCTTCGCCGCGAGCCCACAATGCCAGGCTTGCAGCAGCGTTCGCCGCACTCTGGGAGACTCGCACGTGATTGCTTCATTGCGCGCCGCCGCACGCAGCCTCAACCCGCTCTGGTTCCTGCCGCTGCTCCTGCTGCTCGTGTGGAAAGCCTGCGGCCAGTCGCTCGATACAGGCGCGATCGAGGGCTCGCTCTTCGACTTTACCAACCATTCCATCGCGGATGCGCACGTACTGCTTACCGACCAGGCCACTGGACGCACGGAACTGGTCACCTCCGATGCGAGGGGAATGTTTCGCTTCTACGCTCTTTCGGCAGGCACCTATACCGTCCAGGTCGATGTTCCCGGCTTTGATCGCTGGGAAACGAAGGCGACGGTGCAGATTGGCTCGGTGACCCCTCTTCGTGCCACGTTAGCTCTGCCGGGCATGCAGCAGAACGTGGAGGTCGACGACGCGGCACCGGTCGTCGATACTTCAGACGCGACCCTGGCCACCACTGTCGACGACGGTGCTGTCCACAACCTGCCCTCAAATGGCCGCCGCTGGTCCAACTTTGCCCTGCTCACCCCCGGCGTTACCCCGGATGCCGATGCCGACGGCCTGCTCAGCTTTCGCGGCATCGGGGCCCTGCTCAACAACAACACGGTCGACGGCGCGGACAACAACCAGGCCTTCTTCTCTGAAGAGCGCGGCCGGACCCTTGTTGCCTATTCGACCAGCGAAGCATCTGTAGACGAGTTCCAGGTCAACGTGTCCAACTACTCCGCCCAGTACGGGCGCGCCGCCGGCGGCGTTGTCAACACGGTCACGCGCTCAGGTACCAATGAGCTGCACGGGCAGGTGTTTACCTACTTTCGCACCGGTGCCTGGGCCGCCGCCAACCCGTTTACCACCATCACCACGCGCAATGCGGATGGCACCTTTACTACTGCCAACGTCCGCACCAAGGACAATCTTCTCCAGGGCGGCGTGGCCGTTGGCGGTCCCCTGCGCCGCGACAAGCTCTTCGGGTTCTTTACCTGGGACTACTACAACCGCGACTACCCTGGCATTGCCCGCGCGACGAACCCGGCCAAGCTCTTTGCCACGCCTACCGCGCAAACCATTCAGACGCTTGCCAGCCGGCTCAACGTTCTTCCGGCGCAGGCGCTTGCAAGCTACAACACCGTACTGGCCGGGCTCGACAGCCTGCTTGGAAACGTGCCGCGCACCGCGCAACAGCAGATCTTCTTCCCCAAGCTCGACTGGCAGTTCAACGATCGCAACCACTTCACCTTTCAGTACAACAACATGCGCTGGAACTCGCTGAACGGGGTGCAGACCTCGCCCTCGGCAACCTACGGCGTCGCCAGCTTCGGCAACAGCATCGTCGCTGAAGACGCCATCCTGGGGCGCTGGGCCTACTTCCTTACGCCGAACCTGCTCAACGAGGCGCACTTCCAGTACAGCCGCGATTTTGAAAGCGAGGTCAGCAGCCCTCCTGCGCAGTTTGAGCAAAGTTTTTCTCATAACATCTACGGCAGGCCGCCAGAGGTTCATATCTCGAGCTACGGCTTTTACTTCGGCAAGCCCCCGGTGCTTGACCGCGCTGCTTACCCTGACGAACGCAGGGACGAGTTTGTGGACACACTTACCTGGGTTCACGGCCGGCACACCATCAAGGCCGGCTATGAGGTCGATTACATTAACGACTACTCCGACGCGCTGTATAACGCAAACGGCACATATGTGTACTCCAACGTAGCGAACTTCGTGACCGATTACCTGTCGCCCGACCATTGCGATGCTTCAAGCTCCGGCGTTGGGGTGCTCCCCTGCTACTCCTACTATCAGCAGGGTATCGGCCCGACATCGTTTCAATTCCAGTCGGCCGATTACGCAGGCTTTGTCTCCGATGAGTGGAAGGTCAATCCGCGACTTACTCTATCTCTCGGGCTCCGTTACGAGTATGAGCAGCTGCCGAACACCAATGCGACCCTGGTCAATCCAGATATCCCGCGTACCGCGTACCTGCCCCACGATGGCAATAACTATGGTCCGCGCATCGGCGTCGCGTGGGATGTTACGGGCGGCGGCCACACGTATCTGCGCGCGGGCGTCGGCACCTACTATGGGCGCATTATCAACTCCACGGCATTTAGCGCACTTACGCAGACCGGCACCAAGACTTCGCAGCGCACGTATTACTACAAGCCGCTCGATGTCGGTACCCCGCCCTTTCCGTATGTCTTTTCCAGCACTCCCGTGCTGACCGTAGCGCCCAGCGCCGTGTATTTCGACAGCCACTTTCAGAATCCGCAGATTCACCAGACAGAAGCTTCCTTTGAGCAGCAGCTCGACTCGCACACAAACCTGACAGTTGCGTATATGGGAAGCTATGGCCGGGAGCTTCCCGACTATGTCGATCGCAATATCGACTTATCTTCCATAAGCACCATTACCTACCAGGTTGTGGACGCGCAACACCAGGGGCCCCTTCCGAGCACGTACACGACCAAGTTCTTTACCGCGCGCATCAACCAGAACTACCAGCAGGTCACCGACATCTTCAGCGAGACCAACTCGAAGTACCAGGCGGGAGTGCTGCGCGTCGACCACCAGATGACTCCTGCCCTCGATCTGCATGCCAGCTTTACCTACTCGCATGCCGCCGACTTCAACCAGAATGCAACAGCGTTTACAGACAGCAACGATGTGCTCGATCCGACCGACCTCCGGCTTGAGTATGGCAACTCCAACTTCGACATTCGCAGGCGGCTTACGGGCGGCCTGGTGCTCCGTACCCCGTGGCGCATCCATGGCGCCTTTGGGGAACTGCTTAACGGCTACCTGCTTGCGCCCACCGCCGAAGTACGGGACGGGCTACCCTACTCCATGCACACCAGCGGGGCAATTCCATCCGACCGCTACATCAACAGCGTCAACCAGACGGCAATCCTCAGCGGGCTGGGCGCAAACATCAACGGGTCGGGGGGCGACAATCGCCTTCCCTCGATCGGGCGCAACACCTTTCGCTATCCCGGCATCATTAATGCGGATCTGCGTGCCTCCAAGAAAACGCGCCTGAGCGAACGTATGGAGCTGGAGCTGCTGGTTGAGTCCTTTAACCTGCTGAACCACCAGAACGTGACTAGCATCGACACGACCGGCTACACCATCACCGGTGCGACCTCCATAAGCACCCTGCCGCGGCTCACCTGGCAAAATGGAGGCAAAACCGGCACCGGTCCTGAGTTTGGCATGGTGACCAACGCCAACAACACCAAGCTTTACACCGATCGCCAGATCCAGGTGGCAGCGCGACTGCACTTCTGAAAGCCGTTCCGAAGTAGCGGCTTCGCTGTAGGCGCGCGTGCTCCCGCATGGGGTGCACTCCCGCGGAGCTCGGCGAGCGCCAGTCGCCGGGTATAAGGCGCCAAGCAAAGGCAGATTGTTAACCGCTTCTTGACACCCCTGTGGCAAGATCGACAAGGTGGGGTCCGGCAGCAGCCCCCACATTGCCGGCGGCACGTGCAGCGCACCGCTCGAGAGTGCGCGCCCGGGTCTCTGCCTTCATCCTTCAGGAGTGTCACCAATGTCAGAAAAGTTGTTTGCGGGCGCGCTGAGCGCGTTCGTTCTCGCCGCGGCGACCCTCGCACCCTCGACGCTTTCGGCCCAGACGGCGGTAGACGGGGCGATCGGCGGCACCATCACGGACCCATCCGGCGCAGTCGTCGCCAGCGCCACGGTTGTGGTGCACAGCAACGGTACCGACGCCGAAAGCACCCTGCAGCCCGACGCTTCGGGCTACTTCCGTGCCGTGCACCTGCAGCCGGGCGCTTACACGATCACCATCAGCGCTCCGGGGTTTGAAAACTACCGGTCGATCAACGCAATCGTCGAGGTCGGGGTGTTTACCACCATCGACGCGCACCTCGTGCCGGGCTCAAGCGCCGAGCAGGTCGAAGTCACCGACCAGGCGCCGCTGGTCAACACCGTTTCGCCGGACTTTGCCGACGTCATTTCGCAAGAGACGATCAGCAACCTGCCTGAAAACAACTACCGTTGGTCGGCCTTTGCTCTGCTCACCCCTGGCGTGGTCAACGATGCCAACGGCTTTGGGCTGCTCAGCTTTCGCGGGCAAAGCACCTTGCTCAACAACGTGACCATCGACGGCACCGACGACAACCAGGCATTCTTCTCAGAAGAGCGGGGACGCACCCGCGCCGGCTACTCGACGATCAAAGAGGCGGTGCAGGAGTTCCAGGTCAACACGTCCAACTACTCGGTCGAGTACGGGCGCTCGGCAGGCGGCATCGTCAACTCCATCACCAAGAGCGGGTCCAATGCCCTGCATGGCTCGGCGTACTACTATGACCGCGACAGCGCGTGGGCGGCAATCAACCCTACCGTCTTTCACCCGGTGCAAACCTCGCCCGGCCACTTTGTGCCGGAGCTTTTTAAGCCGACCGATCTGCGGCGCCAGTACGGGCTTACCGTCGGCGGGCCCATCCTGCACGATCGGCTGTTCTTCTTTCTTGCCGCGGACCGGTTCTACCACTACTTTCCGGCTGCTGCCACCATTACGAGCGCCAGCGCGAACGCCAATTTTTACACCGCGCCCGACGCAGCCCTGCCCGCCGGCAAAACCTGCGGCACCACGACCGGGAGCGCTGCGCCCAACTACCAGGACGCAAATGTCTGCCAGTTTGCAGCAAATACGGGTTTAAGCTACGCTGCGGCGGCCACCCGGTACACCGTCGGCATCAACGGGCTTACCTCGCTGCTCGGCACCACTCCGCGCACCGGCGACCAGACCATCTACTTCCCAAAGATCGACTGGCAGGTCGGGCAAAAGAACCATGTTTCGGTAGAGGCCAACCGGATGCGGTGGACCTCGCCCGCCGGGATCCAGACCGCGCCCGCTGTCGCTTACGGCGTAGCCAGCTTCGGCAACGACTATGTGCGCGACAACTGGCTGGTCGCCAAGCTCGACAGCTTTCTTCGCCCTACGCTCAGCAACGAGGTGCGCTACATGTACGGGCGCGACTTCGAGTTTGAGAGCAACCAGACCCCCACAGCGTATGAGCAGAACAATCTGGTAAACACCGGCAACTACGCCAACCCTGAGTTGCTGCCGCCCAATGTTTTTCTCAGCGGATTTTTTCAGTTCGGCACGCCGCAGTTCCTCAACCGCGCCGCCCTGCCCGATGAGCGACGCTGGCAGGTGGCCGACACGGTGGACTGGCAGCGCGGCAATCACGACTTCAAATTCGGTGTGGACTACGTACACACCTACGACCTGCTCTCGAACCTCTACGACCAGTACGGCGGCTACAGCTACAGCGGCAATACCGTGCTGGGCAACTACCTTTCTGACCTTTATCTGTCGCAGAACGGCGGCGGCGCAGCCCAGCATTACACCTACTTCAACCAGGGCACCGGGCTGCCCGGCATCGACTTTACGACGAGCGACTACGCTCTTTTTGCGCAGGACCAGTGGAAGGCCGGACGCCGCCTCAGTGTTACCGCCGGGCTGCGGTGGGAGTATGAAGCCCTGCCAGCAGCCAGGCTCGCCAATCCGCTTCTGCCGCAGTCGAGCAAGCTCCCAAGCAACATGCTCAACATAGGTCCGCGAGTCGGCTTCGCGCTCGACCTCCATGGCAACGGCTCGACCATCCTGCGCGGCGGCTACGGCATGTTCTTTGCCCGGGCGATCAACTCCACCGTCTACCAGGCGCTGATCGGCACCGGCGGCGCGGGCGCACAAAGCAGCCCCAACCTTTACCCTGGCGGCTCCTGCGCACCCAGCTTTCCGCAGGTGGTCGCGCCGCAAAATCAGGCAGCCTGCCTGGCCGGAGCCAACGCCGCCGCCTACTACCTCGACCCCAACTTCAACGTGCCCGAGATTCACCAGGGCGACCTTACCGTCGAGCAGCAACTGGGCAACAATGACGCCTTTAGCGTGGCCTGGCTCGGATCATGGGGGCGCCGTCTGCCTGACTTTGTCGACACCAACCTGCCCGCGCCTACGCCGGTAAGCTTCACCGTCAACGATCCCAACCACTTGTCGCCGCTGCCAAACGGCTACACCTTTAAGGCGAACGCCTTTCTGGGCGCGCGCCCCAACAAGAACTTCAGCAC
>CAXTPL010000003.1:16797-17189 GCA_964246065.1 uncultured Acidobacteriaceae bacterium
CGGACATCTTCAGCGGCGTCACTTCAAACTACGAGGCCGTGGTGTGGCAGTATGTGCACCGCTTCTCGCACTACGTCTCTGCCAACGCCAACTACACCTGGTCGCACGCGCTGGACTACGGTGTGAACAACACTACCGGCGCGAGCGCTACCGCCCTGCTCGACCCGACCAACATCCGGCTGGATTACGGCAACTCCCAGGAGAATGTGCCGAGCCGGCTGGTTCTTTACGCAGTCGCCGATCTACCGTTCCATGTGCGCGGCCCGCTCGGATACCTGGTGAACGATTTTGAATTCGCGCCGGACTTCCAGGCGCAGTCCGGGCTGCCTTATTCGCTTGGGATCAATGGCTCCTCGCCCACGCTTACGGTTACGCCGGGGCAGCCCGGACTG
>CAXTPL010000003.1:17199-22375 GCA_964246065.1 uncultured Acidobacteriaceae bacterium
GGCAACCGCTTGCCAACACGGCTTCCTTCAACGGGTCCGGCGGCACCGATCGCATCCCGTACTCTGACCGCAACGCCTTTCACCAGCCGCGCATCAACGTGCTCGACCTG
Source organism: uncultured Acidobacteriaceae bacterium (assembly GCA_964246065.1). Taxonomy (GTDB): domain Bacteria; phylum Acidobacteriota; class Terriglobia; order Terriglobales; family Acidobacteriaceae; genus EB88. The sequence goes on from CAXTPL010000003.1 coordinate 17,310, forward strand.
CGCGCCTCCAAGCGCATCGTCGTGCGCGAGCGGTACCGGCTTGAGTTCCTGGGCGAGGCATTTAACCTGGCCAACCACCAGAATGTAACCTCGGTGAGCAGCTCGGCGTACACGGTGAGCAACAGCACGACCAAAGCCGGCTCCACAACGCTTGGCAACGGCAACGTGTTGCTGCCCTACACCACCACCCCGTTCGGCGGGGTCACGGCGATCAACAACTCATCGTTTGCCTATAGCCAGCGCCAGCTGCAGCTCGCGCTGCGGCTGCAGTTTTAAAGAGCGAGCCGGTTGGAGGAGTAACGTCAGCTTGAAAGGAGCAACGCCGATTTAAAGGACCGGGCCAGCGGAGGTGCTTGCCGGCCACTAGAACAGCTAAACTGGAGGTCGGAATGCCTTTTACCGAACAGTACGACGTGGCCATTGTGGGCGCGGGCCATGCCGGCTGCGAAGCCGCCGTGGCCGCTGCGCGCATGGGCCTGCGCACTGCCCTGTTTACGCTGAACCTCGACCTGATCGCGCAGATGTCCTGCAATCCCGCAATCGGCGGCGTAGCCAAGGGTCACCTCGTTCGGGAAATAGATGCGCTCGGCGGCGTCATGGGCGAAGTGGCGGATGCGGTCGGGATCCAGTTCCGCCTGCTGAACACCTCTCGGGGCCCCGCTGTGTGGAGCCCCCGCGCACAATGCGACAAGGCGCTGTATCGCACCGCGATGCGCCGACTGCTTGAGAATGAGCCCCACCTGCACATCAAGCAGGCCGAGGTCGTGGACATTTTGTTTGCGGCCCCTGGGCAAGGCGCCGAGCCCGCAACTCCACCGCGCGCTGCCGGTCTAAAACTTCGAGATGGACGCACCATTCTGGCCCACGCGACCATCCTGACCACAGGCACGTTTCTCAACGGGCTGATCCACTGCGGCGAGCAGCAGTACCCTGCAGGCCGCTCAGGCGAGCCCGCCTCAGTGCTGCTGGGCGAAGCGCTCAAGCGCCTGGGCCTGCGTTGCTGCCGGCTGAAGACAGGAACCCCGCCCCGGCTCGATGGGCGCACCATCGACTGGTCGAGATTCGAAGAGCAGCCCGGGGACGCAGCTCCCACGCTGTTTTCCGCGCGCACCGCCGCACCCCTGTTGCGGCAGATCTCCTGCCATATCGCGCAGACGACCCCGGAAACGCTGCGGTTGATTCGCGACAACGTCCACCGCTCGCCCATGTACTCAGGCGCGATCGAGGCGATCGGGCCGCGCTACTGCCCGTCGATCGAGGACAAGGTCGTCCGCTTTCCCGACAAGGCCTCGCACCAGTTTTTTCTTGAGCCGGAAGGGCTCGACACGCACGAGGTCTACGTGAACGGCATGTCCACCTCCCTGCCGATGGAGGTGCAAGCGGCTATCGTCCGCTCCATTCCCGGGCTGGAGAATGCCGAGATGCTGCGCCCCGGCTATGCGATCGAGTACGACGCGATCGACCCGACCGAGCTCGACCGCACGCTGCGCGTAAAGAAGTTTGAAGGGCTGTACCTTGCGGGCCAGATCAACGGAACCAGCGGGTACGAAGAAGCAGCGTGCCAGGGGCTGATGGCGGGCATCAACGCGGGGCTGGCTGCCCGCTACACCAGGCAATTCTCAGAAGACGAAGTCCCCGGCGCAAGCGAGGGGTCTGCTGCAGTCTTGCCGCATCGGCAGCAGCGCCCTGCCTTTACGCTTGACCGCACGGAAGCCTACATCGGCATACTGATCGACGACCTGATCTCAAAGGGCACCAACGAGCCGTACCGGATGTTTACTTCGCGCGCGGAGTTTCGGCTGCACTTACGCATCGACAATGCTGACCGCCGCCTGACTCCTCATGGGCGGCGACTCGGCCTGATCGCCGACGATGCGTGGGCCGCTTATAAGGCGAAGCAGGCGCGAGCAGTCGCGCTCGACAAGCTGCTGCACACTGCGCGGCCCGAGCCGGCACGATGGGCTGCCCTGCTCCAGCAACTGCTTGACCGCGCGCCAGCGCCTCATCTGGACCCCGAGAAAGCCAACCAGCCTGAAAGAGGAAACCCGGCCAACGGGCTCACGCCCGAAAATACCGCCGGCCTCTCCTATGCCCAGCTCCTGCGCCGGCCAGAGATCACGCTCCTTGACCTGTGGGAGCTTGTCCGGGCTGACCTTGTCGCGACCGGCGACCCGGTCTACGCGCCCTGGCTCGGGATGAGCGGCACCCCGAGCGACCGCAACGGAGCTGCGGCAGAAATTGCAGACACGCCCCCTCTGCCGGCGCGCACGCGCAACGAGCTCCGCGCAGTTGAGACTGAGATCAAATATGCCGGGTACCTGGCACAGCAGCGCCGCTCGATTGAAAAGCTCAAGGCTGCGGAAGCGCGGACCATCCCGTCAGGCTTTCTCTACGAAGGGCTATCTGGCCTTTCCCGCGAGATGCAGGAGACGCTTAGCCGTATTCGCCCGAGCACGCTGGGGCAGGCGAGCCGCATCCCCGGCGTTACCCCGGCTGCGCTCACGTTGATCCATGTGCATCTTGAGATGGCCGCGCGGCGCGGGTAGGCGCCTACCCCAGCAGCGACTCCCCCGTCGAGATCGCCGTATCCACCGCCGCTGCAATCGTTGCGAAATCCTTGATCTGCGTGGAAACCTCGGCCAGCTCAGCCTTTAAGTCCTTGAGCAGCCCCAAGGCGGGAGCCAGCTGCTCCTCCGCAGCGTTGATGTCCACTGTATCCCGGCTAAAGACGCCTGCCTCGACATCATCCATCTGGTCTTCAAGCGCCGCGATCTTTACGCCCAGCATCTGGCGTATGGCAATGCTGGTCGCCGGGTCCGCGCTCGACCTACGCATGTCTTCGATGAGCGCTTCCAGGCTGCGCTCATGCGCCTGCTCTTCCGGCGTCAGCTCCGGCATGGCTATTTGCCTCCTTTTTTGCTTGCGGGTGTCGGGTCTGCCGCGGCCTTCTCGGCTGTGGCTAGCTGCTCACCTTCAATGACCAGCTCGGCGAGGAGCGCATGGAAGCCTGGCGCGCGCTTGTCCCGCGCGGTCCTGGTCAATGCTGTGTGGGTTTTTTCAAGCGTGAGCAAGGCCTGGTCAGTTTGCTCCAGGGTCGCGTCGGCGGCCTGCTGCTCGGCCAGCAATTTGTACAGCGCATCGATGGCGGCGCGCCGTTCAGGATAGCTGTAACCGTCGGGATGATCGCGGATGGCCGCGTCCTCGGCTGTCTCGATCCCTTCGTAGTCGATGCGCAAGACCTTGCGAAGGCCGCTCGTTTCAGGGTCGCCAAAGTCTCGCCGGAGCAGCTCGCAAAGCGTGGTCACCGCTGGATCGGCGCTTTCAAGGATGCCCGGGAGCGCCCGGGCTCGCTTGCGCTCGACGATGACGCGGCCGAGCGCCGCAATGGCCAGTGCCGCCGGCCCGCTGTCACCAGCACTGCCGCGGGCCAGGACCGGTGTGGTGATCTTCTCCTGGGTTACGGAGACCTTGGGCGCTGCACTGGAGCCTGGCGTTGCCGAGCTCGTAGACACTGTTTCTGTTGAGGTGCTGGTCGCCCCCACCAAGGCAGGTAGGTCGCGCATGGCGATTGCGGTCGTGGCCTCGGCCGCGTCTTTGCTGGCCGCGTCAATGCCTGAGAAGGCCTGATCCCCGCTTACATCAGCCAGCGACTGGATGTAGCGGTGAAGCAGGTCCAGAACGTCCATGCGCGCCTGGAGGTCCGGCGGCCGGCCAAAGCTGGCGTGGAGCGCGACCTGGTCAAACGAGGTCGTCTCATAGGCCGCAATGGCGTTTACCCGCCCCCGCCGGGCGTGCGTGGTCTCCACCAGCGCGTAAGCCGCACGCGTCTCAACCAGGGCCGGGGCCGCCTTGTCAGAGAAGTCGGCCGTCCGTTTGGCGATGGTGCCGTAGCAGCCGGTAAGAGCGGCGCAGAAGCTGAGAGGGGCTAACACTGCGAACAGCCTAGGAGACGGTTTCCGCATGGCGAGCAGGTTACACTGCGGCGCAGTAGGTGTAAATGCGGTTGAACACGCTCGCCGCGCACGGCTCAAACAGAAAGCGGATGGAGATGTACGGAGTTAACTCACTGGGAATATATTCGATAAAGCCCGGTTAGACTTTTGCCAAATGCTATAACTCGACGGCAACAATCTAGTTGAAGAGAGTTGAAGTCAGCAGCCAGTGACTGCGGCTAACGAGTGGATGCAGTGGCGATCCAGCAGAAACGGCAGGCACGAGACGCGGTCGGCCTCTGGACTGCACCGCGAGTCCCCGCTGGCCCATCTTGGAGTGTCTACGCTCTACACTGAACCTGAAAGTGCTTGGAATAAAGACAGGTACTCGGTTGCTTCACTCTTCATCCCAGACTTGCCCATCATCGTTTCAGTCGGCTCCGCGTCAGGAAGTATGGCAACGAAGCGGCACGAGATGCGCCACACTTCACTTGGAACAGCGAAACAGCTTCAAACGGGGTGGCCGAGTGACTCTACCCACTCATGCCATTCCAGATCATGCCATTCCAGAGAATCTTTGTAGATGCACCGACACCTGTGAGGACCGAAAAGATCTTTTTGCTTATGTCGACGAAGTGAATGCTGCTACCAATCGCAGGCCTAAGCTGGACTCTCCCGAACACTTGCTCGGACTTTGCCCACCAGCATCGCCCACTCCATTGATACCGGGTGTGCGAGATGGTCCAGCCCTTCCGACGGCCGCCGTTCGTACAGTAAGCCGCTACTATCATTCAAGGATGCTATGCCTGCTAATCAGGGTAGGCTTCGCCCGGCTTGATTACGCGGATCTGATGATCGGTAAAGATCAGATGTCCGTTCGGCAGCGGCACCTTGGGCATGTGACAGCCGGCACGATTCGTTTTCGCGACCCGGCAGGCCTTGGCCTGCTTCGTATTTCCACTTGAGGCCACGAGCGCCGGGGTGTGGCGAGCCAGGCACTTGCAATCGTAGAAGCTTGTTTCACGCAAGACCTTCTTCCTCAAGTACAACCGTGACCGGAACAAGCTTTTTTTCTGGGGTGGCTATGAGTATATGCGCCAGCACCCGCCGGTGCGGCCCTCAACTACAACGTTC
>CAXTPL010000003.1:22385-43243 GCA_964246065.1 uncultured Acidobacteriaceae bacterium
ACACGGGCGTTGCCCCAAACGCAGTAACAGCGTGGACAAAGTTCTACAGCCAGTTGAACGGGAGCTTCCCGGGTTCGGCAACTGCGATCTCTCCGTCCACGTTTGACCCGAACATGGTCAATATCCTCAAGCTCTATCCCAAGCCGAATCTCACGCCGAACGCAACTAACGGCTACTACAACTACCAGTACATCAATCAGCTACCGACAAATCGCTGGGAGGCAACGGGTAAAGTCGACTACGCGATCAACGATAACAACAAGTTGACTGGCTCATACACCTACCAAAAAGAAGCCGACTTGGCTCCCATCTCGGTGTGGTGGGCGACCCCGAACACTCTGCCGTATCCAAGCGCGGGCGCTTCCAACACGGTTACCTATGTGATCTCACCAACTTTACACACGTTCTCAACCCGACGACGACCAACGAAGCCGTCTTCACCTGGTCTCACTTTGTCAATCCGTATGCGTTATCAAACCCGGCCGCAGTCGACCGGACAAAGCTCGGATTTAACGTTCCGGGGCTATATGGGCACACAATCAGCCAGATGCCGAACTTTATGCCGGATTACTGCTGCTCGGAGCAGCTGGGAAGCTTTAATTACTATCCAATGAGCACTGGGTCCTTTGGCGGGGTGAAGCAGGTGCCGGCCTTTTACAACAACTTCACCAAGGTCATTGGCAATCACACAGCAAAAATCGGGTTTTACTGGAATGATAGTCAAAACAGCCAGAACAGCAACGCTCCCGACAACGGCACCTATAACTTCCAAACAGGTGGCCAAAACTCGACAAACAACCTAGTGGCGGACATGCTGCTGGGACGCGTAAATTCTTATCAACAGCAGAACAAGGACGTACCAACGAACATACACTTCCACCAGGTCTCGGTGTATGCGCAAGATTCTTGGGGAGCCGCCCCGAATCTAACGGTCAACCACGGAATTCGCTGTGACCATGTTGGGCAATGGAGCAAGATCGGAGGCGGCCCTGGCTTCCAGGTGTTCGACGGCGCGGCGTACCAGACCGCCTTTAACGCGCAAGATTATCGACCGTTGCAGAGTTATCAGAACGTCTATTTGCTCTCGCACGCACCGTACTCGAACTCCAACTCGCTTCAGGTCTCCTTGACCAAGCAGAGCGGCCCCGTAACCTTCCTGGCCAACTACACCTTCTCCAAGGTGCTGGGTATTCGCGACGGCGGCTCGATTAACGGGTCGGGAAATGGTACCGGGATCGATCCCTTCACCGCGGACCACTTTGGGCAGCGACCAGTTATACGTCAAGTTGAGGATATGGGTGTGGTCGTAAAGAAGCGGACCGTAATTGTTTCCCAAGATGACGGCTTTGGTATGAAGGTGCTCCCGCCGCTGTTGTTCTGCTGGCATCGGCCGGCATCCTGGCTGTTCCACTGCCCGCGCAAACTTCCTCCGCCGCGCCGATCCACTTCGATCTTCAGAAATTCCTTTTCGGCTGCAAAATGACGAGACGACCGGCCGCAACGCGCCAGAAGCCATGGCAGGCGGCATTCCTGTTTTGTCTACAACGGAGATGGCAAGCCGGACATCTTTTTCGCCAACGGCGCCAATATCGCGACGCTCAAGAAAGACGACCCCAAGTACCGCAACTGACTCTTCCGCAACGACGGGAAAGGCGTCTACACCGATGTCACGGATGCGGCGGGCCTAGCCGGAACCGGTATGACATTGGTGCGGCAGTAGCGGACTATGACAACGATGGGCACCCCGACTTATTTGTCGCAGGCGTGTACAGAAATACGCTGTACCACAACAACGGCGACGGAACGTTTACCGATGTTACGGAAAAAGCCGGCCTGGATAAGTCAAACGATCCGGAGTTCGGCCCGCTGTGGGGGATCACGGCCGCCTGGGTCGATGTCAACAACGATGGCCTGCTCGACCTGTTCATCGTCAACTACATGCAGTGGAAGTACACCGATCAGCCGCTGTGCTCGTACAAGGGCGTAGGCGATTACTGCCACCCTCGCTACTACAAGCCGCAGCAGAATCAACTTTTCCTGAACAAGGGCAACGGCAACTTTGAGGATGTTTCAGTGGCCTGGGTCCACCAGCGTCGGCTACGCCTCGTCAAGCTACGGTCCGGTACACTTCGGCCTGGGTTCTGACACGCGCGCTGACACGGTCGAGATCCGCTGGCATCGTGCAGACGATGCACAACGTCGACGTAGACCGGATCGTGAAAGCTACAGAGCCGGCAAAGTGAACAAGCGGTAACGTGTGCGTGTGGTTGCCGCCGCACAAGCAGGAGGCAATGCGATGAAGATACCGAGCAGCTTTCCCGTCGTGTTCGCTGCAGGAGCTCTCGCCCTTTGTGCCGCGCCCGTGGTTGCGCAGCAGAGTGCCGGCTCCCAGGTGCCCATGGCGACTCTCCGCACCACGGTGCGCCGCGTCATCGTAGATGTCGTGGTGACCGACAAGGACGGCAAGCCGGTTCCGGGGCTCACGCGTAAGGACTTCACCGTGCTTAAGGATGACAAGCCGCAGCAGGTGCTCTCGTTTGACGCGCAGGGGTATAGCTCAAGCATGGACTACCAGCCGCCCAAGCTTCCGCGGGAGCCTGTGAACACCTTTGTCAACCTGCCCAAGACGCCCGAAAAAGGTCCACTGTACGTGCTGCTGTACGACCTGAATAACATGGACAATGAAGACCAGATGGCATTGACCATCAACCAGCATGAGGACCAGATCCGCGGCCGTCAGCAGGTCATCAAGTTCATCCAGAGCAAGCCGGAAGGCGCACGCTTTGCTATCTTCGTCTCGTCTGACAGGTTGCACCTCGTGCAAGGCTTTACCTCTGACAAGCAGCGCCTGTATGCGGCTCTCGACCCACATGGTGCGCGGAATATGCCCATGATCTACAGGGCGAAAGAATCTGATCTGGTTTTCGGGCTCGTTTCCGCTACACCTATACCCGAGCCAGGATGATGGCATCAACTATAGGCGCGAGATTTATAAGACGCTCGACCTGCTGGCGCGCAACCAGGTCTCGATCTACCCGGTTGATGTGCGCGGCGTGGTGATAGAGGACTACCACACGCTTGGGGGGAGTTGATCTTCGGCGCGCATGTAAGGCCTGTAGGAACGGCGGCGCTGGCAAATGCCGGGCAGATGAACGAGATTGCGGTGAATACCGACTACTTCAAAACCGGGCGCAAACGGTCCTCAACCAAGCCGATGCCTCTGGTGCCGCTGCAATCCTACGCGATCGACTACACCGTGATGGCGCATCAGTTGCACCTGGGCGCGGACGGCGCGCCGCTCAATCTGGAGATTGCTGCCGCCGCATACGACGTGGAAGGGGCTCTGCTGAATGCAGAGGTGAGCAGTGCCAATGCGAATGATCCGAGCCAGGGGCAGCAGCCGCCCAAGGCTTACCGCAGCGAGCAAGTGCTGCTGGCGCCGCTCAACACAGCCAGTATCCGCGTGGCTGTGCGCGACGCAAACACCAATCGCATCGGTGCTATGGAGATTGCACTGCCGCTCGAGCCTGAGGCGAAAAATGAAGCTGCTGCGGTTCCTGCAAAGCCTTAGCCGTGGCGTCATTTGGCGACGCCACTACGGGTGCTACTCCGAGCCGTCGCTGGGCAGCGCATAGTAGCCCCTGCGAGACTGCACCTTGAGCCCGTCGCCTTTACACTCCACCGCTACCTGATGGTAGCTGCCGTCAAGCTTTTCTTCGCTTGGCTTGTAGCTCGCTACATATTGTGTGCGCAGCTCGGCTTCAATCTGCGAAAAGGCTGCTTCCATCTTTTTGCCGTTGTTGCCCACATCGATCATCCGGCCGCCGGTGTCGTCCGACAGCTTGCGCATGGCGCCGTCGCCGCTCATCCCCCCGAGGGTGATGCCCCCGTTAAAAAATGATCCGCGATCGGCGATCAACAGCACATACACGATGGAATTGGCCTTTTGCGCTGCCTCAATCGCGTCACGCAGCCTGTACTTGGAGCCTTGATCGCCGCCGTCGGTGAGCAGGATCATGGCCTTGCGTCCTGTTTCTGACCGCAATTTATCGCCTGCGGCCAGCACGACCGCGTCAAAAAGCAAGGTTCCCTTTGGGTCGCCCTGCGTCGGCACAGGACCCTGTCCGATCCCCGGTATGCCGGCTGCGCCATTGCCTCCCGCGGTGTTGATCTCCGCCTTGTTCATTGCCTTTGAGAGTTTGGAGGCGCTGTTTGTATAGTCTTCAAGCAGGTTCACGTCCACATCGAACGAAATCAGGAAAGCCTCGTCTTTGTCGCGCAAAACCCTCTTCAAAAAAGCGCTGCCGGTCTGCTGCTCCATCGGCAACACATAGGTTTGAGAGCCCGACGTGTCAAGCAACATGCCGAGGGTAAGCGGCTGGTCGGCCTCAGCGGCGAAGCTGCTTAACTTTTGCGGCTGCTTGTTGTCAAACACGGTGCAGTCGTCGCGGGTCAGGTTCGGCACCAGCCCGCCATGTTTGTCGTGCACGGTAAAGTAAAGGCTCACCAGGTTAGCCTGCACCTTCAAGGTCGCAACGGGGGCATCCTGCGCATCATCAGCCGGGGGTGGAGCTGTGCTTACCGGGGGCGCGTCTGGGCTTGGTGCCGCCTGCGCAAGCATTGCAGCAGGCGCACACGTAAGGGTGGCGAGGCATAGGAGGCGCAGCAAACCGTGCATGGTCCGTTAGACGGGATTCTGGCCCGAAAAGGTGCGTCGTCCACTCCCTTTCGTCACCTGGGGCATAGCCTGAGCCAGGCAACCGGCGGCAGGCAGGTGGTACTCTTGCTGGAGTTTGGTGCGTCCAAGCAGAAGACGCAAGCTTTGCTCGTGGAGTGTACCGGTGCCAGGCTCCGCGCTGCATCTATACAGTGTGGCCCCCTAAGTGCGGGGCCGCAAAAGCTTTCAGGAGTGGGAGGGGGCGCGGTCTGTCCGGCGCTGCTTTCCCGCCTGTGTTTTCATTCGTCGGTTCCTTGGGGAGTAGCTTGTGATGCAAGGCGCGTTCGCAGCAGTGTTGGCAGTAGCTTTGGTTGGCGCAGCGGTCCCGCAGCAACAACAGAGCGGATCGATCCCGGATGCGCCCACGCCGCAACCGGCGGCAAATGGCGCCGACCTCGGCAATCTGAAGCAGGAGGTTGCGCCAGGGAAGGGCACAACCACTCCTGCTGCTCCTCGCACGTTTGCGCCTGGTGAGAACCAGGCGGCAGACCAGACCGGGAGCCAGGGCAGTCAATCCAGCTCTTCACAAACGGAGAGCCTGGCGCCGGCGGGTACTACGCCTCCGCAGCAGGAGGCTCCGGAGATCGCTGTGCAGGGCGACGGGCCCCAGGCTACCATCCGCATCCCGGTCAATGAGGTGATCGTGCCGGTGACGGTCCGCGATAAGAAGAACGCCCTTGTGCCCTCGCTCGACTGGCGAAACTTTCGCGTCTTTGAAGACGGGGTTTCACAAAAGATCGTGTTCTTCACCACCGATCCGTTCCCCCTCTCGGTCGCCTTTGTGGTCGATCAGAGTCTGCCGGCCGACGTGATGCATCACGTCAATGAAAGCCTTTCGGCCGTCACAGGTGCGTTTACGCCTGCCGACTCTGTGGCGGTATTTGCCTACAACAGCTCGCCGCAGCAGATTACCGACTTTACCGGCGCGCAAGGCGATCGCCTGCCGTTGGCACTGCAAAGCGCCAAGGCTCCAGGCCGCGACATGGGTGTCGCTGCTCCCGGCGGCCCGCTCGACAACGGCATCATGATCAACGACAAGCAGATCGATCCGAATCTGAGCCCACAGCACGGCCAGAACATCGGGTTCAGCCGCCTGCCGAAGGAATACCATCCTCTCAATGACGCGATCCTCGCGGCGGCAGAGGCGCTTGCGCAGCAGCCGCGAGGCCGCAGGCGCGTTATCTACATCGTCTCTGACGGCAAGGAGCAGGGCTCGAAGGCCTCCTACAAGGAGGTTGTGCGTTACCTGCTCAGCAACAACATCTCCATGTACGGCACCCTGGTTGGCGATTCGGCCATCTGGGGTCTGGGCTACCTGGACAAAAAACACATCCCCTTTCTGCCCACCATGCGCGATAACCTGCTGCCCAAGTACACGCTCGCGACCGGTGGCACGCTTGACTCTGAGGTTTCGGAGAACGGCATCCAGCGCTCCTTCGCCAAGATCACCGACTCGGTTCGTACCCAGTACACGCTGGGCTACCTGAGCCACGCCGGGGTGCTGGCCAACCGGTTCCACACCATTGAGGTGCGCGTCGAGGGCGTGCCTAATCTCGAGGTCACAGCTCGCGACGGGTATTATCCCTCCTCGACCGAGATGAACCACTAAACTGCCGATGCTCTATGGTTTCGGGGTATCCAGCTGGCATACACGCTGCAAGGTATGACTGAGAATCATCCCTGAGCATGGCGCTCCACTTCGTTTTCCCTCCTATGGCGCGCGCCAAATGAGCCTACCCTGACCCACTCTCTTGTTCCTATTCTGCTCGGGCTGGCGGCGGCCGCCACCTGGGGCGCGGCGGACTTTGCAGGCGGCCTTGCCGCGCGCCGCGGACGCCCTGGCCGCGTCGTGCTCGTCGCTCATGGAACCAGCGTGTTGCTCCTGGCGCTGCTCGTCTACGCGTCCCACGCCCCCCAACTCCCTCCGTTCGCGACGGCATGGGGACTGCTCTCCGGAGTGTCAGGCGGGCTGGCGCTGATGCTCTTTTATGAGGCGCTTGCGCTGGGCGAGATGGGGTTGAGCGCGGCCCTGGCCGGCGTCCTCACGGCAGCGCTCCCGGTTGCTGTCGCCTGCATACGCCAAGGCAGGCCCGGAGCCTTTCAGCTCATCGGCTTCGCTCTTGCAGCCGTGGCCATCGCGCTCATCGCCTGGTCTCCGTCTGAGTCCACGCAGGTGCGCGGCCTGATCCTGGCCTGCCTGGCGGGCTTAGGTTTTGGCGTTCAACTGGTCGTCCTCCACCTGGCATCGGAACAGGGCTCCGTCCTGCGTTCCCTTGCCTTGTCCCGGGCCGGCGGCGCGGTCGCGGGCCTAGCCGCGGTCAGCTTGGCCGCAGTGCGCGGGCGCGGTGTCTTGCCGGAGGCTGGCCCGCAACGCCACGCCGACTCAGGCTATCCGTCCGGCCGCCGGCGCCCGATCGCCTTTGTCTTTTTTCTGCTGGCTGCGGTCGCAGGCCTGCTCGATACCGCCGGCAACGGCTTCTACATGGTCTCCGCGCTGGCTGGCCGGCTTGATGTAGCGGCCGTGCTGGCATCGCTTTACCCGGGCGCGACGATCCTGCTCGCAGTGTGGATCCTCAAAGAGCGCGCCACCCGCATCCAGGCCGCCGGCATGGTCCTGGCTTTATTTGCCGTGGTGCTCATCTCACTCTAGGTTCTCCGCACCCGAAACAAAGAAAAAGGCGCGAGCCCGGTGTGCCTCCGCCTGGACCCGCGCCTTTGTTCTTTTTAGAGGCCCGAACGGGCTCTGCTACGCTGCCGCCTTCTTCTGCCCCAGGGCAGCTTTCGCCTGGGCGACCAGTGCGCTAAAGCCCTGTTCATCCCGCACCGCCAGGTCGGCAAGCATCTTGCGGTCGAGCTCTACGCCGGCCTTCTTCAACCCGTTGATCAGCAAGGAGTAGCTGATGCCGTTCAGCTTGGCCGCCGCATTGATACGTACGATCCACAAGGAGCGATACTGCCGCTTCTTCTGCTTGCGCCCGCTGTAGGCAAACTTCAGGCCGCGTTCAACAGCTTCCTGTGCTGCCTGGTAGAGCTTGCTCTTGGTAAGGAAATATCCGCTCGCCCGCTTGAGTATCTTCTTACGGCGATCGTTGCGCTTTGTTCCACGTTTTACGCGTGGCATATCGGTGCTCCTTTTGCGTCTTTCGTTGTGCGGCTGGAGGTAAGGAGGAGACTGGCGTTTCGCAACGGCCGGCTCTCTTAAGGGACCTCTTCACTCGCTTCGTACCTGGATCGCTCGGCCTTCTACAAGGAAGCGCCGGGGGTCTTGTGCGCAAACGCTTTGCGCGGCCCTCATCCTGCCCGGTCAGGGCACAATGGATCAGGCGTAGGGAATCATCCGCGCTACCTTCTTGTAGTCGGCATCCGAGACCAGCGTGCTGTGTGCCAGCTTGCGCTTGGTCTTGGTCTCCTTCGACGTCAGGATGTGGCGCATCTTGGACTGGCCGCGCACAATCTTGCCCGTTCCAGTCTTCTTGAAGCGCTTGGCGGCGCCCTTATGGGTCTTCAACTTTGGCATGAGCTTCCTGCTTGAACTTGCGAGGGTTACAACATCTGCCAGTATACCCGAGGCGCCAGCCCCGCACCAGCAGCATCCCCGCTCGCTGCGGCCGGCAGCGTGACCCAGCTTCTTCTGCGCCCAGCCTTGCATCTAGGTACCTGTGACCAGCAAGCCCTACAGCGCACCGCCCACCGCCGCACCCCCCCGGCCGGCAACGCTCCCGCCTCCCGCATGGATCAATGCCCGCAACGCGCACCTCCAGCTATGGACGCGCCTCGCCCAGGGTGCGCCGGCGCTGCTGATCTGTGATTACGACGGCACACTTGCCCCTTTCAAAGCGGACAAGATGTTAGCCACGCCTTACCCGGGCATTGCCGAACGGCTGGAGACCATCGCCGCGCTCCGCGGCTGCACCCTGGCCCTCGTTTCAGGGCGGCCGGTCTCTGAGTTGCTCACCCAGGAGGTCGTCCCGCAAGTGCAGGAATCGCTCGACGCCGCGGCTGCAGAGCTGGCCGGCGAAGGGTACGCAAGCGCGCTGGAGCGAAAGTCAGGCAGCCTGGCTGCTCACTGGCGCAACCTGTCACCAACCGAGCAGGCCGCGTTCGGCGGGCAAGCGCAGCGCGTGTTTGCAAAGCATACGGCTGCGGGCGCCCTGGCCATCCTTCCGTTCGAGTCAGGCTTGGAGCTGCGTGCCAGCGATCAGACCAAAGCGCATGCGGTCGAGGCATTGCTGGCGGCGCAGCTCGGCGCATCGCCGGTGGCGGCCTACCTCGGCGACGACCTGACAGATGAGGACGCGTTTGGCGCCCTGGGCGAACGGGGGCTTTCTCTGCTGGTGCGCGATGAGCCTCGCCCTTCGCTCGCCCAGTACTGGCTGCGGCCGCCCGCGCAACTCATCGGCTTCCTCGACGATTGGGCGCGAGCCGCCTCGCGCGGCGGCGACGAGCGATCGAAGTAAGTGGAAGTGACGCCATGTGGCCGCCTACACTGGAGTCGGACCCCGAAGCAGCACCTGCGCAACACCTGCGCAGCAGCCTTCCTGGGCCAGGATGTAGCAAAATATGAAGCGTGAACTCGTCATCGTTTCCAACCGCCTGCCGCTCTCCTTTGAGCGCGATGGCGGCGCACTGCACGCCAAAGCCTCCAGCGGCGGCCTGGTCACCGCGCTCGAGCCGTTGCTGCGCGAGCATGGCGGCGTATGGGTAGGCAGCGCCGGCACCGAGCAGGAAGCTGAAGCACAAAAGCAGGTGCACGAGCAGCTGGCCGAGTTGTCTCGCGAGCACCACTACCGCTACGAGCCGCTCTTCCTTACGCCGGAGGAGCAAGCCAAGTTCTACGAGGGTTTTTCCAACGAGATCGTTTGGCCGCTATTCCACGACCTGCAATCGCGCTGCAACTTCGACCCCGGCTACTGGGAGTTTTATCTGAGCGTAAATCGCCGGTTTGCCGATGCCGCAGCTTCCATCGCAAAGAAAAACTCGCTGATCTGGATCAACGATTACCAGCTCATGCAGGTGGCGCCTATCCTGCGGCGACGTGTGCCCAAGGCCAGGCTCGCCTTCTTTCTGCACATCCCGTTTCCTCCGCCCGACATCTTTGAAAAGCTGCCCTGGCGCCGCGCTGTATTGGAAGGACTGCTGGCGCACAACGTGATCGGCCTGCAGACCGCGCGCGACCAGCGCAACTTTATCGCCTGCCTGCGTACCTTTATGCCGCACCTGCAGTTGGCGCGCGAAGGGGAGCTCCGCATTGTGCGCGACGGCACGCGCGAGACCGTCGTTGGAGCCTTTCCCATCAGCATCGACTTTGCCGACTTTGCTGAGGCTGCGGACGCGGACGACGTACGCCGCCGCTTGTTCGAGCTGCGCCAGCACTTCGGCGAGGTCAACACCATCCTAGGCATCGACCGGCTGGACTACACCAAGGGCATTCCAGAGCGCATCAAGGCGTTCGGACTGCTCCTGCGCAAATATCCTGAGTTTCGCCGTCGCGCCTGCCTGGTGCAGATCGTCGTGCCCAGCCGCGAAACCATCCCCGGCTACCAGGCGCTCAAGTCTGAGATCGAGCGCCTGATCTCCTTCGTCAATGGCGAGTTTGCCGAGCCGGGCTGGGTGCCCATCAACTACATTCACCGCTCGCTCCCGCGCACCGAGCTGCTGGCTTTGTACCGTACGAGCCGCGTCGCCCTAGTCACGCCGCTCAAGGACGGCATGAACCTGGTAGCCAAGGAGTACTGCGCCTGCCGCCTGGAAAACGACGGCGTGCTCATCCTGAGCGAGTTTGCCGGCGCCGCCACCGAGCTCAAAAACGGATCGATGCAGGTCAACCCGTATGACCAGAACGACGTGGCCGATGCGCTGGCCCGCGCGCTGAACATGGACCCCGCCGAGCAGCGCCGCCGCATGCTGCGACTGCGCAACCAGGTCCGGCGCGCCGACCTCGCGGCCTGGTTGCAGGCGTTTATGCGCGTCACCGACGGCGACGACGCACAGGAAGGAGCGCTTTCTGCCTGAGACCGTCGCAGCTTCGATCAAGGCGGCTGAGGAAACCTTCAAGGTAAAGGTCGCCGGCATAGAGCACGAGTTGCCCGCGCGCCTGCTCAGCGACAGCTATGTCTTTCACTGGGAGCTGCGGTCCTTCCGCTCCGATCTTTTCTTTACCATCGCAGTGGCCATCTGCCTGGCTGTGGGCCTGGCTGCGGGGCATCCTGCTGCCGGCATGATCGCCGCCGGCGGCGCTATGACCACAGGCTTCGGCGCCAAGCAAAGCATTGACGGCACCCCGCTGCTGCCGATGCTGTTTGTCACCCTCGGGATGAGTGTATCGACCTTTATCGGCATGGTCGCGGGCCACGCGGACTACTCCCTGGTCGTCATCGCTTCGCTCTTCGGCTTTGGCTACGGCATGCTGACGGCGCGCCCGGGTGGCTACGGCTGGGTGGGCCAGCAATCGGTGGTTACCCTGCTGGTCGCCTCCGCGTTTCCGTTTTCGCCGGGAGCCGCCGCGCAGCGTGCTGCGCTGATCCTGGCCGGGGGGCTCGTGCAGCTGGTCTGCTCGGCCATCGTGCTCCGCGCCTTTGGCCAGCTCAGGACGCATGTGCTCGAAGTGGCCCGGTATGTCCGGGCTGAAGAAACAGCCATCCGCTCAGCCTATCTCGGAGCAATCCGGTCTTTGCGCCGCAGACGCCTGCGCGGCTCGGCTCTCCCCTACGCCATGCGTCTCGCGGTTGTGCTCGCAATCAGCACAGAGGTGTACCGAAGGCTGCACTTCAGCAGCGGCTACTGGATCCCGATGACTGCCCTGCTGGTGCTTCGCCCGGGTATTGCGGACACGGCCAACCGCGCCATCGCCCGCATGGTCGGCACGCTGACCGGCGCAGCCCTGGCCAGCCTTTTTTTGGTTTACGTGCACCCGCCGCCGGTCGGCCTGGCTGCGCTGGTAGTCCTGTTTACGTGGCTCGCCTATTCCACGCTCAATGTGAACTATGCGCTCTTCAGCGTGTCGCTAACCTCCTACATCGTCTTTCTGCTTTCGTTGGCGGACATCCCAGGAGCCGAGCTAGCCAGGCGCCGCGTGGTCTGCACGGTGATCGGCGGCTCGCTGGCCCTGGCGGTGCGCCTGGTGGTGCTGCGGTACCGCAAACGGCAGGACAGGCGAGAGCTGGCGCTGCCTGCCCGGACCGCCTGATGCCCCACGTTGCTTCTTCTGTCGGCTTTGAAGCCTTCGCCTGGGCCGTGCATCTCAGAGGTGGAAGGCACGCGCAGGGGCTGTGAACTCCGCCGTGCCAGGAGGGCAGATACTTTGGCAGAACCACACGAGACCACCCAGGCATACCCCGCCGCCCGGCAGCCGGAGACGCTGCTGATTGCGCATGTAACCGCGCACCTTGTTACCGGTGAGAGCTTTGAGCTTTACCCGTTTGTCGACCCGGACGACGTAAAGGCAAAGGTATCTGAACTGGTTGAGGGCTGGGCGAGCTCCGGCTTCCTGCTTCGCGGCTCACGGATGTACCCCTGGCACCAGGTACGCATCCTTGAAACCACGGCGGTGGAGGAGATTACCCGGCAGGAAGCCCAGCAGCGCCTGCTCGCCTGGCAAGCCGAGGACCAGGCCAAAGCGGTGCAGTCCTTCTGGAAGACCAAGCACGACAAGAACAAGAAAGACGGTGGCGAGAAAGAAGGCGGGAATAAAGAAAAGGGCGATGAGGGCGGGCACTAGAGCGGCCCCGTCGAGAGGATGCCGGGGAGCTGTAGCCGGCAGGCTCCCTCTGCCGAGTAGAAATGTGCCGGGCCTACCGTTTTTCATAGGCCGATATGGAACGGTGTTACTCATGCGCGGACATACTTCGGGAACTGCAGTAAACTCCGAAACTTGAGGTGTGGCACAAGGATTGCAAGTGCCTCTCCTGAACCAAACCTAAGTAAGCAGCCAACGGCTGCTCTCAGGTGAATTGATTCAGGAGTGAACATTGAACATCCCCCAGAACCACACCATCGCCCGCCTCGCCCGACGGTTCTTCTCGATTTTCGCGTTGGCAGCAGGCTTAATGCTTCTTGTGGTCCCGGGCAGGGCCTTCGCGCAGGAGACAGGATCGATCTCGGGCACGGTGACCGACACCTCCGGAGCTGCGGTCCCCGGAGCAGCCGTTACCGCCAGGAACACCGGCACCAATGCCGTCCGCTCGGAGACCTCGAGCGCTACCGGTACCTACACGTTCACCAACCTGATCCCGGCCACCTATGAGATTTCCGTGCCCTCGGTCGGCGGGTTTGCACCGTTCACCCAGCGGGCTGAGGTCACCGTGGGCGGGCGCCTCACGCTGGACGTGAAGCTTTCCCCGACCGCGAACAGTACAACCGTTGAAGTTACGGATGAGGGCGGGGCCCAGGTCAACACCCAGACCCAGGAGCTTTCGCAGGTCGTCAGTCAGGAGCAGGTCTCGCAATTGCCTTCGCTGACGCGGAACCCGTATGACTTTGTAGCGATCTCTGGCAACATCTCCTCGGGCGATGCGGGATCCAATAACCTGGCGCAAAATGCAAGCACCCGTGGCGTCGGCTTCTCGCTTAACGGCCAGCGGTCTTCCGGGACCGAGATCCTGCTGGACGGCGTCGAGAATGTCTCGGTCTTTGCAGATGCGGTCGGCATCGTTGTGCCGCTGGATGGCGTACAGGAGTTTCGCGTCATCACTTCAAACTTTGAACCGCAGTACGGCCGCGCTTCCGGCGGTGTCGTTAACGTCACGACCAAGTCTGGCACCAACAGCTTCCACGGCACCGTCTACGAATTCAATCGTCTTTCGGACTACACCTCAAACACGGTCACCAATGCGCAGGAGGGGCTGCCAAAGGGAACCTACACACGAAACCAGTTTGGCTATGAGATAGGCGGCCCCATCAAGCGGGACAAGCTCTTCTTCATGGAATCGACGGAATGGGTCCGTGTGCGCAGCGCCGCGAGTCTTCTTGGCGCAATTCCAACCCCACAGTTTCTCGCCCAGGCCGCGCCCAACATTCAGTCGTTCTTCTCAACGTATGGGACGAATGCACCGACATCCAATAGCGTAGTAACAAACCAGCAGTTGATCCCGGCCAATGCGCCCGCAGGTACAGCTCCCCCATTCGCGAACCTCGCACCGGATTTTCCCGTTTTCCAGAACATTGCTTACCACGCCCCGGCAGACGCCGGCGGAAGCCAGCCCCAAAACACCTACAACATAGTGGGCCGGGTCGACTACAACCTGTCCGATCGGTCGCAACTCTTCTTCCGCTATGTGGACTACAGCCAGGTAGAGCAGGCCGGTGCAAACTTCGCCTCTCCTTACTCGCAGTACGACGTCGGCTTCACCAACAAGAGCCAAGCGTACCTGCTCGACTTCTCGCATGAGTTCAACTCGAGACTGACGACAGTAAGCAAGGCGAGCTTTTCCCGTTTTAACGAAACCAATCCTTACAACACCGCGCTGCAGAACGTGCCGACCCTGTTTACCTCGGTTAACGCACAGATCCCCGGCACCAGTGAGTTTATTTCTCTGCCCGGCTTCTACAACACGAACCCGGCAAATGGCGGCTTGCCTTATGGCGGCCCCGAGAATACTACCCAGATCAACCAGGATTTGGATTATGTGACCGGCAAGCATACCATGCAGTTCGGTGGGCAGATCCTCTACATCCAGGACAACAACGCGTACGGCGCGTACGCGCAGGCCGGTGAACAATTAGGTAAGAATCTTACATCCGGACTGCAGGCTCTCCAGACCGGAAACGAGTTCCAGTTCGAGGCAGCGGTCGACCCGAAAGGGGCGCTGCCATGCGATCGAAATCCCTATACCGGCGCGCTGTCGCAAAATGCAGCCTGCTCGATCAACCTGCCTGCATCCTCACCCAGCTTTGCCCGCTCTGAGCGCTTTCACGACTGGGCAGCCTACGCGCAGGACCAGTGGAAGGTAACTTCCAAGGCGACGTTCAATTACGGTGTGCGCTACGAATACTTTGGCGTGCAGCACAACAACAACGCGAATCTTGACTCCAATTTCTACTTCGGCGGCAACGTTGCGAACCTGGCTACGCCGCAAAACATCCGCGATGGCCAGGTTTATACCGTTCCTAACAGCCCTACCCACGACCTGTGGAAGCCGCAATATGGCACGGTCTCGCCGCGCATCGGCTTCGCGTATGACCTATTCGGTAACGGGAAGGCTTCTATTCGCGGCGGCTATGGCATCAGCTATGAGCGTAACTTCGGCAATGTCACCTTCAATGTGATTCAGAACCCGCCTAATTATGCGGTCATCGTGGTGAACAACGTACAGGTGACAAACTCCAACGCCGGTCCGCTCGGCGCCTCCTCCGGGAGCGTGCCGCTACCCCCTACCAGCCTGCGCAACGTGAGCCAGAACATCCGCACCGCGCAGACTCAGTTCTGGTCCTTGTCGAACGACTATCAGGTAGCGCCCAACACCGTCATCTCCACTACCTACACCGGTTCGCGGGGCATCCACCTGTACGACATCAAGAACTACAACGGCCTGGGCAGCGGCAACGCTTTGCTGGGTGACCCGGTTGTCGATCCGGCAGGGTCAGTCAACCAGACCACTGGCGGGATCAATCAAGCGCTGACTCGGCTCAACCCGCAGTACTCGAACATTAACAACCGTGGTTCGAATGGGGACTCGTATTATCAGGCGGTGAATGTTCAATTTCAAACGACAGGTATTCGTAAGACGGGCCTTTCGCTGGTTGCCAATTACACGTTCGCGCATGAAACGGACGATCTTTCGAGCACCTTCTCCGAGTCGAACAACGAGTTCTCGCTCGGCTACACCAACCCGTTTAACCCGGCGCTCGATCACGGGAATGGCGATTTTGATATCCGTCATCGCTTTGTCGTCGCGCCGATCTACCAGACACCGTACTTTGCCGGACGACATGGTCTACTGGCGGAGGCTCTCGGTGGTTACCAGGTGACTGGTATTTACCAGCTGCATACCGGTACGCCGTTTACCTTCTTCGACAGCACTAACAACGTCTCCGGCTACAACGTGGCGCGCTACACGCCCTCAACGCCGTTGACGCGGCACACCTACAAGAGCATTCCGAGCGGCCAGAACGGGGGGGGAGCAAACAGCTACGTGCTCGGCTCACTCCCGCTGGCAAACTCATTCGGCAACCCGAACCTTCTCGGTGCCTCCGACTGGGGTCCATGGCCAGGTAACATGACCGCGCGTAACTCATTCCGTGGGCCGGGCGAGTGGGGCTTCGACGCGGCGCTGAGCAAGACCTTCCCGATCCGTGAAGGCGTCAGCCTAGAGTTGCGGGCGGAAGGTTTCAACGTCCTGAACCATCACAACCTGTTCCTGCAGGAAAGTCAAAACGACGTGGCCAACTACAACACGGGCGCACCGAACTTCACCCCGCTGCCTCCCGAGATTATCGCTTCCAAGGGCGGTATCGGCAACAATGGTGGCGCCAACGACGAACGGCGGTTTGGCCAGTTCGCTGCGAAGATCAACTTCTAACCCGCATGTGATTCTGCAGCAATAAAGAGGAGGCCGCGCAAGCGGCCTCCTCGTTTTGTCCGGATGGTCGAAATGCTTCGGCCTACGGTCACCCCCCCGCGCGTTTAGCGACGCTGCAGTCTCTGCGTATTCAGCTTAAGTCCGTATCTTGACCAGCCCCTCACCCGCGCCTACACCCGGGTGATTGCTCAGGGTCTGCGGAGCGCGCCAGTGATCGATGTAGCTGATCTGGTGCACGCAGCTGATGGTGCAGTGCGGGGCGCAGCCTTTTTCTGTGACAAATTCGCGGCGAAGATCGGCCCTGCTGTACTTGGCGAGCGGCACGGCCGGAAAGCCGCGCTTCTGCGAGCAGTAATGCACCAGCCCTTCTTCACACACGTACAGATAGCGCGAGCCGGCACGGCAGCGCCAGTTGTTCGGCTCGGCGTTTGCGATGGCTTCCTGAAACTTGTTGAAGCGCGAATAGTTTTTCTTGTCCCAGTTGCGCATTTCAAAGTACACGCGCCGCTCTTCGCCGCCCAGCGGCTTGAGCTGTCCGTCTCCATCGTGGATGATCCCGATCGTCGAGGTAAAGCCAAGCTCGAGCGCGCGCCTGCCGATCGTTATGGCGTCCTGCGGGTTCTTGATCCCGCCGCCGACCACCGAGTTGATGTTGACGTGAAACTCGGCAGACTGCGCCAGCATCTCTAGCTTCTTATCGAGCACCTTGAGCGACTTCTTCGAGGTCTCATCCGGCTGCACGTTATCAATCGAGATCTGCATGTGGTCGAGCCCGGCGCGGTTCAGCCGCTCGATCCGGTCCGGCATCAGCAGGTAGCCGTTGGTGATCATGCCGGCGATGCGGCCGTGGTGGCGAATGCGCGCAATCACCTGGTCCAGGTCAGGATGGGTGAGCGGCTCGCCGCCTGAGATGGTAATGATCGAGGTGCCGAGCGCGGCCAGCTTATCAATCCGGAGCAGCATCTCGGCGACGGGCACTGGCTCCGATACCTTGTCATACTCGTTGCAGTACGCGCAGGAAAGATTGCAGAAGCGAGCCGGGACAATCTGCGCCATGACGGGGTGGCGCGTCGAAAGCAGTGCGTGGCCGACCGCGGCAAGCTCCCGCACCTTGCGGGTCGCTGCCTTGGTGCGCTGTCGCAGCGTCCGTTTGTGTTGGGTGGGCATCCCTTTTATTTGAACACAACCAGCCCACGCGGCAGCGGGGCTTTGTGGCTCAAGGCGGCTGGACCGCGACCGGCGAGGCCGCCCTGTGCAAGCCCCGAAAGCTCGCAAGCTCCGGATCGAGCGGGAAACGCCCCAGCCCCATCGCAGCCACCGCGAGTGCCCCCTGCGGGTCGCCGCTATGCTCCAGGATGCTTGCTGTGAGCAGGTAATGAAAGCCGGTCACGCCCTCAAGCGACAGCCGGTGCTGCGCGGCTTCGCACGCCAGGCGAGGCTGCCCGGCAAGCGCGGCCGTGGTCGCTAGGATCTCCCAAAGCTCCCCGGCCGTAGGCCATGCTTCCGCGGCTGCGCGTACCCTGTCCAGGCCCTGCGCGGGCGCACCCGACTGCACCTCCGCTGCCCCCCACTTGGCCTGTGAGAGCGGCGCCGCATCTCCGCGGGCTGCCGCCATGCGGTAGTACTCGCAGGCCCGCGCATGGTTGCCGGACTGGAAGTGTACGTCAGCCAGGGCGCTGTACCCCAGCGGGCGCGAAGGGTCGAGCTTGACCGCTTCTCCCAGGCAAGGCAGCGCCTCAGCAAGCCGCCTAAGCCGGGTCAGGCAGATGCCGGAGTAGAGCCAGCCTGCAGCGCCGCGCGGCTCGACCAGGCAAGCCGCTTTGAAATACGGGAGCGCGCGTGCCGGGCTTTTCGCGTGGTCGAGCTCGGCCATGCCTGCATCGATGTTGGGCCGATAGCTGCCGGGTGCGGCCGCTTGTTTGCGCAGGGCCAGGCCGTAGTAGAGCTCGCCCTTTGCTTGCCTCGCTGCGGCGTCCTCTTCCACATAGCCAAAGTGATGAATGGGGAACGGGGCCGACGTCCTCTGGAGTTGATGCGCGTCGAGCGAGTCCGCAACCGTCTCATGGACGCAGTGCGCAAAGCAGATGCGCGGGTCGCGCCGGAAAAGCCGGATGCTGTAGCTCGGAAAGTACGCCGGGTACGCGCGCGCTTGCTCAATCAGTCCCGGATTGCGCAAGGCCAGCTCGCCATTGGCACGGAAGTCCAGCTCCCGGACGTAGTTCCACGCCCACACCCCATAGCCGAAGACTTCTGCCTGGTCGATCAGCGCGGGGATCGCATCGCGACCCTCCGCGTCCAGCATCTCGTCCGCGTCGAGCACCAGTACCCAGTCGCATGTCGCACGCGCCAGCACCGCATTGCGCGCCCGGGCAAAGTCCTGCTCCCAGAGCACCGGAAAAACCTCCGCGCCGTAGCTGCGGGCAAGCTCACAAGATCCGTCGCGTGAGCCCGTATCGCCGACTGTGATCCGGTCTACCAGTCCAGACACGCTCCCGAGGCAGCGAGCGAGACCGGCGGCCCCATCTTTTACCGTCATTGAAAGCTCAAGCGATGGGCGGCCCATGGTCTCCTGCCTGAGTCTCGTCGGGAGAGGTGAAAACCGGCAACGGTACCGCGGTAATGCGCGCTGACGTAGCGCGAAGTTCGCCGGTGCCCGCATCCAACCGAGAAAGCCTGGAGAGACGAGCATGAGCGACACAGAGATGCAGTACCGCACGCTGGGCAGCACGGGCGAAAAGGTTTCGGCGATTGGTTTGGGCGGGTGGCACATCGGCCTGCCCACGGTTGAGGAGAAGGACGGCATCCGCATTGTGCAGGCGGCGCTCGATCGTGGTATCAACTTCCTCGACAACTCGTGGGACTACAACGACGGCTTGAGCGAGCTGCGCATGGGTAAGGCGCTCAAGGGCGGCTACCGCGACAAAGCGTTCTTGATGACCAAGATCGACGGCCGCTCAAAGAAGGAAGCCGCCAAGCAGATTGAAACCTCGCTGCTGCGCATGGGCGTCGATACGATCGACCTGGTGCAGCACCATGAAATTTTGCGCTTCGAGGACCCCGATCGCATCTTCGCCGAGGACGGCGCGCAGGCTGCCATGCTGGAAGCGCAGAAGGCCGGCAAGCTTCGCTACATCGGTTTTACCGGGCATAAGAACCCGCACATTCACCTGCAGATGCTCGCCGTGGCAGAGGAGCAGGGCTTCCATTTCGACGCCGTGCAGATGCCGCTCAACGTGATGGACGCGCACTTTCGTTCGTTTGAAAAGCTGGTGGTCCCGGAGCTGGTCAAGCAGGGGATCGGCGTGCTGGGGATGAAGTCGATGGCAAACGGCATCATCCTGAACTCAAAGACGGCGACACCGATCGAGTGCCTGCACTATGCGCTGAGCCTGCCGACCTCGGTTGTGATCGCGGGTATGGACAAGATGGAGTATTTGGACCAGGCCTTTGAGGCGCTGCGAACGATGGCGAGCTTTGATGATGCGGCTCGCAAGGCGCTGCTGGCCAAGACAAAGCAGGCGGCGAGCAAGGGCGAGTTCGAGCCGTTTAAGACATCGTCGATCTTCGACGGCACAGCGCTGAACAACAGCTGGCTGGGTGAGGAGCCGGAGCGGTTGACGTCGCTGATGCCGCAGTGAGTCGAGGGGAAGAGCGATTGACGACTTTATAGGCTTGAGGCTACTTGCCTGCAGCCCTGTCTCACCTCTGCACGTAGTGCCATCCAAAGCGGAATTCCGCAAAGCAACATTATTCCAAGGTTTACAGGAATATTGCTGATTGGAGCCCAGGCGACGAGCGCCAGAAGCCCCTATTACTCGCCGCGTCGTTGTCGCTCGGCCAAGGCACGGTATAGATACGCCGGGAAGTCGGCAGGCTGTTCGTCGAGCCGACGTGCGCTGTGCTTCTCCGCCACCATCTCCCACGTGCGCGGAGCTTCGCCGGGATCGTAGCCGGCGGCGGCGAGCAGGTCAAGGCTTACCCGGCCGCTTTGCCGGCGCAACTGATCCATTAGGCGATGTTCGTACGCCTGAGATCCGGCAAAAGTAGCAAGGTTTGCGCCGGGGATAAACGCTCCTGCTACCAGACCTGCCGTCTGTACCCCTGTGCTCGCCTCTTTTCTTGGCACGAAGAACTCCGGCTGTTTCTCAATAAGGTTCGCTACACAGGTTGAAATGATTGCGGCCAGCTGGTCATCGGTAGTGAGTTCGGTGATAACTTCCTTTGGAACGAGAGTGACACCATTCGGATACCAGGAGCAGCCCCACAGCTTGAGCTTCTCAGCCTCGTAAAACTGGAAGTTGATGCGCAGTGGGTCATCCACTTTCAATGCCCTTTGATAAGCCGGCACAAGGCGGCTGCCGATTCGATTTAGCCGGTCGGCTGTTTCCGCGTTGGCAGGCAGAGGGTAGCGAGAGGCTAGGTGGGCGGGCTTGAGCGAGCCGGCTCGGCCGGCTGCGAAATCAGGCGCCGTGAAGTCCAGAAACCTGGCAGTGTTCAGCTTTAGCTCCAGCTTGGAAGCCGAGTCGGGGGCCAGCGTGAGTTGCTGCGCGAGATAGAGGCCGTCCGCCTGGGCAGTCGCCGTGTAGGTGATCCAGTCGCCCGGCTGCGCGTCCGCAAGCCCCTGC
>CAXTPL010000003.1:43253-50913 GCA_964246065.1 uncultured Acidobacteriaceae bacterium
CAGTGGCGGCGTTCACCTCCAGCAAGCGGCCATCCACCCAAAGCTTCTGCCCGTCGATCTTCTCGAGCGCAGCCGCCCCGGCTACCTTCTCCCCGGCCCAAGCCACGCGGCAGAGTTCCGTAGCCACGACAGCCTGACTTTTGCCATCGTACTTGCCAAAGACCTGTAAGTGGTCGCCCAGGTGAAGGTGGGAAGATGGGAGAAGTCCGTCGCTAGCACTCACGTTGTAACAGTTGTAAGCGGTCTTTTCTGTCCGTTCAGTTGGCCGCCCATCAACCTCAAAGTGCGACTGATCCTTGAGGCTGGAGACGTAGCCGTCTAACTTGGGTGTAGGAGGCTGCTGTGCTTGGAGTGCTTTCGGCAAGAGCCAGAACGAGAGAACCAGAAAGACAGAAATTAGGGATCGAGGCATACGTTCAGCAAGTTTAATGGCAACGGGCAAACGTGAGTTGTCCGAACACAGGGCAGCCTGCGAAGGGTTTTCCTGCTTATGCGTCGATGCTATGCTCCAGCAGGCTTGCTATTTTTTCCAGGCGCGAATCTTGGGTACGCCTCTAGTGGAAGGTTAGATAGACATGGTGTGTGCGCGGTCACTGCCGACGATGCGCGTTTTACCGTCACTCGTTCTGCTCGTCTGGGGTATGGCGCTCTTTGCGCAGGCGCCTCCCCATGCCACGGGCACCGTCCACACCTCGGAGGTAGACCTCGGCTACGAGACCTTCGGCTCGCCCTCAAGCGCAGCCGGGGCGCAGCTGCCGGTCATCGCTGTCAATGGCGGCCCGGGGCTTTCGCATCGCTACATGCTCGTCAACGATATGTGGCAAAAAGTCGCGGCACACCGGCTGGTCGTCTTGTATGACCAGCGCGGTACCGGCGCCTCCAAGCGCATGCAGGCAGGTGCCCCACAGACGATGGAGGCCCAGGTGGCCGATCTTGACGCCATCCGCGCAGCGCTCAGGCTCGACCGTGTCGCGCTCGTAGGCGACTCCTATGGAGGCCTGCTTGCCATGGCCTATGCCGCCGCGCACCCGGAGCATGTCGCAAAGCTGGTGCTGTCAGACTCCGCGCCGCCTGCCTGGAAAGACATGGTGCACCTGTTGCCGCAGGTCTTTCCGGATGTGGAAGAGCGCGATGCGGAGGAAGAAAAGCGGCTTGGTGACGGCACCGATGCCGCCGCGCAGGCTGGTCTGCTCAACCACTTCAAGATGATCTTCTACTCGCCAGAGAAGCTTGCCGCATACCTGGCGGCCATGGGCGACATCGGCTATGTTCCGCAGGTTGGCGAAGCGGTCTCCAAGGCCACTGCCGACCTCGACCTGACAGCGAAGCTCGCGGGGTTTCACTTCCCCACGCTGGTGATCACCGGTCGTTACGACATGAATGTTGCCCCCTTGACCGCGTGGCGGATGGCGCACGCGATCCCCGGAGCGAAGATCGTCTTTTTCGAAAAGAGCGGACACCTGCCTTCGTACGAAGAAGCAGAAAAGTACCGGCAGGTGCTGGAGCAGTTCCTCGGCAACGCCGGTTAGAGCCCGAGCGGCCGGAGGATGCGCCGGGAGCGCCCGGGCTTTACTTCCTGGGCTTGCCGGCGGTCAGGCTGGTCGATTGTTCATGCCGGTTGCGCATAAAGGCGAGCTGCACCGCGCGGCCGCGGTTGGCATGCAGCTGCTTTTCCCAATCCACCCTTGAGACCACCGGGCGATTGTTCACGCGCAGGATCACATCACCTGCCTTGAGGCCGGCGGCTGCGGCCGGGCTGTTGTCATTCACGCTCCGCACCAGCAAGCCCGCGCCATCGTGCACGCCGAAAAAGTCGGCCAACTGGCTGGAGAGCGGGTCGATCTCCGCTCCGGTGTAAAAGGCATTGATCGAAAAGACGCCGAGAAAGCTCGAGCCAGGCCCGCGGCTGCCGCTTGGAGGCAGAAAGCTGGACGCGGGCGCCGCCTGAGTGGAGGGCAGCGTGCCGGCGTTCGCAGCGCCGGCATCGTCAGGGCCCATCCCGGGCGCGTTGAAGTGCTGCTCCCATGCCCGCTGCGCAATCTCGGCCTCGTCGCCCAGCTGAACAGACAAGCTCTGCTCGCCTGCATCGCGCGCAATGCGCAACGAGACAGTGCTGCCCGTGGGCGTGTCATGCAGGCGATGACGCAGGGCGTCGACGTTCTCGATCCGCTGGCCATTGAGCTCAAGGATCACATCGCGCGGACGCAGACCGGCTGACGCCGCGGGTGCGTCCTGATCGATGGTGAGAATCTGGGCGCCGTGGGTGTCCTTGAGGTGAAGCCGGGCGGCCGCATCCGCATCCACATCGAGCAGGCTTACGCCCAGGTAGCCGGGGTGCGGCTGCGCGCGGGGGCCCGCTTTCAGCTGCGCGGCGGCAAGGCTGCACGGGCCATAGCAGAGCAGCAGTGCCAGGCTGAGCAGGGTTGAGCCCTTGCCGCGGCTTGAGTGCCGTGCCGCGCGCGCGGAAGACAGCAGCGGGAGGCAGCCCGCCAGTCCGCGCCCAAAGACCGGTGAAGAGCAGAAGCGCGGCATCTACTGCACCTGCGGCATGCCGTTGAGCAGCTGCTGCGACGCATTGCGGATGCTGGGGTCGCCATCCTGCGCAGCCACGGTATGCAAGGCGTGGCGGACGCTGGAGTCGACCTCGACCGGCGTAAGCAGGCGGATTGCCTCGATCCGCACGTCTGCGCTCTTGTCAGCCATCACGGCATGGAGAATCGCGTCGCGAACCTGCATGTCCTCGGCAATGTAGGGCTCCAGCCCGGCCAGCGCTTCCGCCCGCACCTCAGGATTCGGATCAATGCGCAGGGCGCTCAACAAGGCATTGCGGACCGGGCCGCCGCTGCACTGATGGCCGTTCCGGCATTCGTTGGCCAGCAGGTCCAGCGAGTCGTTGCGAACCGCCGCGTCGGCTCCGCTCTCGGTACCAAGCACCAGCAGCCGACGGATCGAAGGATCGTCCAGGCTGCCGGAAAGGGTATCGGGGACCAGCCGGTCATAGCTCACCTCAACCTGCTCCGATCCGGGCTCGCGCGTGATGCTGCTGATGTCGGCGATGACCTGGTGCTGATCGGGCGCATGCTCAAGAACAAGGGAGCGCTGCTCCTGGTTGTGCGCGGCGTGCCCGGCGCGGTAGCCGCCATAGCCGCCCGCTACCAGCCCCAGCAGGAGCAGCCCGGAGGCGAGCCCGGGCGCGGCACGGAGCCGGCCCGCACTGAAGGAGATCTGCTGCAGCAGGTGGGCAATCGCGCTCTGGTGGGCGTTGTCGTCCAGGGTCGCGTCCAGCCGCATCCGCGCGCGAGCGACCAGGCTGGGCGTCGGCTCAGGGTGACGGGTCAGCGAGAGCGCCCGGTAAAAGGCGGCAGTTGCGGCCATCTCTGCTTGGCACTCGCGGCAGCCGGCCAGGTGCGCTTCAAGCGCCCGACGCGCGTCCTCGGGAACCTCCGCGTCTAGATCGGCGGTGCCGGGGTGGTCGGCAGCCGGTGCAGTGCGGCTTTGCGCCAGGTCAGGATGCTCGGCGAAGAAGTCTGCTTCAAGCTCCGCCAGCGCCTGCTCTGTTCCGCCGGCGACCTCAACGTACTCGGCGGTTGCCGCCCGCCCCGAGGCTGGGGCAAGCGCGGCAAGCGCAATCGTTCGTTGAGCCATTTCACAGTTCATGGCTGTTCCTTTGCTCCACATGGCTTCTCTCAAAAGGTGCTGCGACTGCTTGTAAAGGCGCGACCGGTGTACCCCGGCTCACGCTTGTGTCTGCTTTATCCTTTCCCGCTGAGCGGGCCAGGCGGTAGGACGATCAGCGTACCTCGGCCAGGCGTCCGCGCAGCTTGCGCGTCGCCCGAAACAGCGTGTTCTTGGCCGTTTCCTCCGTCGTTTCCAGCATCTCGCCGATCGCACGGAGCTTGAGGCCCTGGTAATGCTTCAACTCAAAGACCATACGCTCCCGCGGGGTAAGCGCGTCGAGCGCCTCGCCGATCCGTTCTGCCAGCACCTTGCGCTCGAGTTCGCGAGCCGGATTGGCGCCGGAACGATCGTCCGAAACATTGGAAAGCAGGTCCATCTCTTCGCCGCGCGCATCCACCAGCACGGACTGGTCTTCGCGGCGCGACTTGCGACGGCGCAGGTGATCCAGGCACAGGTTGGTCGCGATGCGGTAGATCCAGGTGTAAAACGAGCACTCGAAGCGAAAGTTTTCAAGGTAGCGATACGCCTTGAGAAACGCTTCCTGGTGGATGTCCTGGGCGTCCTGCTCGGAGCCGGTGAGCCGCAGCGCCAGCCGCAGGACTGCCTGATCATATTGACGTACCAGCGCGTCAAAGGCCGTGCGAGAGCCCGCTTGAGCCTCGCGGATGAGCAGGGCTTCGGCCGCGCGTGCCGTCTCGTCGATAGGGAGGCGTGCCGTGCGTGCGCGGGCGGCGGATTCGCGAGGCGCAGGCGCGATCGCGGGCGGTGCAAGGATGCCGATTGCTTCAGCAGACATCAGCGGGACTCCTCCGGTCGTTCACGAGGCAGTTGATAGGACGTACATGAAAACACTCTGTGAGCAAAAGAGTTGCCTCGGAGGCTCAGAATACGCCTTTTTGCTGCTTGTGTGCCGGGGCGGGCTGCATTCGGCAACTCAGCTGGGAACGAGCCGGTCTGATGCTGCCGCAACTTATCCAGGGCAGCGGAAATCTTCAGCGCAGCGCCTGGGCTTCAGAGTCGATGGCGCCTTCGGTCATGTACCGTTCTGCTGCCTGCATCGCACAACCCTGCCCGCACAGGTGGTAGATCTCCGGATTGCGGCATTCGGTCATGTTCCAGCGCATCAAGGTAAAGCGCAGGGTCCGTTCGTCGCCCTCAAAGCAGGGCAGCGGCCCAAGGGACGCCATCCACCAGTGGTTCGCCTCGCCCTTTGTCTTGCCGCAGATATCGCAGGTAAACGAAACATCCCAGACCATACTTTGCCTCACGCTGCGGGGGTGCTAGCAGCAGCCTCATAAGGAGTGTGACGAATTGGACGATTCTCGAGAGACCCGCTTTGAGGGCGGCTAATCTCCGAGGCATCACTCCAGCGTGCGGGTTTATGAGACCGCCTGTAGGTACATTAGCTCGGAACCACTCCCCGGAGCATCAAGATTGTGCGCCTGCCGGATGCCTTTCGGCACCTTGCGTACCTTTCTGGGAGCCGGGCGACCCAGGCCGCCTCCTGCCGGGGCGAGAAAGCGATCGTCGAATGGGAGCTCGCCCGGCAGCAGATGCCCCAATCGCAGCAGGAGGGCGGCAGTGCGGGCGCCGCAGCCAGGGCCCGAGCCTGGGCAGTGCGCCGGCCACAGCACAGTGCAGGTGGGTACGCGCCAGGATAACCAGGATAACCGGGGGCAACTGCGCATCTTGGGGCGGTACTCTTGAGGGTTTGGAGCGCCCGGGTCGACTGATTGGTCGGGACGGGCAGATTTGAACTGCCGACCCCTCGCACCCCAAGCGAGTGCTCTACCAGGCTGAGCCACGTCCCGACGGGGGCAACTCCAGTAAGCAGTCTACACCAGGCCGCGCGTGCCGTGCCGCTCCGGCTGCACGCCTGCCAGGCGGCCCGAGCATCACGGCCCTCCAGTCTTTCGCCGCAAGGAAAAGGGCGACTCGTTGCGAGCCGCCCCCGTAATTCCGCCCTTGGGTGGAATGGTGGAACATGCCTCTAGAAGTGCGCCGTAACCCCCCCGTAGATGGTAAACGGCGCTGCCGGATAGGCGAGCTGGTAGCCTGACTGGCTTACCGTGTTGGGATTGCCGGCCGTGCCGAAGTAGCTGCCGGACGAGATGTACTCGTACTCGTTGAAGCGCTTGTTCAGCACGTTCAGCGCAGACAGATTGGCTTGAAAGCGCTTGAAAGGAACGGTAACGCCGAGGTTCAACGTCTCATACGAAGGCATGGTCTGCCCGCTGGGCGCGCCGACCGAGTTGTCAAACAGGTGCTGGATGCCAAGGAACTGGAAGGATGCATTCGGCTGGATGAGCAGGTTTTCGCGCGCCTGCCACTGGTAGTACGCGCCGAAGTTCACCGTCGATGAAGGCACATACGGCACCGAACTGCCGTTATAGCTTTGCCCTGCGCTGCCGTCCGGGTTTACCGCAATTACGTAGTACGTGTACACGGCGCGTTCCAGGCTCGCATTCGCAAATACGTGCAGCTGATCGAGAGGATTGTCGTCTACAAACGCGTTGACGCCGTGGTAGGAAGAAGTGCCATTCGACGAGATCGTGTCGCCGTTCGCAAGTCCGATATCAATCTCCTGGTTGGCATAGTTCTGGTGAAAGTAGGCTGCGCCCAGCAGAAAGCTGTTGAGCAGCCCCGTGCCTTCTTCGTGCGTCTTGAAGCCGACCTGGTAGTAGCGCTGCCGGGCCAGGTGGTAGCTCGCCGGGTCCACGCTCTGGAAGAGGCCGCCGCCGCCGCCCACCTGCGGACTCTTCAACGCTTCCAGGTAGCCGCCATAGATCTGCAGCCAGGGCAATGCCTCGATGGTCGCGCTGCCCGAGGGTTCAAAGCCGGTGCGATTCTCCCGCGCCGACGGGCACCCACCCTGCACGTTCGCCGTGCCTGCCACGCCGACGCCCGGCAGGTAGCGGCAGGTGGTGTTCAGCGTCACGCCTGGAGCAAACTTGAAGTCCTGAGACGCGTCGTTTGCAAATCCAGTCGTGAAGCCGGTAAACCGCAGCCCCGGCGTAATGTGGATCCTGCGCATGATCTGGATATCGTCCTGCGCCGAAATCGCAAAGTCATCCTGGTTGAAATAGGAAGACCGGATCTTGCCGCCCAGGTTGACCAGCGTCTTGGAGCCGCCGTTTGCAGGGTTGTAAAAGTTGTTGCGGCTGTTATACAGCGCGTGGATATAGTAGCCGTCGATGCGAACGATGTTATTCGGCAGGCGCTTGGTGAGCGACAGCTTATCGCCTATGGTATTGGTGTGCGGATCGTTCCACTCCCGCTCTTGCGCACCCAGGCTGTACACATCGTTGATGCGGTAGTGAATGCGGTCGATCCGCATGAACCACGCCAGGTTCTCAAGCGTCATCGTGTCGTCGAGCGCCAGCTTTTCGCGCCCATAGATCAGAGCCATATCATTGGTGTCGTACTTGTTGTAACTGCTGTAAGGTAGCGTGCTGTAAAAGCCTGAAGTTTGCTGGCTGTACTCCTTGGAGCCAAGCTGGCCGTCCACTGTAATTCCTGTATTCCCGAGGATCGGAATGACCTGCGACCGGTAGCCGCCGCCATGCGCATAGTAGCCGCCCAACTCAAAGCTGTTGTTGCCAAAGTCCTTGATCGTCTTTGAGTCGATGGCAAAATCCTTGCTCGGGTTTTGAAAGCCGTCCGGACTTTGCCGAAAGTCGTTGCCCGAGCCGCCGCCGAAGGCCAGCACCGACGCCCAGCCGTGATACAGGCCCGAGTCGAGAATGAGCGAAAGATTCTTCTGGTTGTAGCTGCCGTACAGCGCGGACGCGCTTACATGCCGGTCGGGCGTAGGCTGCACCGGGGTAAACTCTACCGCGCCGCCTATGTTGGTGTACCAGCGGTCTGCCGGGTCGCCCGGGCCGTAGGTCACCGCGGTGCTCTGGATCAGGTCGGTCTGCGGAATGGTAGGGGACTGCCACAGCCCTGTCGCCGGGTCGACAATCGGGGTGCCGTCAAAGGT
>CAXTPL010000004.1:0-2169 GCA_964246065.1 uncultured Acidobacteriaceae bacterium
AACGCGCCAATATCCTGATGCAGAATCGCCTCAACCCGCGCTACACCTTCGACGGCTTCATCACCGGCTCCGGCAACCAGTTCGCACGGGCCGCAGCAGCGGCTGTCGCCAATGCCCCCTACAAAACCTACAATCCGCTCTTTCTATACGGGGGCGTCGGCATGGGCAAGACCCACCTCATGCAAGCGATCGGTCACGAGGTCAAACGGCGTCAGCCGTCGTTCGGCATCTGCTACGTTTCCGGCGAAAAGTTCACCAACGAGATGATCAACTCGCTCCACCACAACAAGATGACCGGCTTTCGCGATAAGTATCGCTCAGTCGATCTCTTGCTCATCGACGACATCCAGTTCCTGGCCGGTAAGGAGCGCACCCAGGAGGAGTTTTTCCACACTTTCAACACCCTCCAGGAGAGCATGAAGCAGATCGTGATCGCCTCCGACCGGCCTCCCAAGGAGATCAAAGATCTGGAGGAGCGGCTGCGCTCCCGCTTTGAGTGGGGGCTGATCGCAGACATCCAGCCGCCGGACTTTGAGACGCGTGTCGCCATCCTGCAAAAGAAAGCCGAAGGCGAGCAAGCGCTTCTCCCCGTAGACGTAGCCCTCTACATCGCCTCCAACATCCGCACCAACGTCCGCGAGCTTGAAGGCGCGCTTACCAGGCTCTTTGCCTGGTGCAATCTCCACGGCGTCGACATCACCCTCTCCGTCGCCCAGCAGTGCCTCAAGCAGTTCATCGATACCCAGGTCCGTAAGATCACCATCGAGGCGATCCAACGCATCGTGGCAGAGCAGTTCGGCATGAAAGTCACTGAACTGAAGGCGAAAAACAACTCGCGTTCGGTCGTGGTCCCGCGGCAGATCGCCATGTTTCTGGCCAAGCAGATGACCGAAGCCTCGCTGCCCGAGATAGGGCGTCAGTTCGGCAACAAGCACCACACCACCGTGATGCACTCCATCGCAAAGATCGACGAACAGCGCCGCGCCGACAAGGATCTGAACCGTATGCTGGGCACCCTGCAGGAAAGCCTCAACAGCTAAGCGCGTCCTGCTGCCCCCTGCAGGCGGCACGGTGCCGGGACATCCCCTGTCTCTCGCAGGAGACCGGCACTGCACCCTTAAGCCTGGTCTGCCTCGCCTCTGCCTCGCCCTGCCTCGCCCTCAATTTTGAAAGAGGCGCCACCGGAACGCAGCCAGCCGGCCAGCCCATTCCTGGTTTGCACCGAGGCCGGCCTCCCTTGCTATCCTCACCGCATGCCCTGTTTTCGCCGCACGCTCGCGACTGCCGCCGCCAGCCTGCTGCTCGCACTCTTGTCTTCCGCGCCCGCGTTCGCACGCAAACCCCAGGAAACAGGGTTCCTCAACCGCACCCTTACCCTGAACGGCGTGCTCCATCGCTACCAGGTCTACCTGCCTGAGGGCTGGAACGACCATGGAAAATGGCCGGTCATCCTCTTCCTCCATGGTTCGGGCGAGCGTGGCTCCGAGGGCATGGATGAAACCCAGATCGGCCTGCCGCAAGCCATCCGCGTTCACCCTGAACGCTGGCCGGCTATCGTCGTCATGCCCCAGGTTCCCTTCAATCATCATCACTGGACCGACCCCGACATGATGAGCATGGCCGTCGATGCGCTCCAGGCCGAGGAACACGAGTTTCACGGCGACCCTTCCCGCACCTATCTCACCGGTCTTTCGCTGGGCGGCTACGGCGTTTGGGAGATTGCCCGCGCCTACCCGCACCTCTTCGCGGCCATTGTCCCGGTCTGCGGCGGCGTCTTCTGGTCCTATCAGCCGCAGCGCTGGCAGCAGGCCGGCGAGCTCCCAGGCGAGTACGCCCACGCCCTCGCACACATGCCCACCTGGATCTTTCATGGCGCCGACGACAACGTCGTTTCTCCCCGGCAATCCGTGCTCATGTACGAGGCCATGCGCATTGCCGGCGCGAACGTTCGCTTTTGGGAGTATGAACACGTGCGCCACAACGTGTGGGACAGGGCTTACGCCGAGCCTGAGCTCCCGCGCTGGATCTTTTCGCACCACCTCGGCCAGCCTGTTCTTGCTCCCGCTGCTGAGCGCCTCTTGATCCCTGTGCACCCTGTACCGGCCAAGGTCAATCCTGCCGTCTACGACGCCTACGAAGGCGAATACACCGACCTCGGCGTCCCTCAGG
>CAXTPL010000004.1:2179-17683 GCA_964246065.1 uncultured Acidobacteriaceae bacterium
CCGCCTAGGCGACGTTTCTGAGCTTCTCCCGGAGAGCGCCAACACGTTTTTCTTTCCTTCCGGCGGCACCATGCGCATCACCTTTGAGCGCGATGCCTCCGGCCAGGTCAAAGGCCTCCTCGTCCGGGATGACCGGCATGAAGACTTTTGGGAGCGGCACCGCCCCTAACCCCGCACGCTTGAAGGGCGCACGGGAGCCTCCCGGTGCCCTGTCTCGGTCTCGCGCGCGGCCTTCTGCCCAGGTAGAGCGCCTCTTGACAGCCCGCCGCATCTTTCTATTCCCCCTTGCCCGCACCCGCTCCTGGGACGCACCTTGCACAGCCTTTGCTTCCCCCTATGGAAGGAGCGGAAGTCTCGCCCGAAGTGGAAAACCCGACGCAGCCAAACCTCTGTGCCCAGTGGCCATGGACCGTCTTTCCACCTCCAGACACACCTAT
Source organism: uncultured Acidobacteriaceae bacterium (assembly GCA_964246065.1). Lineage (GTDB taxonomy): Bacteria > Acidobacteriota > Terriglobia > Terriglobales > Acidobacteriaceae > EB88. The sequence continues at coordinate 2,617 of CAXTPL010000004.1, forward strand.
CCACATCCCTTGAAAGCGTCCCTGTGACAAACAAGGAGGAACAGCCCACCCCTGCGCACTCCTCACCCGCTCTTCCGGCCTTTCCCTCTTTGAGCAGACTGGTTTTCTAAAAAGAGCGCCTGCTTCCACGCTTCCCCCGCAAGGGTTTTGACCTCCTTTCCACTTTTCCTCCGCCTACGGTTACTGCTACGGTCTAAAACCATATTCAGAAATTCAAACCAAACCAGGCACACCCAGTGCCAAGCTCGGCTGGTCTTACAAGCCGTTCTCCCTCGCATCTCAAGTCAAAACCGCAGCTCCTGAAAGTGAGCCTTTTCCTGCGTGCGAACACGTTTTCCGCAAGAAAGGAAAATACCCCAGACGCTCGCACGCCCTCCTAAAATGGACAGGACACACCCTGAGCCGATCGTCCCCGCAAAGCGGCCCTCCGGGTGGTAAAGTGTGGCAAGCCTGCTGAGGGCACGGAGACATACGATGGCGAGTCTAGGGCTGGAGCAGGACACCCCGGTAAGCACGGGAACGACGATGGAGATCTCGATCAGCCGGCAGGAGCTGCTCAAGGAGCTTACCGCCGCTCAAAGTGTGGTCGAGCGCAAAACCACCATCCCTATCCTCTCCAATTTTCTCTTTGAGGCGACCGAAGAGCGGCTGCTGATCACGGCCACCGATCTCGACCAGTCGCTCCGCACCTCGTGCCCGGCCAAGGTCAAAAAGGCCGGGGCCTGCACCATCCCGGCGCGCAAACTTTACGACTACATCCGCCTGCTCCCGGATGGCGACTTGTCCATCAAGCTGATGGACAATCACTGGGTGCAGATCCGCTCCGGCCGATCGAATACCAAGATGGTTGGCATGGCCCGGGCCAACTTTCCGCAGGTTCCTGAGTTTCCCGAGGCCAACGTCACCCGCATCGCCGCGCCGTCGCTTCGCGGCATGATCGCCAAAACCATCTTCGCGATCTCCAACGAAGAGTCTCGCTACACTCTCAACGGCGCCCTGCTCATCCTCAAAGCCGAATCGATCGCCATGGTAGCGACGGACGGTCACCGCCTGGCACACATTGAAAAAACGGGCGAAAACCTGGCCAACATCACCGGCGAGAAGAAGATCCTGATCCCGCGCAAAGCGCTGTCAGAGTTGCAAGGGCTGCTGGCCAACACCGATGTGCCTGAGATTGAGTTCGCCGACGACGAGCACACTCTCTTCTTCCGTATCGGCGGTCGCACGCTGACTTCGCGTAAGTTGACTGGCCAATTTCCTAACTACGAAGCAGTCCTGCCACGCGACAACAATAAGTTCCTTGTCGTTCGCTCTGAAGAGCTGCAGCAATCGATCCAGCGTGTCGCCCAGTTTGCCGACGAACGCTCCGGGGCCATCAAGATACGCCTCGAACAGAATGAGCTTCGTATCTCGTCCTCCTCGACTGACTCCGGGGAGAGCGAAGATGTGATCGAAACACCCTATAACTTTGATGCGATCGTTGTAGGCTTCAACTCCCAATACTTGATCGACTTCCTCAAAGCCATCGGCAATCAGGGAGAGGTTCGGCTAGAGTTCAAGGACGCACAAAGCGCGGGGCAGATGCGCCCTGAAGATCCCCAGGATGACACCAGGTACCGCTACATCATCATGCCCATGCGGATCTGACCCAGGCCGCTGTTTCGGCAGTTCCTGCAAACCTCTTTGCCGCCAGGAACAGTTGCCGCCGTTAGGATGAAGCACCCGCTTCCCTAGGTCTCCCCAGCCAGTGACCATCAAGTCAGTCGCTGATGGCGTGGCAGCGCGCCCGGCTGATCCAAGCTCCCGCCCCGCATCGCCAAGCCCTCGCGCGATGTCATTGAAAGCGCCCGCGGGGAATCCAACCCGCGAACTGAGTCGTTCTCTTCAGTAGGCCCCTCGATCCGAAGGGGCCGCTACGCGCCGCCCTTCCTCCCAGGTCCACCTTGTTTCAATCCATTTTAGGAGCCTGGTAAATGCACGCTCTGAATCCCTGTCCGTTCTGCGCGGAGCCGGCCCCTGTGGAGCGGCTCCTCACCATGCTGTTCGCCTATGTAGAGTGCCCCAAATGCGGCGCTCATGGGCCGATGCGCTGGGGCGCCGAACCCGCAAGAGACGCCTGGAACCAGCGGCCTGCGCCCGGAGAAAGACTCACGCTGACTCCGGCCGTACCCCCCGAGCTTGCAGAGTAAGCACAGGCGGCAAACGCTTCCGGCGCGATCGTTCATGCGTTCAGGAAACTATCCATGAGCCGGTGTGTTCGAATAGGTGCATCCCAAGGGTTCCCGGAGAACGCCATGAGCAAGCTCGCTCGCACCTGTATTCCTGCCTCCCTCCTTGCAGCATCGCTCGGCATCGCGGGCTGCCACAAAGACGCGGCGCAGGATACAAGTGACCCGGCGGCGGCGAACCTGGCCATGAGCACCGACACAGCAGATCAGGGCGTTTCCGGCGGAGCGCCACAGCAGGGCGCCCCCGCTCCGGGCATCTCTTCGCCGTACACGCCGACCTATGCTGCGCCGCAGCGCTCGAACGCACAAAACTCCACATATCCCGCAACCTCCTCCATGCCGCCCGAGCCGCCGCCGGATACGGCTTCTGCGCCGCAGGCGAGTGCGCCAGGGGCGCAATATGCCGACGAGTACGCCGCACCCGGCGACGCCCAGGGCTATGGAGCGGATCAGCAAGCGGACTACAACAATCAGGCCGACCAATCCGCTGCGTATGAGCAGCCCATCTATGCGCCCCAGCCTCCTCCCGAGCTGCCGGAATACGATCAACCCGAATGTCCCGGCGACAACTACGAGTGGACCCCCGGCTACTGGAACTATGCTTCTGCCGGCTACTACTGGGTCCCCGGCGTATGGGTTGTGGCGCCCTTTATCGGCGCTCTCTGGACGCCGGGCTGGTGGGGCTATGGCGGAGATCGGTACCTCTTCCACCACGGCTACTGGGGCCCGCACGTAGGCTTTTATGGGGGCATCTCCTATGGCTATGGCTACTTCGGTCACGGATACGAAGGCGGTTACTGGAACCGCAACCAGTTCTTCTACAATCGCGATGTGACTCACATCAACTACAACCATGTACACAATGTGTATGTTCACAGTGTCAGCATCAGCAACAACTACAACAACCGGATTGCCTATAACGGTGGACGCGGCGGCATCAATGCCCGCCCTCTCCCCTATGAGCTGAACGCGGAACACGAGCGACACATCGCCCCTTTGCCGCAGCAGATGCAGCACGTGGAACAGGCTCGCCTCAACCGTGCGCAGTTTGTTACAGGCAATGGCCGACCGCAGCAGCTCGTCGCGAGCCGGCCCATCCAACTCCGGACTGCGACCTCGCCCGCTGGACTGCTCCCAGCGGCGCCGGCTTCAACACGCGCGTTGCAGACGCGAACCGGCGGGTTTGAAGCGAATAGAGTTCTTCAGCCCGCCGCAGCGCGTCCAAACAGCACTCCATCAAACTTCGAGCAGCAGCACGCCGGCCTCCGCAACCAGACTTCGGCCAGCCAAGCACAAGCGAACGCGCCCATGCGGCAGCCTGAGCAGCGACCGCTTAGCCCGCAGCCCCAGCACAGCCAGATAGAAACCGCCCACCCGGTCTTTCAGCAGCCACAGCAGAGATCGGCCGCCGCGCCGGCTCAGCCGCGGCCGAACTACGGTCAGCAGGTGCAGCAGCCCGCGCGCCCCGCGTACCAGCCGCAGCAACAAGAGCAAGCACGCCCTGAATATCAAGCTCCGCAGCAAGCGCAGCGACCCGCATACCAGGCCCCGCAGCGGGCTCCACAGCAGTCGCCGCGGCCTGATTTTCAACAGGAGCGCCCACAGGCCGCTCCTAGTCGGCCGCAGCCGCAGCCAGCGCGATCGCAGCCGGCACCGCAGCAGCCCCACAATGAGGGAGGCGGTCACCCACACAGATGAGCCCCTGGGGGGTGGCCGCAACAGGCTGGGGTTTCATCTGCGTTGAAGCCGGCTTCAACTCGGGCGGCGCGGCTACAACTCTCCTGAACTCTCGCGCACGATTTGTGACGCTCTTTGGAGGAAATCTTCCAACGGCAGAGAGCCACCGTCCCCTTTGCCGCGGATGCGCACGCTGACGGTGCCTGACTGTACTTCTTTATCCCCCATCACCAGCACATACGGAACCTTTTGCATGGTAAGGTCGCGTATCTTCGCGTTCATCTTTTCGTTGCGGGCATCCAGTTCCACCCGCAATCCAGCTGTTTGTAAACGCGCTTGCACTGTTTTGGCGTAATCCAGGTGACGCTCTGAGATAGGTACCAAGGCTACCTGCACAGGAGAGAGCCACAAGGGGAAGGCTCCCGCGTAGTGCTCGATCAGTACGCCGAAAAAACGCTCCACTGAACCGAAAAGTGCGCGATGCACCATGACCGGTCGGTGACGCTCGCCATCCTCGCCAACGTACTCCAGTCCAAAGCGCTCGGGCAGAGTAAAGTCGAACTGTACAGTCGATAGCTGCCACAGCCGACCAAGTACATCCACTAACTTGATATCGATCTTCGGACCGTAAAAGGCTGCCTCTCCAGGGATGGTCTTGTACGCAATGCCTTTGCGTTCCAGAGCCCGCTCGAGCGCTCCGGTGGCCAGCAGCCAGTTTTCGTCCGAGCCCGCCCACGCTGCGCGGTCCTTTGGGTCCCATGTAGAAAGCTCTACCTTGAACTCCTGAAAGCCAAAGGTGCGCAGCACTGCGTCCGCAAAATCGATGCAACCGACAACCTCGTCTTCAATCTGCGAAGGCGCACAGAAGATGTGCGCATCATCCTGGGTAAACCCGCGCACCCTCAGGAGACCGTGCATGGTTCCTGAACGCTCGTACCGATACACATTGCCTAGCTCGGCATACCTTACAGGCAAGTCGCGATAGCTCTTCGGCGTATTCTTGTAGATAAGGATGTGAAAAGGGCAGTTCATCGGCTTCATCCGATACACTGCGTCGTCAAGCTCCATTGGTGTAAACATGTTCGCCGCGTACCAGCCTTCGTGGCCGCTGGTCTTCCATAGGTCTACCTTGGCGACGTGGGGCGTGTACACCAATTGGTAACCGCGGCGAATACACTCTTCCTTCATCCAGTCTTCCATCGCACGGCGAATGATGGCGCCTTTCGGATGAAAGAACACCAGCCCCGATCCGGCCAGCTCCTGGATGGAAAAGAGGTCGAGCTGTTTGCCCAGCAGCCGGTGGTCGCGCTTGCTTATCTCTTCCAGGCGGGCAAAGTGTGCTTCCATCTCCTTTTGCGTAAAGAATGCTGTTCCATACACCCGCTGCAGCTGGGGATTCTTTTCATCTCCCAGCCAGTAGGCTCCGGCAAGCGACAGAACTTTGAAGGCTTTCACCCTCCCTGTCGAAGGCACGTGCGGTCCCCTGCAGAAATCCTCAAAGCTACCGTTGCGATAAAAGGAGACGTCTTCGCCGGGCACCGTGAAGCGCTCCACAAAATGAGCTTTCATAAATTCGCCCTGCTCGGCAAAGCGAGCCAAGGCTTCGGCACGGGGCTCACGCTCGCGGACAAACTTCTCGTCCCTGGCCACGACCTCGGCCATACGGGCTTCGATCGCCTTCAGATCCTCGGCCGTAAACGGATCGGCCCGATAAAAGTCATAAAAGAATCCCGCATCGGTCGCAGGTCCATGCCCTAGCTTAGTTTCAGGAAAGAGTTCAAGCACAGCCGTGGCCAATACGTGCGCAGCAGAGTGGCGCACCACTTGCAAAGCTTCAGGGTCTTTTTCCGTGAGCAGGCGCAAGGAAAGGTCTTCTTCAAGAGGCGTCGACAAATCGACCAGGCGCTCAGAGGCCGCATCCTCTGCAGCGTACATGGCAGCTTCGGTCTGAGGCTGCTCGGACTCTCGCTCAGATTTTAAGCGACTGCTATGCGGGCGCACGCGTGCTACCACGGCCGCCGCGGCGAGCCGCGGCGAGATACCCATCGCGATCTCCAATGCGGTGGTGCCGGCGGGAACGTGCCTGGCTGTGCCGTCGGGCAGTTCTATCTGGATCGAACGCTCAGGAGCGGGAGGTGAAGCGATTGCATCAATCATCGTTTCTAAGGATACTGCGTCCTGCTGCGCTCCCGTACAGCGCATCCCGCCTCCTCAGTAGACTTGCCTCAAAGCTCGTTCGTCGTTCAACCTCCGCTTCAGGGTGTTTTGAAGATTCTGGTCGGCAGGGCTGATCCGCCGACCCCGCGCAGGATTGCCGGCGGAGGTCTGCCCTCGGGATTCAACTCAGCCTCCGATAGGGCCTGCTTAAGCTTGCACGGTTTGAAGCTTCTCCGACCGCCGATCGTGTCCCGCGTTGCCAGCCGCTTCGCTGGCCGTGAGTGAGTCGGCAAGAACCTGTTCTTCTTCTTCTTCCTCGTTGACGAGGCAGGGATTGGTGTAGGTCTGCTCCGGAACACCGAACAGCAGTCGCCGAACCACCTCTACCCCTTGCATAAAGGCATGATCCTGATTGGAGATTTCGTATTTCCAGGCGCCAAATCGGCCGCGGCTATAGATGCCTTTGGGCTCAAGTACCGACTGCACTTCGTGCAGCAAGGCGTCGCGACCGAGAAAGGGTACCGGGTATCCGTGCTCAATGGTCTGCTCGAAGCGTGAGACAACCGTATGCTCCTCAGACACCAGACCAAGCTTCCGAAGGCTGCACTCAACCTTGTGTCGAAGCGCCGCTGGCTCCTGCGCCGGTTGTGAGGCGGGCTCTGAGATCTCGCAAAGAACCGAGAAGTAAGGACGGCCGTCGCTTGGCACCGTGCCGGCACTCACGTTCGACGGCAGACTGACTCGCCAGAATGGAACATCCGCGTCGGGCACATGAAAGGAATGAAGTCCGTCATACCTGGCTGCAATCTCGCCTTCGATCCCGAAGCCGTACAGTCTCGACCGAGCGCGTACAAACCGCTTCGCCTGCGCATGAAGATCGGGTCGATCTTCGATGGAGCACAGCAGGGTGTCGAGTGGGATCGACGAGATCATCTGCTCGAACTCAACCTCGTCGCCATTGCTCAACTTGGCTACTTTGACTGGTCCGTCGAGCGAAATAGATTGAACGCCGACGCCAAGAAGCAGCTTTGCTGAAGGGATCTTAGAGGCAATTCGTTCCCATATGGCTCCGCTCCCCCCTTGTGCCGGATAGGTCACAAATGTGTCGCTGGTCCAGCCAGGAGAATCCTGCTGCGTAAGTACGTTGCGGATCGTCTGTCGCAGACTTACGTCGGGTACATTGCGCTGCTTGGAGCCTGAGCGTAAGGTCACCCATCCATTCGACAAGGAGGACGTGTGATGCGCCCACATCTTGCTGTTCAAGGGGCTCATCAACGTCTCGGTAAGGTACTGGCCAAACTGCTTCAAGAGGTACGATTGGAGATCGTCTCCGACAATCTGTGTATCTACGCCGCGCAGGCGCCGTACCAGCAGGCTGGTAATGGCTGTGACTAGCTTTACGGGCCCGAGGCGCTGCAAGTTACGCTGCGCAGGGTAAGGCAGAAAGCGGCCTTCCAACGAGACGCCTCGCTTCGGCACAGAGGCTACCCACTCCAAAGCAAGACCGTCGAGCAGCTCCACAAAGCGAGGATAATACTTGTGCGGAAACAGAACGTGCCCACCGTAGTCAAAGGTGAAGCCTTCCGGCGTTTGTTGTGAAGAGGCCCAGCCACCGGCACGCTGCCTGGGATCGACGACCAGGTAGCTTGCACCCGTCTCGCTCTCCTCAATTTCTAGGGCCGCACCCAGCCCGCAAGGCCCGCAACCCGCGATCAGGAACTTGACAAGACGCCGCATTAAACTACCCTCCAGGCCGGCCGCTGGGTAAGCTCTACCGGGATTCTCAGTTCCGCTTCTTCTTCAAACATCAGTCCAAGGCTCAAGCGAACAGGCACGAACCCTTCAGAGATGCCGCGGGTATGGGGCCAGGCGCGATGCCGACCCGCCGCTTCCGCCCATTCGACCGTACGCACCCTTTCTCGCTGGGAGGCATGAGCAAGCAGGCTTTTCACTTTTTGATCCCAAACCTGGGTGATATCAATCTTGAGCGAAGCAGCAAAGTTGATACTGGAAGGACCTTCAAAGAAAAGAATGCTCGGGTGTCGACGCGCTGCCGAGACCAAAGAGTCGGACAGAACGCGATGATCCGAATGCGAATCGGTAGGAGCATGTGTCATGAGCAGGTCAGGACGATGCAGCGAAAGCTTCTGCTCCAAGACCTGCACGGTCTCCGGCCCCGTCATCGATCCATCCGGTAGATGACAGAGGTCGAGGTCGACTCCTAGCAGGCGGGTACTTGCCCGCTCCTCTTCGATCCGTAGCTTCGGATCACCCCCAAGTTCGCCATCCGTCATGGTAAGGAACGTGACCAACCAACCAGCCCGCTTGAGGAGCACAGCAAAGCCTGCGGCCCCCAGTGCACAATCATCCGGATGCGCTCCCACAATCAGTGCTTTTCTCGTCTTCTCCATACGCCCTAGCCCTCGGGAGATTTGCTTCCGCCTGCAGGCGTCTTCGCCGGCGTCAGCTTTCTCGTCTTGTTGCTTCTTCGGCCTGAGGGAGCAAGACTTTAGGGCAGGTTTGCGAGTAGGGCTCTGGTGCCAGGAAGAATTGATTCTTGTGAACGAGAAGCTGCGCCCTCAAGTCAGCGCATGCGCACCAGAGTAACGGCTATTGCAGTCGAAAACTCCCTAAAACCAAAGAAAATGGCATCATTTTCGAAAAAGAAGGGTAAAGATGCGCTTTGCATTTGACAATCCATGCTGGAAGACGCAAGGTAGACGGCGGTAGGCACATCGCGAAGCCGCATGAACACAGGCTTAATCGCATTTAGGGCGCACCTGCTCCCACACACCTGGCAGACCGCAGAACTTGAAGTTTGGCGGCATCTCGACAACGAAAAGGAGTACTACTCGATGGCAACAGCAATGACAAAGACAGCGCTGGTCCGGCAGATGGCCGAGAAGCTCGAATTAACCAGCAAGCAGGCTGTCGCCTTTCTTGACCTTTTGGCAGAAACAGCAGTTAAAGAGACCAAAAAGAACGGGGTCTTCGTGATCCCCGGCCTCGGTCGCCTTGTGAAGGCTGAACGGAAGGCGCGCACTGGGCGGAACCCGCAGACTGGGGAAGCCATCAAGATAAAGGCGAAGACAGTTGTGAAGTTCCGTGTGGCCAAAGCCGCAAAAGACAGCATAGCTCCAGTGAAAAAGTAAACTCAGGGAGACGTACCTTCCCCTGCAAGGGAGCAAGAGCCGTTTGGACTCCTTCCCGTGCGGCAAGTGCTCTGCATTAGAACTAAAGCCAGCAGTAGAAAGGTATCCTGGGCTATCTTTCTGGAACCGCCTCTCGCGGGATTGTGGCGCGAAGTACCAAGCTGATGCCAGCGGCGACGACGATAGCGCGCGTTAAAAGCGCGGCGTTGTAGTCGCCGCTGAATACCATGAAACTGAGCGCACAAAGCACTGGGAAGGACTCTCGACACAGCACCTCCCGAAGCGTAGGCCTCGAGCTTAAATTTGGCGCGTTTATGGTAGAAGCTGCCAGCAAAGCGCTTAGGAGAAACGCCGCTGCTCTCCACCCGGGCAGGAGCAGACAAAGCGGTGCACAGGTCGCGATCAGGCCTGATCTGGCCATCCAGACTGCACCGCGCGCGCCAGCTACCCGGAGGATGGCGCCGAATGCTGCCGTAGCGGTCGCAGCTAGGGTCGTAATGCGAGCAGTCTGCTCCATTCCTCCGAAGCCCACCTTTCCTCCCATGCGAGCAACTTGAATCCAGGCCAGCGTACTGGCACGGTCGCTCTCCAGGTGCAAACCGATCCATAAAAAAACGAGCAAATAGATCGGCAAGGTGGATGCCAATTTCAGTCGCCAAGTACTCTGATTGCGCTGATCCGCTGGTCTCATTCGCCGAGTGCCGCGCGCAGGCGCCCCCCGGCCTTTTCTAGCGAGGCTTGCGCTTCGCTACGGCTTAGTTTCAGGCGTGCCATCAAGATTGCCACTTTCACCGATCCCGCGTGCTCCAGCAAATGACCGGCATCCATCTCGCTTAGGCCCGCCAGCTCACCTACTATGCGGTTCGCTCGGGCAGCCAATTTACGATTCGTCGGCTGTACATTGACCATCAGGTCATCGTAGACATGGCCTAAACGAACCATGACGCCCGTAGAGAGCATGTTCAGGATGAGCTTCGTGGCGGTTCCAGCTTTCATGCGGGTGGAACCGGTGAGCACCTCGGGACCCGTGTCTACGCAGAGTTCAATATCTGCTTCTGCGCCGATCGTAGAGTTAGGGTCGCAGATCAATGCAATCGTCCATGCTCCAAGCGTTTTGGCGTAGGAGATTCCACCCATGACATAAGGAGTTCTTCCGCTTGCTGCAATGCCGACAAGCGTGTCCTTTAAGCAGAAGCCCCGCCGCGATAGGTCGATCACAGCCTGATCCGCATCATCTTCCGCACCTTCGACGGCAGAGCGCAGAGCGCGTTCTCCACCAGCGATGATTCCTTGAACAAGGTCTGGTGCAGTGTTGAAAGTAGGAGGGCACTCCGCCGCATCCAACACCCCCAGCCTCCCGGAGGTACCGGCGCCTAAGTAAAACAATCTTCCTCCCAATCGCACTCTCTCGGCTATAACCCCAATGGCGAGAGCTACTTGCGGGAGGGTTCGATCCATGGCATGCAGAGCCTCTTGATCTGCTTTGTGGACAGCCTTGACAAACTCTAGCGGCTCCATGCGGTCAAGAGGCAGCGGATTGCGGGCGTGCCGCTCCGTAGAAGTGGGAGATAGCGCACCATATTTATCCATACTGTCTGCCTATCTGTCCGGAGCCAGCATATCTACGAGCCCATCAAAGTCCTCCAGCCCGGAGTACTCGATGATGACCTTACCCTTCCCATTCTTATCCTGAATGGTGACCCGAAGACCCAACGCCCGTTGGATCAAATCCCGCGCTTCGCGAACATTCGGGTCGAGTGGCTCTTTCAGCCGCTGCGGATCTCCGCGCCGCTCAGGGTGCAGAATTCCATGTACGTACGTCTCGGTCTGCCTTACGGACATTGAGTGCGTAAACACCTTTTCCGCTACCCGGAGCATCGATGCGTGGTCGCCGAGTGGAAGCAAAGCCTTCGCGTGGCCAAAGCTTAGCTCCTCCGTCTCTACCTTCTGTTGCAAAGATTCCGGCAGACGTAGCAGACGCAAGAAGTTAGTTACTGTGGCTCGATCTTTTCCCGTGCGAACGGCCATTTGCTCCTGCGTCAGTTGGAACTCCCGCCCCAGCCTCTCGAAGGCCCGCGCCTGTTCCATTGGGTTGAGATCAGCCCGCTGAAGATTCTCGATGATTGTCATCTCCATCGCCTGTACGTCAGAGACCACTCGCACAAACGCTGGGATGGTGGAACGCTTGATCAGCTTGGAAGCAAGCCAGCGACGCTCGCCCGCGATAAGCTGGAACCGTCCGCCAGGAAGTGGTCGCAAGAGGATAGGTTGCACAACTCCCACAGCTGCTATCGATGCCCCGAGTTCGATCAAATGCTGATCGTCTACTCGGCTTCTGGTCTGAAAAGGATTTGGCTCAATCTGCTCTAAAGAGACTTCGAGCGGCGAGCCGGAGGCGGTGGGAGCAGCCGCTTGATCGGAATCTGCTTCCGTCGACGGCGGGACGCTACTTCCATTACCGAAACGGGGTAAGAGTGATTCGAGTCCTCTCCCCAATGCCCTTCGTCTTTGTGTATCGGGCTGCGTCATTTTGCCTCCATAAAGTAGCTAAGCGTATGGCCAGAAGCGAATGGTGCGTGATGTCTCTACCGGAGGATCTTTCAGCACTTCTCGGCTGGCCAGCCCATTCCGTTCCAAGAGTTCCAGTGCAAGATCGCGGTAGCTTGCAGCGCCCCGCGACTTTGGATCGTACAGGGCGATCGGCTTACCATAGCTCGGCGCTTCCGCCACGCGTACATTTCGGGGGATTGTCACGCGAAAAACCTTATCGCCAAAGTGCATCCTCAGGTTACTGGTCACCTGCTGTGTCAAGTTGGTGCGCTCGTCGTACATTGTGAGAAGAATGCCTGCGATCCCCAGCTCTGGGTTCAATCCTTGCTGCACACGAGCCAACGTGTGCATGAGTTCGCCTAAGCCCTCTAGTGCGAAATATTCTGCCTGCATCGGCACCAGGAGTCCATCCGCTGCCACCAGGGCGTTCAGAGTGAGCAGATCAAGCGCCGGCGGGCAATCGAGCAGGATGAAGTCGTAACTGGAGCGCAGTTCTTCGAGAGCGCGGCGAAGCTTTGTGGCCCGATCTTGCTGCTTCAGCAGCTCTACAGAGGCTCCAACGAGGTCTTTACTCGAGGGTACGAGCTGAAGCAGGTCAAGCGAAGTTGCCAAGCGAGCATCGGCCAACCTAGCTCCACCTGTCAGAATGTCATAGCTTGAAAGCCGCTCTTCATCCTTGCCAAAGCCGAAACCTGCTGTGGTGTTTGCCTGGGGGTCGATATCAACGACCAGGCAGGAGAAGCCCTCCAAGGCCAAAGCGGCCGACAAATTGATCGTAGTCGTGGTTTTCCCTACGCCGCCCTTCTGGTTGACAATCGCAAGGACCCTGCTCACACCTAGGAGCATAGGAGAGAACGTAGCGGAAGGCAAGGTGGCCGAGAGCTTGAGAATGTTCCACGTGGAACATTGGCCACCGCTCGCTAACCAGGACCTGCTCGCGCAGGCTAAATGTTCCACGTGGAACATTTAGCCTCGGGTGGCAGCATGGTCATTCTCTGGATACGGCTACCTCCGAATGTTCCACGTGGAACATTCGGAGCTGAGGTCCCGATCGATTAGTGTTCTACGTGGAACAACAGTCGCTTCGCGGAGCACTAGCCGCCCTACAAGGCAACACCTCGCACCCTCAGAGGCGCTTCTCTGGAATGTTCCACGTGGAACATTCACCGACTGTCAGCGTTTCCCAATGAGTACAACCCTTTGCCTGCTCTGAGGAAGTGCCACCGGAGTCTGCCATCGGATCGAAGATAAGGGGCCTCCGCTTACCCTGGGAGCTCCCATCGTGGTAAGGATGTAAAGGTTGCCCCCACTCTTCAGCCGACTCACAGCTTCCTCGCATGCTGCGTCCATGCGATCCACCGCCCGCAGGGTGACGGCGTCAAACAAGGCGCCCGCTGGTAGGTCGGCTACGCGCCGTCCATGCACACGACCGTGAACTCCGCACACCCGCAATGCTTCCTTTAGAAATGCGGCTTTCTTGCTCTGCGACTCGGCTAACGTCACTTCTATCTCCGGCCTGCAGATCGCGATAGGGACGCCAGGGAATCCCGCGCCGCTTCCAAAATCAAGCAAGGTGTGAATGTCCGGAGTGAGAAGTCGCGCACAATGAATGGACTCGACGAAATGACGGCGGAGAATCGCATCTTCGGAGTGAATGGCTGTTAGGTTCGTCTTAGCTGCCCACTTTATAAGCAGTTCAAGATACGCGCCAAAAGCCTGTTCCTGCTTGCTTGAGAGGGGAGCGAGCCCCGCCGAGAGCAGTATGCTGCCTAGAGCTGAGCTCAAGCTTGTGACCGAGGGAGCTGATGGAATGCAAGCCCTTCCGATCGAGCATGGCCTAGCCACTGGTGTGCTGCCGCCACTAGCTCCACAAAGAGCCGCTGGGAAGCCATGCTTGTCGCAAAGGTTCGTTCTGGATGCCATTGCACGCCCACGATGAAGCCTTCTAAGCCTTCCACTGCTTCCAGCGTCCCATCCTCAGGGCACCAGGCGGCCGGGAGCAAGCCGTCCCCAGCACTGGCCACAGCTTGATGATGGCTACTGTTCACCGTAAGTTGCTGGCCATCAAAGCACGCGGAGAGTTGGCGGGAGAGCGGCGAGATTGCTAGGCGATGCGCCTGGCTGAGCACACCGGGGGGAGCATGATCCACCTCCGTATCTACATGCTGAACCAGTGTGCCTCCCTTCCACACGTTCATGCTCTGGTGTCCGTAGCAAACGCCAAGTATGGGCTTATGTGCATGAAAAGCATCCTGGAGAAGAAGCTCATCCGCTGCTTCTCGAAGAGCGTCGTTACCCGACGTTCTCTGATCTACAAAGACGCCATACTTTTGCGGATGTATATCCGCGGGGCTGCCTGGTAAGACGACCCCACTGCACGTGGCCGCAAGGTCTACGATCTGACCAGGGGCGAGCGCGAGCGAGAGCTTGATCGCGACTCCCCCACTTAGTTCAACGGCAGCCGCATACTGCGGCCAGCATCGCTGGTTGTACTCCTCGTCATACGAAGTAGGTACAGGTACGGCAATGCGAGGCAAGCTCATCGAAGCTCGCCCTCCGCAGGCGTCTCAGTCAAGCTAGTACCCGCGCCTGGCTCCTTGTACGACCTCCGATAGTAGAGTTCACGAACTGCTGCTTCGAGCACCCGGGTGAGACTATCGATGTTTCGTAGCGTGTAGCTCGCCGTGTCGATCGGCTTGCCAATGGCAAGTGTCAGCGGAGTGGGAAAGAAAGTCTTTGTGTGCATCGGAAGCAGTTCGTAAGTGCCGACGATCGCCATCGGAACCAGGGGGACACGCGCTCGTACCGCCATAAACGCAGGACCGTTCATAAAGCGAGAGGGGTGCCCATCCTTGGAACGACCCCCTTCAGGGAAGATGAAGAGTGGAACGCCCTCACGCAGCGTCCGAATCCCTCCTGACAGACTCGCGACCGAGGCGCTAGGATTTTCTACGTTTACGGGAATCTGCCCGGACCGATGGAGATGCCAGCCGATGAAAGGAATGGCCCAGAGACTGGATCGCGCCACGATGCGAAATTGAAAGGGGCAGCAGGAGAAGATGACCGGCGTATCCATGTAAGAGAGATGGTTGGAGCAGTACACTGCTACCGAGCCTCGATGCAGATTCTCTCTGCCTAGGATCCGGACCGACGACCCGCTGATACGAAGCGAAAGCTTCGCCCAAGCTTGTGCAATCCGATGCTGACGGCGTCCTTGCTTGTCATACAAGGAGCTCAACAACGATGCGCTGCCGAAAAGCGCTGTCGCCAGGACGAACATTGGCGCGCGAATCAACGCAGAAG
>CAXTPL010000004.1:17693-46178 GCA_964246065.1 uncultured Acidobacteriaceae bacterium
GTGCGCAGGACGGGCACGGAGTTCTTTTCTCATAGCAGGAGCTCACGGGCAGCGCCTACCAGAATGACGGAACCGGTGACTACGATCTGCGCCGTCGCAGAGTCCGCATCTCGCAGTGCTGCCTTGATAGCATCTGCGGGGTCCTTGCAGTTGGTAAAGGACGTACCAGTTACCGCAGCAGCGACGGACAGTTCTTCAAGAGAAGCCGCTCGGGAAGATGGCAGCGCAGAAAGATAAACATGATCAAAGAGAGGGAAGAGGATTTTCGCCATTTCTGTCACCGCCTTATCGCGCATGCACCCAAAAACAAGGAAGGATCGCTGTCCCTCTAGTATGCCCGGGCTTAGCGCAGCGCGGAGTGCCCATGCACCTGCGGGGTTGTGCGCTACATCTAGTAGAAAGCGTGGTCGATTGGCTGTTGTGGCGAACATCTCCAAGCGGCCCGGCCATCGCGTCAATGCGATACCTTCAGTCACAGCTGCGCCGTCGATGACGAACCCATAGGAGTCGCGCAGTTCGGCCGCAGACGCAAGTGCCAGTGCGATATTCCGCTGCTGGTGGAAGCCCGGCAAGGGAGAAGCAATAAACAGAGGAGCAGCTTCACTGTGGCTCCAGGGAGCAAGCGCATACGTGTTTGTTGCTGAGCCTGCATCCCTCCCCGGGAGGTAGTAAGCTGCGCTCACACCTCGAACGTTCATGGAGGTCGCTATCTGGCCTAAAGCTTCGTTGGCCTCAGGATGCTGCGGAAGAGTCACCATAATGCCATCCGCCCGGAGAATACCTGCTTTCTCGCGAGCTATCTCTCGAATCGTTCCACCGAGCCACTCCGTATGGTCAAGGGAGATGTCGGTGATGACCGAGAGGAGCGGCTCTACAACATTGGTAGCGTCAAGTCGACCACCCATGCCCACTTCCAGAACGGCAAGATCTACCGGCCCGTTTGCGAAGCTCAGAAACGCGATAGCCGTCATCGTCTCAAAGAAACTGGGCGCGGCGGGCAGAGCCCCCTCCGCGAGAAGATTTGTTGCTGCCCGCTCCACCTGCTCAAGCCGAGAAAACAGTGCTCCATCTTCAATTTCACGCGTCGTCGCTGAACGTGAAAGGATTTGGATCCTTTCATTTACACGGTTTAGATGCGGGGAAGTATAAAGCCCGGTCGTGTACCCGGCCGCAGCCACAATCGAGGCGAGCGTTGCAGCGGTCGAGCCCTTGCCATTGGTTCCGGCAATGAGTATGGATGGAAAGCGCTGCTGCGGATCCCCAAGAGCGGCTAGCAGCACTCGCATGTTCGCTAGATCGAACTTGCGACGAGGAACTCCAGGCGCAGTTACCAGTTCTCCCGCCAAGCCAAGGAGGCGATGAAGCGCAGCAGCATGAGCCATACCTTCAGTTTAGATCAGCGAGCCTACCGTCATAGGGATACTCCTCGATCATGCACATACGGTTCAAAGTTGCTTGGCACGCAGACCTATCCGCAAGTTCGAGTTCGCTTCACGGCTGGCGATTGTTGCCTCTGCGGACGCTCGATTTACATAGGGTCAGCAGGGTAGGAAAAGCTCGCTGCACATGCGCGGCCTGTGCAGAGCGGCGAGTCGCGAGGTGTCATCCATTCCTTTGCGCGTACCCGCAAAGCCCTGTCGGACCGTTGATTGGGCTTTCGCGGCCAGTATGTACGATGCTGGAGCGTGCTGTCAGCCTCCGCGAGCAAGTCGGTTCTACATTGGTCGGCGAAGAAAGTCCAAAGCCCGAATTAGGAAGGGCTTAAGCTCCTTGCGGGGCACGACTGCGTCCAACATGCCGTGTGCAAGTAAAAACTCTGATCGCTGAAAGCCCTCCGGGAGCTTCTGTCGAATCGTTTGCTCAATCACTCTGGGTCCGGCAAAGCCGATCAGAGCTCCTGGTTCGGCAATGTTCACATCTCCAAGCATGGCAAATGATGCCGTGACCCCTCCAAACGTTGGATCGGTAAGAAGAGACAGATAGGGGATGCGGGCCTCATCAAGTCGCGCGACCATCGCCGACGTTTTAGCCAGTTGCATGAGGGAAACAATCCCCTCCTGCATGCGCGCTCCTCCGGAAGCCGAAACAACGATCAGCGCATGTTTGCTGCTCAAGGAGCGATCCATTGCCCGCGCGATCACTTCACCTACGACCGCTCCCATGGTTCCTCCGATAAAACCGAAGTCCATGACGGAAATCACAACTGGATGAGTGCCGAGGCTTCCCGTAGCATTCAAAGCGGCATCACGGAGGTCGTTAGCGGCTTCAGCAGCATCCAGTTGCCCGGCATACGGCTTCAATCCAGTGAACTGAAGCGGATCGGCGGAGCGGAGCTCAACGTCAACCAGTTCATAGCCCGGCTCGAGCAAGCTCTCGATGCGCGCGCGAGCGGAAAGCCTACGATGGTGGCCGCACTTGGGGCAGACCTGCAAATTCGCTTGCAGTTCAGCTTTCCAGATCGCCTGCTGACAAGATTCGCACTTGATCCACAAACCTTCCGTTCGTACTGATTTCTCTCCTTCCGTTTCGATCGTGTTTTCCTGCCGCTTGAACCAAGTCATGCTGTCGTCGTCCTCGTAAGGCGTGTCTGCCATAGCTCAGTGTACTAGGAGCTTTAAGGGTTGCTCTTAACGCATCAATACTCAATACCGCGTTGAGCAAGGATGCCTTGCTCGTACGCGTGCTTCACCTGGCGCATCTCGGTGACCGTGTCAGCGATCTCGATCAGGGAAGGATGCGCTCCGCGGCCGGTTAGGATCACGTGAACCAAAGGAGGTCGGTCACGAAGCACACCCGCAACGGCATCTGCATCGAGCATTCCGTACCCAATGGTGTAGAGAATCTCATCCAGAATCACCATGTCCCACTCAGCCGAATGAATGGCCTCAACTGCCTCGAGCCATGCAGCGTCGACAAGGCGCTGGTCTTCCGGGTCCGTTTCAGCGCCACCCACCTTTACAAACCCTCGGCCCATTTGTCGAATCACAAACGTGCCGGGGAAATATTGGGCAGCGTCCAGCTCGCCGTAGTGCCATGATCCTTTCAAGAACTGCAGCATGAGCACGCGCATCCCGTTGCCGGCTGCCCTTATCGCCGTACCCATTGCGGCCGTCGTCTTCCCTTTCCCGGCGCCGGTGTTGATGAGCAGCAGCCCGCGCCGGCTTGAAGGTGGGCTTTCCAGTTCCTTGAGTTCCGTTGACGCGCCTGTTTCTTCAGTCAAGTCTTCGCTCTTTCTCATATCTCTTAGTGTCCACAGTGGTATGGATGTCCCGCCAGGATTGTACAGGCGCGGTAAAGCTGTTCGGCGAGCAGAACGCGAGCCAGTTCATGCGGCAGCGTCATGGGGCCGAGGGAAAGTAGAAGAGCATCCTGCGGAGCAGCACGGGTGGCTGTCCGTGCCGCCTCGGACCAGCCATCAGCGGGTCCTATAGCGAAGATTCCCAGCTGTCGTCCGGAGCTTCGCTGCGCACTGATCCGCTCTGCAAGCTCCGTGGATGTCACCCCGACCCCGCGGGAATCGAGCAGCACCAGCCATGGCGCAGTCCGCGCACGGTGCTTTTGCACCGAGGAGAGGAGTGCAGACTCTGTGCGAAAGGTCTGGTGCTCCGCCGACGCATAAGCGGCGAGGCGACCCAGGTATTCAGCGAACAGTGGCTGACCAGCTCCCTCGCCAGCGCGTGGCCCAATCGATGCAAGGATAAGTTTCACGAGATAATTGTCGCTGAACCTGGGCATACGGGCACTCGCGCCTCGACTGAAGGCCACTCGCAGGATCAAGAGGATCAAGCCTCAAGGAAGCTGCTGCGAGCTTCATCAATGACCCGCGCATGTATGCACACGCAAGCATCTGCTAGCGGATCAAGAGCAAGGTAGAGCGAAACAAGACGTCGAAGTCCGTGCCGGCAACCTTATTTTTGGCAATGGCCGAATCGATAGCTTTTTGGGCCGCCGGCCGTCCATACCCAAGGTTCAGCAAAGCCGATAGTACGTCTTCGGCGGCAGGAGCATCAGCGCGCACAGGCAAGGCGGGCGCGGCCAGATCATCAAGCTTCTCCTTCAGTTCCACAACAAGCCGCTCCGCAAGCCGCTTCCCGACACCGGGAATGCGGACCAGCGTGGCATGGTCCTGAGCGCGGATGGCGCCGATCGTCGCGTCCGGGGTAAGACCGGAAAGAATCGTCATCGCCAGTTTGGGGCCCACCCCGGCCACGGTGATCAGACGCTCAAACAGGCGCTTCTCTGGGAGAACAAGAAAGCCGAAGAGCGCAAGCGCGTCCTCGCGCACCTGCGTGTGAATGTGCAACGCTACCTCAACACCTTCTGCCGGAAGCGCGGCAAACACGGGTACGGTGATAGCAACGTCGTAGCCAACCCCCGCTGCTTCGACAATTGCTTGCGTAGGGTGCTTGGCGAGGAGCCGGCCGCGTAGGTGCGCAATCATAATCTAGATGGTAAAGAACAAATCGATTGGCCGGAGTCGAGAAACTCGCTCGCGGTTCCGCTCAAAAGGGATTGGCTCAAAAGTGGAGCGACTTCTGCGGATACCAAGTGAGAGCACCGGCGACGGAGATATCGGACTGCGCGCCTGGGCGATAGATCGGGGCCTTCCAGGCTTCGTATTGCACCCAGACGCTTGCTTCCAAGTCTCTTTCCACGCCAAGCCGCTTTACTCCTGCCAGCCGAAACTGCTGCTGCGTCGTCCCCCCCGGAATTAAGTCTTTCGCTGCTTTCGCGCTACGCCAGGAGAGCTGGACGTTATCCGTGGGGGACATGTGGTAGGTGAGCCACGCGTTGCCGCCCTTGCCTTCGCGGCCGTTCGGGTCGGTGAACAAGAAGCCCTTATTGGTTAGCCCCTGCGGCTGCGCTATCTCGGCCATCAGGAAAGCGCCTGCGTTGCTTCGCGAAGTCGGGGGATCGGTGGAAGCACCTTCTACGCGCAGGTCAAGCTTCGGAAGAGCGGGAAAGTGGGAGAGGTAAAGGCCTGGTCGTATGCCGGCACGTCGAGGAGCGCTGATAGGACTGACGTCGTCATGAGCCTCGGAGTCGGTGTAGAGCGTAAGCCAGTCGCGCGCGAAAGGCAGTCTGTACGAGAAATCAAAAGACCCGAAGCGCGCCCCAGGATCCGACCGGGAAAACTTTTCCGATGCAGGAACATTGGACAAGCTGAAGAATGATTTGAGAAACGAATGCACGGTGATCGGCACGTGGCCCTTTCCGCCCCAGATCACTGTGCGCTCAAAGCCAAACTCAAGGTTTGCCGATGGTTTGAAGCTGATCTTCTCCACATGGACCCAAGGGTCGCGCGGATCGCTGTGGCCCTGCAGGCTGCCGACAAAGAAGTCATAACGCATGGGTCCAATCGCCCGGGAGAGAAGAGGAACTCGAAGCGGATCGACACGATCGATCTGAAAGGCGTAGATGTTATCTGCATTGTTGCTCCAGGTCATACTGGCGCCCTCGGCGGGACCCATCCAGTGGTCGCTCTTCCCAAATGAAATCTCGTGGCCTAGCAGGTGGTAGGAGGCGTTTGCCTCGAGCAGGCGAAATGCATTCACCGCGGCAAGCGGTCCCAGCGGGATGGTGCTTTGCACTGGATTCGTAGCAACAGGGATAGTGTCGATGCTGCTCAGCGTTGCAAATAGCTCCGGCGAATACCCGGCGGCGCTTGCTGCACGTTGGTATTCTCCCCGAAGATAAAGCGAGAAGCGCCCGCGGCTGGCACGGCCGCTCACGCCGACCACCTGGTTGATGCCCGCCTCATAGGGTCGGCCGTAGTCGTTAGAGATTGTCTGGCCCAGGTGGAAGCTGTCACGCAGAGGAGTATCGGTGATGCCCAGCGTCCGGCTATAGACCGAGTCCACGGAAGCCCTGCCATTGCACGATGCAAGATCGGCAGCAAACTCGGGCGTGAGCACGGCGAGGATCGCGCGAGCCTCGGCGCCTCCGGAGCCCCCTGGCTCAGCACCTTCTTCCTGCGTAATCTCGGTCCACTCTTGTTCTTCGCGGGCTGAGCGTTCAGCAGCGTCGCGAACCAGCCGAGCTGCAACAATGCGTGTCCAAGGGCGGAGCCCTAGAAATGCGTCGTCCAGATAGCCGAGGCCCCGCAATCGAACAAGCTCCGGGTACTGCCAGGAGTCTACCGGCAGGTATGTCGAACCGCAGGCGCCGAGGTCGTCGTCGTCCATCACCTGGGCGTGAACCGGGCAGACCAAGATAAGGAAGAAGACGCAGGCGAGCCACCGCGGCAACGCGGGAGAACCTAGGAGAGACCGTGTAGCGTGGGGCATCTTGGGGAGATTTCACCTTTGCATGGTTGGAAGAGGCAGAGCACTGCTGCATGGTTGACGCTTCAGTGTACCGAGCTGGCCGATGCCTTGAGGCGGTCCCCCCTCCAACGAGGCGAATCCCCCGGCTGAGACTGCCTGCACGCTGTGGCAACGATACCCCCGAGGCAGCGACAAGAGGAAATGCTGGCAGAACGATCGCCGCACGAGCATTGGGCTCGGGCGTCAAATTAAGAATCAGAGAGGGCCTGGCTAGCTGCTGCTCCTGGCTTGCCACGGCCGCCTTGTGCGGTGAGCGTTGCCCCGCCGGGTCCTGGGAAAACGCCCCGGGGTAAACTCCGGAACGAAGACCTGAACGTCCGACAGCGAGCTGTGTAGCAATGTGGTACGTTCGTTCTGAGTGGCCGACCTTGAAGAAGGTTCGCCCCGGCAACAGGGGATTCGCGTGTACGTAGGGGAACAAACCGCGGCAGCAGAAGAGGTTGGCCACCCAGGCCAAGTCGATGCGCCGGAGGAAGAGGTCTCGCTGCTCGATCTCGTGATCGTGCTGGTAAGCCGCCGGCGCCTGATCGCGAAGGTGGTCGGTGTGACTTTGGTACTAGGTCTGCTCGCATGTTTCCTGCTCCCCGCGCGGTACACAGCCACGGCGATGATCCTGCCCCCACAGGGAAACAGCTCCATGGCTGCAAGCATGATGTCGCAGCTGGGCGGCCTCGGCTCCATGGCTTCGCTTGCGAGCGGTGGAGCGTTAAGCCTGAAGAACCCGAACGATCTGCAATTGGCCATACTGAAGAGCCGCACGGTTGAAGATGCGATGGTGGACCGCTTCCACCTGGTACAGCTTTACCGGACCAAGAGGCAGTCGGATGCGCGCAAAAGCTTTGAGTCACACGCAACCCTGGACAGCGGAGCCAAGGATGGCTTGATCCACATCTCGGTGACAGACGCAAGCGCGCAGCGCGCGGCGGAGATGACCAACGCCTACGTGGAGGAATACAAGCGCATCACTGCGACTCTCGCGACGACCGAAGCCGCGCAGCGCCGGCTCTTTTTTGAGCAGCAGCTGGTCGCCGCCAAGGACGCGCTGGCGACAGCCGAAGAGCAGCTGAAAGCGACCGAGCAGAAGACCGGGCTGATCCAGCTCGATGCGCAATCGCGAGCTGTGATCCAGTCGGTAGCGACCCTGCGGGCGCAGGTCGCTGCCAAGGAAGTGCAGGTCCAGGGCATGCGCTCGTTTGCCACGGGAGAAAACCCGGAGCTGGTTCAGGCCGAGGGCGAGCTTGCCGCACTGAAAGCGCAGCTGAGCAAGCAGGCTGTCAGCGCCGGCGGCGAGGCCGGCGACCTGCTCATGCCGAAGGGCAGTGTTCCCCAGGCGGGGATGAGCTATGTGCGCGATCTGCGCGAGGTCAAGTATCGCGAGACCATCTTCGATCTACTGGCGCGGCAGTTCGAGGCCGCCAAACTGGATGAAGCGCGACAGGGCGCGGTGGTCCAAGTAGTAGACAAAGCCATTGTTCCCGATAAACGCTCTTCGCCGCAGCGGACGCTGATTATGATCGCTGCTCTCGCCGCAGGATTGTTCCTGGGCATCGTAACTGCTTTTGTCGCGGAAGCCCTGACGCGCGCCCAGGCTCGTCCTGACGATAGGGAGCGCATGGAGCTTTTGAAGCAAGCCTGGTCCACGCAGGGCGCCCGGGGGCGGTCTTGAGCGGAAAGCAAAAGCGAAGCCAAGATTGTGCGCTTCGTCAACGAAGGGCGCAGGCAGGTGACGGCTTTTGAGCAGGCTCCGCGAATTCTTCAATGAGAATGGAGCGTACGTTCTGCTCTCCAACCTCAAGGATCGTCCGAAGCAGCTATTACGCAACCGGATGCTTGCCGCGAAACTCCGGGTCAGGAAGCTACATATCGGCTCAGGTTCTTCTCTCCATGGCCTTTCTCACATCTCAATGGGCGAGGACTTTGTGGCTGGCGAGGGCCTTTGGTTGCATGCTGTGATCCGTTACAACAAACAGCACTTTCAACCTAAGCTGGTGATAGGAAATCATGTGCGCATAAGTAACTGGAGCCACATCGCATGCACCAATTCTGTGATCATTGGCGACCATGTACTGATTGGGAGCAAAGTCCTGATCACCGACCACAATCACGGTCTATTCGGGCATGCGCCCTCCCCGCCCAGTACTCCTCCGGCCCACAGACCGTTAGAGTTTGACCGCTCCGTTCGCATCGAGGAGAAAGTTTGGCTTGGAGATGGAGTGGTGATCTGTCCCGGCGTCACGATGGGAGCGGGCAGCATCGCCGGATCGAATGCGGTGGTGACAACAGATGTTCCCCCATTTACCTTGGTGGCAGGAGTACCCGCCCGCCCCATTCGTCGGTACGACGCGTCCATGCAGACTTGGGTGCGAATCTAAACATGACCTGCCGCATCCCTCGATGGACTTCTTGGCTCGCGATGTGATGAACGCCCCTTCGGTGCAGCCCATTCTGGATACAAACCCGGCTGACTCACTATGTGCGATTCTCGTCACCTATCATCCTACCGAGACGATGTTGGGGCATATACCCAGGATCCTCGCCCAGGTGCGTGCGCTCATCGTAGTAGATAATGGCTCTTCTCCTGAGCAAGTTTGCCTGTTACGCAAGGCAAGTGGTACCCAAGGCTTTGCGCTCATCGAGAACTGCGAAAATCTTGGCATTGCCGAGGCTCTGAATCAAGGGGTGCTCTGGGCCAAGGCACAAGGCTACCTTTGGGTTATCCTCTTCGATCAGGACAGCATCATCACAGACGGCTTCATCGATCGTATGGAGCGAGCCTGGCAAACCCATCCGCAGCGCGAACGAGTAGTTTCCGTACACCCGAGATATCTCAATCCAGCTACAGGCGCTGAGCCCGCCGTGCGCCGCGCCCGCGACGGAGGCCCCATCGTTTCACTCACCTCAGGGGCGCTGATGCCGACTTGGATTTTCGATCGGATTGGTTGCTTCCAGGCCGATTACTTCATAGATGAAGTGGATACTGAGTACTGTTTGCGCATACGAGCAGCAGGCTACCTGATCGCAGATTCCACAGAAGCGCACTTGTACCATGGCGCGGGGAGTCCACAAGCGGCTTCTTTTCTTGGATTCCATTTTCAGCCCAGCCACCACAGCGCAGTCCGAAGATACTACATATCTCGCAACCGGATCGTTGTTTATCGTAAATACATAAGAATTTTCCCGGCTTGGGTTTGCCAGCTGATCAGCATCTCTTTACGAGAAACGATCAAGTGTTTCGCCGCCGAACAAGACCGTGCGCGCAAGCTCCACAACTTTTTGCTTGGTACCTGGGACGGGTTCACCGGAAAAATGGGCCGCAAGGAAGGCCTCTAGCATATTCTTATGATTGCCGACTGCCTCGACCTTCAACTTCGTTACTCTTCGCTCTGGATGACTATGGATACCGTCAGCTTCGGCTGCAGAACGTGTCGCCGCGCTCATCATAGGCCGCTTCTTGTGTCGGCCTCCCCGGGCCACAAGGATTGGTCGAAAGAGGGGTCGGCTTGAACCCACCTCCAAAAGTAAGCTGCATCCTTCTAAATTGGAACGGGTGGCGGGACACACTTGAGTGTATCGACGCTTTGCGGAAGTGTACCTATCCGGAGCTGACAATCATGGTCGTGGACAACGGCTCGACAGATTACTCCGTCCCGAAGATACGAGCAGCGCATCCGGATATCTTCGTGATCGAGACAGGCAGAAATCTTGGGTTCGCAGGGGGCAACAACGTTGGACTTAGACATGCTATCGCGCACGGGGCTCAATATTGTTGGCTATTAAACAACGACACGCTTCCTGCCCCGGGCGCCCTTGATGGTCTTATCGCCAAAGCACTGACGGACAAGCAGATCGCAGCGGTCGCCTCCGTTTGCTACTATGCCGAAGCACCTTCAATCGTCCAAGCATGGGCAGGAGCGCGGATCAATCTATGGTGTGGCTATGCCCGAAACAGCAAAGCGCCCCGATGTGACGACTGGTTTGACGCGCTCTACGGTGCTAGCATGCTCGTCTCCGCATCCGCATTGCAAGATGCCGGCTTGCTTGACGAAGGGTTCTTTTTCTATTTGGAAGAAACCGAACTTTGTCTGCGATTCCGGAAGAAAGGATGGCGTCTCGCCGCCGCGCCGGAATCCCGAGTGCTGCATAAGGTCCATGCAAGTACCGGCGGACATCAGCCCGTTTTAGAGCGTTACTTTACTACATCGGGTTTGCGCATCTTGAGCCTCCACTCGCCCGCCCCTCGTCTGGCGAGCTTTCTGTTCCTCTTTTCACGCTTCACCAGGCGCTTGATGCGTCTTCAACTCTCACGCTGCCAAAACGTCTGGGCTGGTCTGCAGGATTATCTGCAGACCCGTCCTGTTTTACAGAAGATACGCTGATGATGAGAGCCGTTGATGGCCTGTCCAGCCGTAAGATCTTTTCACCCTACGTTCTGCTTAGGGCCTTGACACTTTCTCCATATTCCATGCTCTCGGTCCTTGCGTTGCTGCTTTGCTTCCTCTTACTTGTAGACGGCGCGATTCAGCAGCTTCAGATGAGCTTCTCTGGCGGCAGAGTCTTGATCGGCAACATCGAAATCAAAATCGCCTTCCTGGCCACAGTTGCGCTTGGATGCATCGCGCACCCCACGATAAAATCTTCGAAACTTCCCCTGTACTCCTGGCTGCTTTGCAATGCATTGCTGGTCGTTGACATCGCTTACCTCCTGGTAGCACGCGGCTTGTCACTCGAAAGTATCTTCTTTTCTTATTGGGGATATTACCTCCTGCTCCTGCTCGGCCCTGCTGCGGCAGTGTTTCGCGGAACTATCCCGGAAAAACTCATCACCAGGTGCGTCCTGACCCTCTTCTTAGTCAGCGCAGTACTAGGCGCGGCGCAATATCTGACTGTGCAGCCCATCCTGCATACGGAAAGTGTGGATGGCAGCTTTTACGTAACCAGCTGGGCCTTTTTTGACCAAATCCGGGCGTTTAGCTTATTTACTTCTTCCATGAACTTTGGCCTGTTCTGCTCCTTGACGGGTGCGCTGGGCATAGGAGTCTCGCGGCAAAGACCACTCGGAGGTAGCTTGCTAACCCTTGTTGCGGCACTCGCGTGCTTTACTACCCTTACGAGACTCTGCTACCTCGTTTTCGGATGCGCTTGTACGTACGCCCTTATCCTCACATATGGGAAGAAGGCCACGAGGGGGCTATGGGCACCGCTCGTTTTCTTTGCTCTCGGTATTTGCACCATTCTGGCAGGACTGTTTTCTCTTGTGGGTGGAAACAGCAACCTCGGCGACTCTGCATCTTTAATTGACAGACTGGAACAGTGGGCGTACTACTCCGATCTGCTCATGCATTCTTCGTGGGTCAGTCGACTCCTGGGACTCGGCATCGTGCAGAATGATAGAGTTCTGCCATTGTTCCCCATGGTCATAGACAGCATGCCGCTTGCACTCGTGCTCCATATTGGCCTTGTGGGATTTGTGATTTTCGGTATCTTGCTGGTGAAGATGTGGCTTTATCTCCGGCGCGAAGCGTTGTCTACTCAGCAGCCGTTTATCATTGCAGCGGCAAGCGTGTGGGCAACCTTTCTATGTGCCGGAACCTTTAATATTCTTTTCAACATGCTCGGCACCCTGTTTGTACTCGTTCTTCTTTGCAAGAAAGCCACGCTTCGGCAGCTATGAAGACCCTTACGGTTGACCTGCGCTGGATTGATTCCTCAGGCGTCGGTACCTATATCCAGGGGATCATGCCGAAGCTCGCGGAACATCTGGCGGATGTTTCCTTGATCGGCATAGGAAACATAACGCGACTGCGCGAGTTCTCCTGGGCCTGTGCAGCGAACATGCGGCTGATCGAGTGCCGCGCACCCAGGTACTCGCTCGGCGAGCAGATCCAGTTGCCAAGAGTGATCCCCAGAGGCACCGACTTGTTTTTCTCGCCGTATTACACGATACCTCTCGCCTACCAGGGTCCGCTCGCTGTCACCGTGCATGATATGAGCCACCTTGTCGTCGCAGAGATTGCGGGTAACTGGAAGAAGCGCTTGTACGCGCAAACGATGTTTCGTGCGATCCGCAAGAGGGCTTCGCTCATCCTGACTGTTTCAAGCTTCAGCAAGGCAGAGCTGCTCCGCCTGACAAAGAGTTCCGCCGAGTCCAACATCGTCCCCACGCACCTTGGCATCGCTGAAGACTGGTACGAGGCGGCGGCACTTGCTCCGCTCCGGACCCGGCCCTACTTCATCTACGTTGGCAACATCAAGCCGTACAAGAACCTGCCGCGGCTGGTCGAGGCTTTTCTGCAGGTCAAGGATCGTCTGCCGCATGACCTGGTGATCGTTGGGCAAAGCGAAGGCTTGATTACCGGCGAGTCGCAGGCGTTCTTTGAGCGCGTCCGCGGAGCCGGCGAGCGCATCCATCTGACCGGTTTTGTCTCGCGGCAGGAGCTGCTGTCGCTGGTCGGACATGCTTCTGCGCTGGTCCTGCCGTCGCTTTACGAGGGCTTCGGTTTGCCGCCGCTCGAGGCGATGGCGGCGGGTGTCCCCGCGGCCGTGGCGCGCGCAGCTTCCTTACCTGAGGTGTGCGGCAGCGCAGCGCTCTTCTTTGATCCGCTGCAAGTCGCAGACATCGCCGAAAAGCTCGTCAGGATCGCGACCGAGACCCCCCTGCGCGCGAAGTTGGTGGCGGAAGGCCTGGCGCAGAGCAGGCGCTTTACGTGGGAAGCCTGCGCCGCGAACACAGCAGAGGCGCTCTCCAAGACTTTGCATGCCCAAGCAAGCGGGTAAAGGACTGCGCAGCGAGGTTCCTGCGCCGGCCTTTACAGACCGCTCCTTGATGACGCTCGTCACCTCTGCCCACTACCTGAACGCTGGCCATGCCATCGACTCGTTCGCGTACAACGTCGTACCATCGAACGAGCCGCCGACGCTCCCGGGCACTCCCGGCCGCCAAGTATCAGCCCGTCCAAAAGGATCGGCCACAATCCACCTGCAGCAGCCTTGATACGGAGGGTCTGACTTGAAAGCCGTTCTTCTTGCCGGGGGCCTCGGTACACGCATCAGCGAGGAAACCTCCGTGCGGCCGAAACCCATGATCGATATCGGCGGCCGCCCGATCCTCTGGCACATACTCAAGACGTATTCCCAGTGCGGCATCAACGACTTCATCATCTGCCTCGGCTACAAGGGCTACATCATTAAGGAGTTCTTCGCTAACTACTTCCTCCACATGGCAGATGTCACCTTCCACATGACAGAAAATCGCATGGAGGTGCATGACAGCATGACTGAGCCCTGGCGCGTTACCCTGGTCGATACGGGCAACGCTACCCAGACCGGAGGCCGCATCAAGCGGGTGGCTCGCTACCTTGCGGATGAAGAAGCGTTCTGCCTCACCTATGGTGACGGCTTGGCGGACGTAAATATCGCGGAAAGCATTCGCTTTCACAAGGAACACGGCGGCCTGGCCACGATGACGGCGGTGCAGCCTGCCGCGCGATGGGGCGCACTGAACCTGGACGGTTCGGTGATCACGTCCTTTCAGGAAAAGCCAGTCGGCGATGGCGCTTGGATCAATGGCGGCTTCTTCGTGCTTTCGCCTAAGGTGCTGTCCTACATCGCAGGCGATGAGACCGTCTGGGAGCGCGAACCGCTAGAGCGCCTGGCCCACGAAGGCAATCTAAGAGCTTATCGCCATTCCGGCTTTTGGCAGCCGATGGATACGCTGCGGGACAAGGTCTTGCTTGAAGAGCTCTGGCAGAAAGGTCAGGCGCCATGGAAGACCTGGTAGGCGCCCAGTGGGCCGGGCGCCGCGTCTTGATCACCGGGCATACGGGCTTCAAGGGCAGCTGGCTTGCACTCTGGCTTGCTCACGCAGGCGCCACGGTGTGCGGGTATGCGCTTGATCCTCCGAGCCGGCCTTCGCTCTTTGTGGAAGCCCAAGTGGGCAACAAGCTCGAAGAAGACCACCGCGCAAACGTGCTCGACCTCGATCGCCTGCGCAGCGCAATGGCCGCCTTTCGGCCCGAGATCGTTTTTCATATGGCCGCCCAGTCGCTTGTGCGTCGTTCCTACAGTGACCCTGTTGATACCTACGCCACCAATGTGATGGGTACGGTCAACGTGCTTGAGGCCGTGCGAAGCACAGACTCGGTACGCGCTCTTGTGTTGATTACCACCGATAAATGCTACGAGAATCGCGAGTGGCATTGGGGGTATCGCGAAGAGGACCGGTTGGGCGGCCGCGACCCCTACAGCAACAGCAAAGCCTGCGCCGAACTGGTGGCGGGTGCTTACCGCGACTCCTTCTTCTCGCCCGCAACCTATGCGCAACATGGGGTGGCAGTGGCCACTGTGCGCGCCGGCAATGTCATTGGCGGGGGAGACTGGGCGCAGGATCGTCTGGTGCCTGACCTGATGCGCGCTTTTCTGAGTGGCAAGCCTGCTCGCATTCGGCACCCCCATGCCATTCGCCCGTGGCAGCACGTAGTGGAGCCGCTGCGCGGCTACCTTATGCTTGGGGAGCGCCTGCTTGCCGGCGAACTGGCGTATGCTTCCGGCTGGAACTTTGGTCCGGGCGACGAAGACGCCTGCGAAGTTGAGTGGATTGTTCGCTACATGGCAGAAAAGTGGGCGGCGCGTACCGGGGTGCACCCTGAGTGGGAGATCGATCCGCCTCCCCACCCGCACGAGGCCGCCTATCTTAAGCTGGATTGTTCTCGCGCCCGCGCGCTCCTCCACTGGCAGCCGGCCTTCCGTCTGGCCGACGCGCTGGACCGGATTGTAGAATGGTATGAGCAGTGGCACGCCGGCTCTAACATGCAGCAGTGTACCTTCAGCCAGATCGCCGCTTACCAGCAACTGTGCGCCCGGAAAGGATCCACTGAGTGAGTAGCATGAACGCATCCGAGCCGGGCTTGCTGATGGACAGCGCCGTAGACGAGGCCGAGCTTCCCCAGCAACTGCCTCGGTCCGAGCAGCTTCGCCGGCAGATACGCGCCCTTGTCACCGAATACCATGCTGAAGCGTTTCCGCGGCGCCCTTTCATCGCCGGAGAGTCGGCTGTGCCTGTCTCCGGCAAAGTCCACGATGACGAGGACGTTCAGCATGCGGTAGACGCTTCGCTGGACTTTTGGCTCACCACTGGGCGTTTTGCCGAGCAGTTTGAGCGGCAGTTTGCCCGCGTGATGGGCGTGCGCGACGCTCGCTTGGTCAACTCAGGCTCGTCGGCGAACCTGGTTGCGCTTTCAGCGCTTACTTCTGAAAGCCTCGGCGAACGCGCCCTGCGGCCCGGCGATGAGGTGATCACCGTCGCCGCAGGCTTCCCGACCACCGTCAATCCGGCTTTACAGAATCAACTGGTCCCTGTTTTTGTCGACGTCAAGCTCGACACATACGACATCGACGTCACGCAACTGGATGCCGCTCTTTCGGGGCGTAGTCGCGCCATCATGATCGCGCATACCCTGGGCAATCCCTTTGACCTTGGTGCGGTGACCGCCTTTGCGAAGAAGCACGACCTTTGGCTCGTGGAGGACTGCTGTGACGCCGTAGGCGCTACCTACAACGGACAAGGCGTGGGCACTTTTGGCGACATCGCGACTGCGAGCTTTTATCCCGCGCACCACATCACCATGGGCGAGGGCGGCGCTGTTATGACGCAAAAGCCGGCACTGACCAAGCTCGTCGAGTCCTTTCGCGATTGGGGCAGAGACTGCTGGTGTGCACCGGGCAAAGACAACACCTGCGGCAAGCGCTTCGAGTGGCAACTGGGCGAGCTGCCTTGCGGCTATGACCACAAGTACATCTACTCGCACATTGGCTACAACCTCAAACTCTCCGACATGCAAGCCGCCGTCGGCGTTTCTCAATTAAAGAAACTGCCCGGGTTTATCGCTGCACGCCGAGAAAATTTCCGCCGCCTTTATGACGGGCTCTCCGGCCTTCAGAGCTTTTTTTCGCTTCCGCAAGCCACCCCCAACTCAGAGCCGAGCTGGTTTGGCTTTCCCATAGCCGTCAAGCCTGAGAGCGGCATTACGCGCGACACGGTCGTGCGGGCGCTCGACCGCCGCAGAATCGGTACCCGCCTGCTGTTTGGCGGCAATCTGCTCCGGCAGCCGGCTTACCTTCACTCTGCGTATCGCAAGATAGGTGAGCTGCCAAACACTGACTTCGTCATGCATAACGTCTTCTGGGTTGGAGTGTATCCGGGCCTGTCAGCCGAGATGATCGACTACGTAGTCGAGTCTCTTCACGAGATAGTGAAAGATCCCTTCCTGGTGCGCTAGGGTGACCCAGACTGGTGTACGTCCAAGATGCCTGGTCACAGGAGCTTCCGGCTTTGTAGGCGCATGGCTGGTTAGGCGGCTGGTTGGGGAAGGCTACCCGACGGCAGTGCTCGCGCGCCCATCGAGCGATCTGTGGCGCATTCAGCCCTGGCTGCCAAAGGTTACCCGCATCTGCGGTGAGCTTGAGGAGATCGCTCGCGCGGCCGGCGCCATCCAGGACTTTGCGCCGGATGTGGTCTTCCACTTGGCTTGGACGGGCGGCAACAGCCGGCGCTATAACGACGACCCCGTCCAGGTCTACGGGAATGTACCGGGCAGTCTCCAGTTGCTGCGCATGGCGGCAGGCTCCGGCGCAAAGGTCTTTGTCAACATGGGCAGTTGCGTTGAATACGGCACCTACTCTGTTCCCGTCCGCGAAACCGACCCTGTCCGTCCGATCAATCTTTACGGCGCCGCCAAGCACGCTGTTGAGAGCCTGTGCGTGCACCTTGCGCTGCCGCTTGGGCTTCGCTTTGCTTCCCTGCGCTTGTTTTGGGCCTACGGCCCCGCCGATGATGATGCCCGCCTGCTACCGTCTGTGATACGCAAGCTGCTGAACGGGGAGCGCCAGGCGATGACGCCCGGCGAGCAGGTTTGGGACTACCTTTATATCGAAGATGTAGTCGACGCGCTGCTCCGAGTCGCAGAAACCCCTGGTGCGCAGGGAATTTTCAATCTTGGCTCCGGCGAGCCTCAGCGGTTGCGCTCCGTCGTTGAGCTGGTCGCCTCGCATATGGCTGAGGCGATGCCGCTGCTGGGCTTCGGCGACATGGCTTACCCGGCCGGCCAGATCATGCATCTCCAGGCCGAGATCGACCGCCTCAAGCAGGCCACAGGCTGGCAGCCGCGCACTCCCCTTGCAGAAGGGCTGGCGCAAACAGTCCGCTGGTACAAGGCCGGCCTCCGGTACCTGCCTCCGTGGCAGGGAGCAGCGTCGAAAGCCGAACCGCACATTTGTATATAGTCAGCAGGGAAGCCTTCTCTGCCCCTCAACTTGTTTCAGGAAACATCGCAGGGAGACGATTCGGGATTATGGCAGCACCAGACGAGCTTTCGGCCCTTGCACAAGCCCTGCGAGCCGATGCCATACGGATGATCCACAAGGCTCGGGCCTCGCACCTGGGTAGCTGCCTTTCCATGGCCGACCTGTTGGCGTGCTTGTACGGCGAGGTGCTCCGTCTTCGTCCTGAAGAACCTGCCTGGCCGCTTCGCGATCGGTTTTTGCTCAGCAAGGGTCATGGGGCAGCCATCCTTTACGCCGCGTTAAGCCGGCGCGGCTTCTTCCCTGCCGCCGAGCTTGCCCAGTACTGTTGTTCGGGTTCCGCGCTCACGGGTCATCCAAACAGCAGCGTTCCCGGCGTGGAGCTGTCTTCCGGTTCGCTCGGCCATGCACTCCCGGTAGGCTGCGGCATGGCACTTGCCGCCAGGCGCGGAGGCCTCTCCTTCCGGACCTTTGTGCTGCTGAGCGATGGAGAGCTGGACGAGGGCTCCAACTGGGAGGCGATCCTTTTTGCTCCTCAGCATCAACTCGATAACCTTGTCGTCATCGTGGACTACAACAAGATCCAGAGCTTCGGGTCGGTAAAGGACATCCTGGAACTCCATCCGCTGGCAGATAAGTTTCGAGCCTTTCGCTGGTCAGTCAAAGAAGTGGATGGTCACAACATGCAGGAGATCTCGAGGACCTTTAGCGAGCTGCCCATGGAAGGCGGTCGCCCCACCGTCGTGATTGCCCATACGATTAAAGGCAAGGGCGTCACGTTCATGGAGGACCAGCTGGCCTGGCACTACAAGAGCCCTACCGCTGAGCAGTTGGAGCTTGCTCTTGGGGAGTTGGAGAGGCGCGGGTGAGAACGGCATTCATCGAGCAACTATGCGCCCTGGCCGAGCAGGATGAGCGTATCTGGCTGGTATGTGGCGACCTGGGCTACTCGGTCCTTGAAGTCTTTCGCGACCGTTTTCCTAACCGCTATCTGAACGCCGGCGTCGCCGAACAAAATATGACCGGCATTGCTGCCGGCCTGGCCATGGCCGGCAAGGTCGTCTTCACCTACTCCATTGCCAACTTTCCAATCATGCGCTGCCTGGAGCAGATCCGGAATGACATCTGCTACCACCGACTCGATGTGAAGGTAGTGGCTGTAGGCGGGGGTCTTGCCTACGGAAGTCTTGGCTATAGCCACCACGGCGTTGAAGATCTGGCCGTGATGAGCGTGCTGCCGCATATGACCGTAGTTGCACCGGGAGACCCGACAGAAGCCCGCGCTGCTACGGCTGCCATTGCAGCGACTCCGGGGCCGGCCTACCTGCGCCTCGGCAAGGCAGGTGAGCCGATCCTGCACCGGCAGGCGATTCGATTTGTGCTCGGGCAAGCCATCCAGGTGCAGGATGGCCAACACCTTTCTATTCTGACTACCGGGGGCGTTCTGGGTATCGCCATCGAAGCTGCGCGCCTGCTCGATGCCTCAGGTTGCTCTGTCCGCCTGCTCAGTATGCCCAGCCTGGTTCCGCTCGATGTAGAGGCGATTCAGCGCGCCGCTCGCGATACCGGCGCCATCCTCACCGTGGAAGAGCACGGTACAGGCGGGCTGGGCACCATGGTGGCAGAGGTCCTGGCTTCCAACAGCGCCGCCATCCCTTTCCACGCCTTGCGCCTCGGCCGCGAGCCCATCCGCATCGCCGGCTCACAAGAAGAGTTGCGTTCTGCTCAGGGCTTGTCTGTAGCGGGTATTCTCTCAGCCGCGGAAAAGCTCCTCCCTGCGACCCGGCTGCGCTACTCCGCTTCTGTGCACCCTCGATGAGCCGGGCTTCTGCTGTTTTTTCCCCAACAGGCCCTGCGCGGTCGACTGATTTCTTCCTATGATCCTGCCTCCAGGCGTTCCGGAACAGACAGAGGCCGCCAGCCTCTCCATTGCTGCTCCGCCCCGCGCCCTCGTCGCCCGCATCGCCCACCTCCTTGGCCTCGATCGCGCAATCGCTTTTACGCTGCTCGCTCGCTCCTGGTCCAGCATTGCGGGCCTGGTTACCCTCACGCTGATTGCACACTCCCTCACCCCGGCTGAGCAGGGCTACTACTACACCTTTTATTCGCTCGTTGCGCTGCAGATTGTCTTTGAACTCGGGTTTTCGGTCGTCATCCTCCAAACAGCCAGCCACGAGGCCGCTCACCTTACCATCTCCGCCGAGGGCAACATAGCGGGCCCTCAAAGCTCACACGCGCGGCTTGCGTCTGTTCTTCAAAAATCGGTTCGGTGGTATACCCTTGCTGCCATCCTGATGGCAGCTGTCGTGCTGCCCCTGGGGATGTTTTTCTTTAGCGGACAAGCCTCTACCCACCCTTCGGCGCAGCCCGTCGCGTGGCGTTTGCCCTGGATCCTCGTCATCCTCGCCACCACCGGCACCTTTCAGATCGATCCGACGTTCTCATTTCTTGAGGGCTGCGGACTGGTGCACCAGGTAGCGCGCACCCGCTTTACCCAGGCAGTGCTCGGCACCTGCATGGGGTGGACGGCACTGCTGCTCCATCATGGGCTGATGGCGCCGGGCCTGATGATCCTTGGGCAGGCGCTCGCCGGTGCGTGCTTTGTGTACACCAAGCGCAATCTGCTGCTGCCCCTGCTCCGTCACAAACCCGATGTGCACCGCATCGATTGGGGCTCGGAGATATGGCCTTTCCAGTGGCGCATCGCCGTGAGCTGGGTCTGCGGCTACATGATCTTCCAGCTCTTCAACCCCATCTTGTTCCACTACCGCGGACCTGTGGAGGCCGGGCAGATGGGCATGTCCACCAATGTCTGCGGCACGCTTTCCGGCATGGCGATCGCCTGGATGAGCACGAAAGCGTCCCCCTTTGGGCGCATGGTCGCGCGCCACGAGTACAAACAACTCGACAAGGTCTTCTTCCGCACCCTTGCGCAATCGATCGCCGCTGCGACGCTCGCCTGTGGCCTGGTGTGGACTGCCGTCTTTGTCCTCCGCGCGCATCATGTCGCATTAGGGCTTCGCTTGCTTTCCCCGGCCCCGCTCGCCATGCTCCTCGGCGCGACAGTGCTCAACATCATTGTCTTTGCGGAGGCGCTTTACCTGCGCGCGCACAAGCAGGAGAAATTCATGGCAAACGCGATTTTGTTCGCGCTCTGGATGACGCCTGCTTCACTCTTCTTTGGGAGCCGCTATGGGTCGTATGGCGTCGCCGCCAGCTACCTTGCGGGTGCTGCCGTGGTCGGCCTGGGGCATGGCACCTACACGTTCCTCAAGTGGAGACGCATCTGGCACCACGACCCCACAGCTTCACACAACCAGGCTGAACCCTTGTCAGCCAAGCATGAGATTCCCTAGTGCCTTATCTACCCGGTTGATCACGCGGCAGAGCACCAGCCATGCGCGAGCAGCACCCAGCGGCAGCGTGAGTAGAGGCGCGAGAAACAGGTGAAAGCGATAGTTGCGTGAAAAGAGAGCGCGCAGCAAAGCATGGGGATCTTCCTTGAGAAACTCGCTCTTCCTGAGCCTCGATCGAAGCACAAAGGCAGGAAAGAACCTTTGGATCGTACCGTTGAGCACGACCCGCACCAGCTCCGGCCTGACCAGCCACTCCTCCGTGATGCGCTTGAGGTTGGTCCCAAACACCTCAAAGAGGCGGTAGCCTCCGCGGTCATCGGCTCCTGCCGCCACTAATGGAGTGGCCACGTAAGCCCCCTGCCGAAAGTGTCGAAGCAGCGTATACATCCAGCCAAGCTGCAGCAGGCTTGTACCAACCAGGCGCGAGAAAGGCTCGTGGGGCAGCGATAGAACTCGCTCCCGGTTCACAATATTTCCGGTGATGAACGTGAGGAAGACGTGCGTACGTCGTGCAAAGCGATGCGCATCGCGCACGACCTCTACGTCGAGCTTTGCCGCGGGGACCGGCTGGAAGGTTTCTTCCCCATCCACGATGTCCTTCGCGGTTACATAGACGATGTCAAAGTCATCGGCGAGCAGTTGCAGGACGCGTTCGATGCTGCCGGGCAGCAGTACGTCGTCATCGCCGACAATCCATAGATACTTGCCGGAAGCTTCGGAAAAGCAGCGCAGGATGTTGCCGTCCGAGCCGAGATTTGTTTCGTTCCGGACGCCGCGGAAGCGCAAACCGCGTCTGGCATATTCAGTCAACAGTGCCGGAGTATCGTCAGGAGAAGCATTGTCGGAGATGATCAACTCAACCCGTGACTCCTCACGCAGCTGGGGCATGAGTGAGTCGAGGAGGCGAGCCAGGTACCGACTGCGGTGGTAGGTCGGTATGGCGATCGTCAATAAAGCCGAGCCGGGGTGCATGCCTGGCATTTCCTTGTTCGCGCTTGTGTTCAACTGGGTTCTCGCAGCAGCCGAGGCAGCGACGCGCGGATCGGCATGCGCCGCCTGGCATTAGGATGAAGCAGCGTTTGACGTATATCGAGCCTATGCGAGGTGTGGCTCCGTGTCACGCGGGGTCAACGAGTCGCGACCCAACCGATCGTAACCCTTCCTTGCAGAAGGTTGGCGTGTCTTGACCCGTCTTATGGCACCATGAGGCAATCATCGCAACCAGAGCTGCCACTCCCGCTCTCCAGAATAGCCTGCTGCATGGATGCCTCATCGACGAGGATTGGGTGACTTTGCCGGGCTGGGCGCGAGCCGGCGAACCCGGACGCGGGTACCAGGTTGCCTGAAAACTGTGATTTACTAGAGTCGGAGACCCTTTACGGATGCGTGCTCTTTTCCTGAATCCCCCCTTTCACCCCCGGTTTTCGCGGGAGCAGCGTAGCCCGGCCGTCACCAAGAGCGGAACGCTCTACTATCCAAAGTGGTTAGCGACCGCGGCGGGGGTGGCGATTCGTAACGGTCACGAGGTAGACCTCGTTGACGCGCCGGCGGCTGGACTTTCAGTGAAGGCGGTCATTGACCGGATTGAAGCCAAGAACATCCAGGCGGTGGTGTGCGATACCTCGACACCGAGCATCCTGAACGACGTGAGCGTGGTAGAGCAGATGCGCGCGGCCAACCCTGCGCTGCGGGTGCTGCTGGTGGGACGGCACGTCTCGTCGCAGCCGCGTGAAACGCTTGCCCTGTCGGACTCGCTGGAAGCAGTGGCTATCCGCGAGTACGAGTACACGGTGCGCGACTGGCTGGAAGCGGTGGCGTGCGGGGCGGACTTTGCCGCCGTCGACGGCCTGGTGTGGCGCAAGCCCGGTACCGGCGAGATTGTGATGAACAAGCAGCGCGAGGCGATCAAGAACCTCGACGAGCTGCCTTTTGTTTCCGAGGTGTACAAGCGCTTTCTGCACTCGCCCGACTACTACTATGGACACTCCCTGTGGCCGCTGGTGGTTTTCGATACCAGTCGCGGCTGCCCGTATCACTGCTCCTTCTGCGTGTATCCGCAAACGTTTAGCGGGCATACGATGCGGTATCGCTCCAAGGAGAATGTGGCGGACGAGTTCGAATACGTGGCCAGGGAGATGCCGGAAGTCAAAACCGTCATGCTCGAGGACGATACCTTTATCGTTCACAAGGGCCGGACCATGGAGCTGGCCGAGGAGCTGATCAAGCGCGGCAACAAGCTGCCGTTCGACGCAAACTGCAGGGCAGACATCGGCGCTGAAGATCTTTTGCTGCGCACCCTGCACAAGGCCGGGGCGCGGCTGTTCTGCGTCGGCTTTGAGAGCGGAGATGAAGACGTCATCCGCGGCATGAACAAGAACAACGACCACAAGCGCGACGCCAAGTACCACGACGAGGCAAAGCTTTTTGTGCGGCGCTGCCAGGATGCCGGCATCATGGTGCATGGCTGCTTCATGGTCGGCAACCTGAACGAGACGCCGGCGAGCATGGAGAAGACGCTGGTGTTTGCCAAGCAGCTCAGGCCGGACACGGCGCAGTTCTTCCCCATCATGGTTTATCCCGGGACCACGGCTTACGACGAGGCAAAAAATCGCGGACTGATCCAGATCAACACCGACTGGAACAATTGGCTGACCAAGGACGGGCTGCACAACAGCGTGGTCAATCTGCCGGGTGTAACGCATGAGCAGCTGGTGGATTTCTGCGATACCGCGCGCCGCCGGTTCTACCTCGATCCGTCGTACCTGCTATACAAGGCGAAGCAATCGCTGCGGGACCGCCGCGAGTTCCAGCGCAACCTGAAGGGCTTCGTCACGCTGTCAAAGTACCTGATCCGCGGCAGCGCGCACACTGAGGTCACAGCCGCCACGCCTGGCACGCCGAAAGGTGCGACGGCTTAGCCGGCCGCGACCGGGCCAATGGCCGAGCGAAGCGCAAAAGAGCAAAAAGCAGGCGAGCCGTTGCCGTGGGTGTCGATCATCATCCCCACGTACAACGGCTCTCGCCGTATAGGCGTGTGCCTGCACGCGCTGGCCACCCAGGCGGAGGAGATCGGCGCGGAGATCCTGGTGGTCGACGATGGCTCAACCGACGATACTCCAGCAGTCCTGAGCGGGTGGCCGCAGGTGCGCACAGTGCACCAGCCCAACGCCGGGCCGGCCAAGGCGCGCAATCATGGCGCGCGCGAGGCTCGCGGCCGCATCATCCTGTTTACCGACGACGACTGCGAGCCGGTGCCAGGATGGCTCAAAACGATGCTCAAGCCCTTTGAAGATCCTCTGGTGGTAGGGGCCAAGGGCGCGTATCGCACCCGGCAGCGCAGCGTGGTCGCGCGCTTTGTGCAGGCAGAGTACGAAGACAAATACCGCTACATGCAAGCCTTTCCCCAGATCGATTTCATCGATACGTACTCGGCTGCGTTTCGACGGGACCGTTTTATGGAGATGGGTGGATACGACACGGACTTCCCCGTTGCGTGTGCTGAGGATATTGAGCTCTCTTACCGGATGTCGGCTCGCGGTTGGAAGATGGTCTTTGTGCCGGGCGCGCTTGTGTACCACCAGCACCCCGACCGGCTGGTGTGGTACCTGAGAAAGAAGTTCAAGTTTGCCTACTGGCGCATGCTGGCAGTAGAAAAGAACCCGGGCAAGGGCGCCAAGGATACGCATACGCCGCAGGCGATGAAGCTGCAGCTGCTGCTCCTGCCGGCTGTGTTCTGCGGCCTGGCGGCGGACTTGCTCTGGCACCCGCGTGTGCCCGTCACCGCCGTGGTTGTGGCTGGGTTTCTTCTCAGCACGGTGCCTTTCGCGGCGCGGGTCGCCAGGGCCGATCTGACGCTTGCCCTGCTCGCGCCTGCCATGCTCGCCGCGCGCGCCGTCGCACAGTTTTTCGGCGTTCTTGCGGGTCTGGTTCACGTACGCCGGGTGGGGCGGGCGGCACGCGTCCCCACCGCCTGAGCCTTTAAGCAGCGGCAGGGAACTCCGCGGGGTTGTGCAAGCCCCGGCCGATCCGCACCTGGAGAGCGAACCATTCGGCGTCGTTCACACGCGCTCCGCCAGGGTCGGGCATGGCACCTCGCGTACGTCGTACCAGACGGAAAACCGGTCCCGGCCGCTGCTCTTGCTTTCATAAAGCGCGCGGTCGGCCTGCTGGATTAGTTGTGCGGCCTCAGTGTGGTGGCGCGGCAGACAAGTGGCTACACCTATGCTGACGGTAACGATGCCAGCCGGATTGCCGCCATGCTCCAGCTGCAAGCTGCGGATGGAGTGAAGTACTGTGCGGGCCACCTGTACGGCCCCTGCGTGATCGGTTTGCGGCAGCAGGATGGCAAACTCTTCGCCGCCAATCCGCGCTGCCAGGTCGCCCAGCCGACCTACGGACCGCTCAAACACACGGGCTACTTTTTGCAGACACACATCGCCTGCCTGGTGTCCGTAACGGTCGTTGTACTTTTTGAAAAAATCTACGTCGAGCATCAAAAGGGACAGATGATCCGAGGACCGGTTCTGGCGGGCGGCCTCCATCGTGATGGCCCGGTTGAAGGTGCGCCGGTTCGCCATGGCCGTCAACTCATCTCGTCCGGCGAGGTTGGCAAGCTGCGCATTTTCGCTGGCAAGCGCGTGCCTTTCGGCAGACCAGGAGTCTTCAATCTGCTTGAGCGCTGAAATATCGTGCACGGTAGCGACGTATCCGGTGATCGAGCCACCTTCGGTGTCCGAGTAGCCCCGGATAAATGCTTCTACCCAGCAAAAGCCGCCGCTTTTATGCATCGCGCGATAGCGGAAAGTGTGGTCGGCCTTGCCCTGTGTCAGGCTGACGTGGATGGCCCGCGCCAGGTCGCGGTCCGAGGGATGCACACCGCCGAGCGGCGGCAGCGCGGCATACTCCTGCGGAGTAAATCCTGTTACTTTCTGCACGGCCGGCGACACAAACCGGAACGACCCATTCAGCCGCGAAAGAATAATCATGTCGTCTGAGTTCTTCAGCAGAGTCTTGTAGATCGTCTGGTTTTCCCGTGCATGGGCCTCGGCCGTACGGCGTTCGTCAAGCAGCGCGCCGATGGGGAACGCTGTGACCACAATCGCCCACAGGAAAAGCTGGAGCACCAGAATGCGGTGTTCCATGCTGACGCCAAGCGCGATCCAGATAGGTCCATGCCGATGCGCGGTAGCAGACGATGCGATGATCGCGGTGATCACCGTTGACAAGGCCGCGCCCTCAGTGCCGGAAGCAAAAACCAGCAGGGCAATCGGCGGAAACAGCAGGAACAGGAAAGGATTGACGTTCTGACCGCAGACCGCAATGGCTACAGCGACAAGCAGCATGGCGGAAAGGACGGAAGCGCTGCCCGAGGCGAACACGCTGACGATGCTGCGAAGCTTTCCTGAAAGCAGCAGCAGAACGACGGGAACAAAGATGACGATCCCCAGCGAGTCGGCCAGGATGACGGTAGAGCAGCCTACCAAGGTGGAATGCTGGCCGACCAGAGCCAGAGCTATAACGGTCGGCACACACGCAGCGGCTGTGAACAGGCGCACCACGCTTCGCCGCTGTTTCAGATCGTCGAACTGGCCGAGCGGCTTGCCGAGCAGGCGCAGCAGCAGGGAGAGTTCCGCGCACTGCATCAGCGCTTCTCCCACGTTGAGCCGAAACGGGGTATGCAGCAGCACACCGGCTGCCACCAGGGCTAACCCCGCGC
This sequence comes from uncultured Acidobacteriaceae bacterium, assembly GCA_964246065.1. Classification (GTDB taxonomy): domain Bacteria; phylum Acidobacteriota; class Terriglobia; order Terriglobales; family Acidobacteriaceae; genus EB88. The sequence continues at coordinate 44,387 of CAXTPL010000004.1, forward strand.
CGGCTATAGCTAGCTGGCGTTCCCAGCGTCGGGCTGCCGGGCTCATGTGCAGCAGCAGTCCTAGCTGCACTCCGGTGATCGGCCATACGTAAATCAGTTCGCCGTTGCGAGCAAGGACGCCGAAAAGAAACGCCATCAGGGCGCTGGTGGTACTGAAGAGGATGGCAGCCCAAAGCAGTGCACGGAGCGGAGAAGTCGATCGTTCGAGCCTGTTTCGGGGGGCCATCTTTGCCTCGCTCTGCGGCGCTGTGCGCCTTTGTCTTAAATCGCTACAGACCTTATCGACGGCTTTCCGCAAGGCTTTACAAAAACCTGTTAGCAGGTCACTTTACCGCTTTCTGCCCGCGGTCATGCCGTTCGCCGGGCACAAATCAGCCAGTCAGCGTCGTTTTTTCGGGCGGCTGCTCGGGCCGATCTTTCAGCGGCACCGGCCAGAAAGCCGAGCTCTGCTATGCTTGGCACTCCATTCCAGACAGAAGGATACCCGCGCCCTATGCCGCTGCGTTTTTTCGTCCGCCCGCTTGGCCTGCTCGCTGTTGGAGCTTTGTTGCAGGGCTCGCTGCTCGACCTGCACGCAGCCGACAAAAGCCAAAAAGCCGGCGCTGCGCAGACCGAGGCGAGTGAGTCGGGAGAGCGGCTCGACCTCCAGATGTATGAGCGTATTCGGGTAGAAGGACTTGAACATTCGCACGTGTTGGAATACGCCTCAGCGTTGAGTGACGACATTGGTCCGCGCTTGACAGGTTCGCCCAACCTGGCAAAGGCAAATGCCTGGACGCGCGACCAGCTGACCGCGATGGGCTGCGTCCAGGCGCACCTTGAGGACTGGGGAGAGTTCGGCATGGGCTGGCAGCAGCTGAACACCTGGGCGCGCATGACCTCGCCCGATACGGCGATCTTTGTGGCGCAGGCGACACCCTGGTCCCCGCCGACCATGGTCGACGGAAAGCCAGGCCCGGTACATGGAACAGCGGTGCTCGTCGACATCCAGGATGAGGGCGACTTCGCCAAGTACAAGGGCAAGCTTTCCGGCAAGATCGTGTTCCTGGGCGAGATGCGCGAGGTGCCGCCGCTCGACAAGCCCTTGTTCACCCGCTACACAGATAAAGAATTGCAGGAGATGGAGGACCACGCCTCCGGGGGCGGCAACTACAGCCCTGGCAGCCCTGCCTACAAGGCGCGGTTGGCGGCGTACATGAGGCGCTTTGCGCTCGCCGACAGGATTCCACAGTTTCTTGCTGACGAGGGCGTTGCGGCCGTGGTGCGGCCGAGCCGTGATGGGGGCAATGGCGGCGGCACAGGGATCATCTTCGACGACAATGGTGCCGCGCTGGGGCGCAAGCCGTACGTGAAGGACTCGGCAGTCAAGGTACCCGTAGTGGTGGCGCAGATCGAGAGCTGGGGCCGCGTATACCGGCTGCTCGAGGCGCATGTGCCGGTCACGGTCGAGGTGAATGTGGATGCCAGGTTTACCGGCGAGCACGAGCATGGGTACAACACCGTGGCCGAGATACCAGGGACGGACCCGAAGCTGAAAGAGCAGCTGGTGATGGTGGGCGGCCATCTGGACAGCTGGATCTCCGGCACGGGAGCAACGGACAATGGTGCGGGGACGGTGGTCGCTATGGAGGTGATGCGCATCCTGAAGGCGCTCGATGTGCATCCTCGGCGGACGATCCGGATTGCGCTGTGGACGGGCGAGGAGCAGGGGCTCTTCGGCTCGAAGGGCTATGTGACGCAACACTTTGGCGGAACGCCTGAGACGACCGATCCGGAGCAGATGAAGCTGCCG
>CAXTPL010000005.1:0-3881 GCA_964246065.1 uncultured Acidobacteriaceae bacterium
GCTTGTGGCAAGCGGCCGCGAAAGCTAGGATAGGCGTGCGGCCGGCCGTACCCGGCGAGGAGGCTCCATGGATCAGCAGCAGTTCTCTCGCAGGCACTTTTTACGTACGTCCTCGCTTGCAGCCGCCTGGCTATGGCTGCGCCCCACCGGCGCGTGGGGGCAGCAGGGGGAAGTGCCGCCCGTGCTGGCGCAGGGGCGTGCCGCGGCTGCCAAGGCAAAGATCGAGACGATCCCTCTTCGAGGCAACGTCAGCGCGCTGATCGGCTCTGGCGGCAATATCGCCGTGCTTCCAGGGCGCGAGGGCAAGGTCGTAGTCGACTCCGGCTACCGAACCTCGCAGCCGCAGCTGCTGGAAGCGATGCGGGCCATTTCTGCCGATCCGTTGACGCAGCTGATCAACACGCACTGGCACTTTGACCACACAGACGGCAACGAGTGGATGCACGCCGCGGGCGCGGTGATCCTCGCGCACGAGAACACCAGGACGCGGCTTTCAACGCCGCAAACCATGGTCGCGCTGCATGCCACCCTGCCGCCGGCGCCCGCAGGGGCCATCCCGACCGAGACGTTTCGCGACGCGAAGACGCTGCACGTCAACGGGGCGACGCTTGCCCTGCAGCATTACGCGCCTGCGCATACCGACACGGATATCTCTATCTACTTTGGAGAGGCGGATGTGCTCCACATGGGCGACATCTGGTTCAACGGCTTTTATCCGTTCATTGACCTGTCGAGCGGAGGCAACATCGACGGGATGATCGAGGCGGCCGGGCGGAGCTTGAAGCAGGCGCAGGCGGCGACGATCATCATTCCCGGCCACGGGCCGATCGGCACACGGGCGGAGCTGGCGGTGTACCGCGACGTGCTGGCGACGGCAAGGGACCGGGTGGCAGCCCTGAAGAAGCAGGGCCGCTCGCTCGACGAGGTCGTCGCGGCCAAGCCCATGGCCGAATACGATGCGAAGTGGGGCGCAGGGTTTATGCCGACGGCGGGCTTTCTCGCCTTTGTCTATGCAGGGGTTTAAAGATAGGCAAATCAGGCGTTCCGCTTGCTACACGCTGTGGACACCAGGCGCTCGCAAGCTTCAGCGAAGCTGCGGCGCCCATTACGCCACCGCGGGCGCGGCGCGCATTGTTCCGCCTCGCGGGGCGGTCAGCGCGGCGGACCCACGTAGTAGCCGGCGCGGGTCCTTGCCGTCAGCCCTGGCTGGTCTACCTGTACGGCAAGCGGGTGGAAGGTGTCAGGCGCACCGGAGGATCCAGGCGCAAAGGTGAGCGTGTAGTGCGGACCGGCGTCGGCAAAGCCTTTCAGCATCTCGCCCGTGATGTCGTTGTTGGAGTTCAGCACCTGACCCCCGCTTTGCGCGGCAAGCACCTGCAAGGCGAGGTTGCCCGGCAGCACGTCTTGCGGCTTGGAAACGCCGCTCAGGAACTGCTTGTAATACATCGTGAAGAAGCCGACCGAGTCGGAGGTGCCGAGCGGGTCGATGCTGGTGATCGTGACCCGCTCCTGCCGCATGGTGGTCGACAGGTGAACCACTTCGTTGAAGATCTGCTGCTCTTCCTTGTTGTCGATGATGGTCTGTGGCCCGGAAAGCAGCGGCCATCCGGGACTGATCCAAAGGATGAGCTTGCGTCCGGACTCAGGCCGCAGGTAGCCGAGCAGGCTGTCGAGCTCGACGAGCGAAAGCTGGAGCCGCTCGGCAGCGCCGTAAAAACCGGCCGAGCGGCGGATCACCCGCAGCGCGGGCCCGTTCTTGTCTAGAAATGCCAGCAGCGACTCTGGATCGCGGCTTGAGCCGTTCTCGAGCGTAGTGCCGGTATCGGTAAACAAGGCGATCGAAAGCGCGGCCGAGGATGGCAGGGCCGGCGCCTGCTTGAGGAAACGTGTGAGCTGGTCGCGAGCGTACGCCACGGTCTGGAAGCCGCTGTTGACGTCGTCAATCAGCACGATGACGTGGGTAGGGTCGTCGCTTCCGCGGCCGTCGCTCGCGTCAAAGGTGAGGAGTTTTTGCGGCTGCTTGTCCGAAAGCAGCGTAAAGTCTTTTGCCGCAAGTCCGGCAACCGGGACGCCGTTCTTGCCGGAGACTACGACGTCGAGCACGATGTCGTTCGAGGCTTGCTTGACGGGCCCTTCCGGCGCCTTGAGCGGAATGGTGATGGTGCCGGGTGGCAGCTGCTGCTGGGCGTAGGTTGCAGCGGAAACGAAGAAAAACAAGGCGGCGGTGGCGAGTGTGCGGCGCATGACCGGGGGTAGCTCCATCTTCCAGGCTTCACACGCGGCGAACACCCATGCCGGTTCGCGAAGATCCTGCACCTTGGATGACAGTTCCGCCCGCGCGAAAGGCAAAGCCTCTCCACAACACTTTCAAAAAGGGGCATTCGCAGGATCAGGCGGACGGAATGCCTGAGCACGACGCGAGCGGGGCGAAGGGTGTCCCCCAGTTCTTTCGACGATGCTTCGCCGGCTCTCGCTCCTTACTATGCGGCCTCATGCTACATCGACTTCCGCGTGCTCTCGAGCACTTTTCTCTTTTTCAAAAACGGCGCAACGAGCGTGCTCCGCGGCTGGCAGGACACCGATCAGCTGCGGAGCTTCCACAGGATCTGGCGGAGAAAGCCGGTCCAGTGGGTCGCGTCGCCTGCGGGTATGCCGAGTCGACGAGCCAGGATGCGCAGCTGGCGGGAGCGATGGCGGGTGTGCATGGCCGGGTAGTCGCTCGCGAGCAGGACCTCTTCAAAGAGCCCGCTCAAACGGTCGAGTTCGCCGGCCGTAGGCGGCCGCTTTTGGCGGGTGTCCGCTGGGTGCGGCGGGAGCGGCGGAGCGCAGTTTGAGGAGCGCCAAGCAGACGCGGGCGGCGTGCCGGTTCCCGCGTGCCAGGGGTTGAGCTGCGGCGCTGCCTGGCGGGGCCCGTCGAGCGCCGGCCCGTCGCGTTGCGGCCCTTCGAACTTCGTCTCGCCGATCTGCGTCTCACCGACCTGCGGCGAAACGCGCGAAAGCTCCCAAAGGCAAACAGCGGCGGCCTGGCCAAGGTTCATCGACGCATGCTCATCGCGGGTGGGGATGCGTACCAGTGCGTGGCAGTGGCTCATGTCATCGTTCGATAGCCCGAACTTTTCCGAGCCGAAGAGCAGGGCGACGCGGGCATCGGGCTCGCGCATGGCGGCCCGGGCGCGCAGCGCGGCCTGCTCCAGGCGCTCATAAGGGAGCGGCCAGTCCGGGCGCAGGGCGCCGGTGGTGCCGAGCACAAGCGTGCAGTCGGCGATCGCCTCGCTCAGCGTCGAGTAGTCGCGGGCCTCTCGCAGCAGCTCGGCTGAAGGGCCGACCGCGGAGCTGGCTTTGCGAAAGTCCTGGTAGTAAATGGCGGCGACCCTGAGGTCCGAACAGCCGAAGTTCGACATGGCCCGAGCCACCGCGCCGATGTTCAGGGTATTGCGTGGGGAAACAAGGACGACGGCAAGGCGGGAGTTGTCGAGGATCTCCACTCGGCTAGTTTACCCGCTGCGGCGTCGGGGCGGGCAGGCGAGGCAGGGCGCGGCGCTCGCGCCCATCGCAGGCCGTCGCAGACCGGCGCAGACAAAATCGCGCGTGCGTCTACTGGGTAGGCGGCGAAAGCAAGGCGCTTGAGGGCAGGTGGGTTTCCTGGGCCTGCGCATGGGCGGGCGCCGGGTCCAGAGGTGTGTTCAAGGGCTGCTTGAGCAGGTTGAGGACCTCCGGAGTGGGCTTGTCCGCATGGGCAAGCAAGACAGAAACCTGCCACATCTGTGCTTCGTTCAGCACGTCGGCATAGGCCGGCATGCCCGTAAGCCGGATGCCATTCTTGACCTTCCAGTAGGTTTCGCCCGGCGGGTCATCGCTCACGCCAACCACGCCGCCGTGGC
>CAXTPL010000005.1:3891-9944 GCA_964246065.1 uncultured Acidobacteriaceae bacterium
GCCCACAGCTGCGGGGCGCGAGGGTACATGTGGGCGGCAAAGTCGGAGTTGTGCCCATACAGGCCATGGCAGGAGGCGCACTGCTCGCGATAGATCTGCGCGCCCAGCAGCAGGTTGCTGCCGCTGGCCTCGATCGGCACCGTGTGCGGCATCTCCTTGTCAATCCGATCGTTGAGCGGGATATGCACGATCTCCCGCTCGCGCGGAAAGGCCGGATCGGTGACTGCCACCGGTACATTCCCGTAGTTGAGGTAGAACCATGCTGCCACCGGCAGCGTAAGCAATCCGAGGATCAAACCGAGAAGAAAACCGCGCATGCGGGCAGGCTCCAGCGCGGGCCCGGTGCTGTCGGCCTCCAGCGCATTCTTGTTCTTGTGTGTACCTTTGCCGGGCGTGCCCCGTCAATAGAAGGGCGCGGCAAGCGCCCCGCTGCGGCTTCCGGGCGCTGAGCCGAAGGGCCGACGCGCAGGCCAGGCCGGCGCACCTGCTGAAACGGGCGCAGATGCTTTAATAGGAGGGATGGCGAGAATCTCGCCGCCCGTCGTTTTTCGCAGTGGAGGCTTTACGCTTTGATGCAACACCTTTTTGGCCGCGGGCTCCGCAGGAGCTCAGCTCTTCTTTTCCTTTCCGGCGCCGCCTGGAGCGTCGCCTGGACCGCCGCTGCCGGGCATGCCCAGTCCGCACCGCCGCCCCCCGGGACCAGCCAGCCGGCCGACGCGCAGCAGCCGGCAGAGCCGCAGACCATCACCCAGCTTCCTCAGCAAAGCCCGCAGGAGCGTGCCCGCATCCTCAAGGAAGCCCAGGCTCGCGTCATGAACCGGCGGCGCCTCCGCGAGCAGCAGGTGATTGAGGATACCTACTCGCACAAATACGAGCTGTATGCCGGCGGAGGGTACCTGCGCTTCCGGCCTGGCCGGTACCTGCAGCACATGAACGAGGAAGCCTGGAATGTCGGGGTAACGGAATGGCTCCGGCCCAAGCTGGGGATTGCGGCGGACTTTCGCGGCTACTACGGCACGGCGAACGCGCTGGACTTCACCAATCGCGTATATACGCCCAGCATCAGCCAGTACACGTTTATGGCCGGCCCGCAGTATCGGGCTTACGCCAACACGCGCTGGAGCGTGGCGGCGCAGGTGCTGGCCGGCATCGGCCACGGCAACTTCGCCACAGGCACGCGCGGGGTGCCGGCGGCCGACGTGGGCGTCTACGCGGACGGCAACGTGCTCAACCTGAGCGCAGGCGTGCCGATTGACTACAACCTGGGGCCGACCCTGGCTGTGCGGCTCACCCCGGCCTATCTGCTGACCAACTATGGCAGCGAGATCCAGCACAATCTAGGCTTCACGACCGGGCTGGTCTATCGCTGGGGTCGCCAGTAGGCCCGGCTTACCAGAGAACGACCATGCGCGAAACGCCGTAAGCGATGGCTGCAAGCCCGATGCCGATCAGCACCGTGCGCCGGATCATCCCGGGGTAGTCATGCTGAGCGGCTCCGGTGCGGGCGCCGAGGGCAGCGCTGCGAATGGCATGCGAGGCGGCCCCGGTGGCGACCAGCAGGAGCCCGGCCAAGACGCAGACCCAGTGCGAGACGTTGGTGGACAGGTGCATGGCGCTGTCTCCATTGCGGCAGCTTCTTTTTGCCTCAGCATAGAAGCTGCCTCACGCCCACCACTCTACACCTGCGTATCACGACTTTTCGAGCTTCCAAGCGGATACTGCGGTTCTGTCATCCGTTCGGGGTCGAGAATCTCCGCTATCTCCTGTTCGCTCAACACTTTCTTTTCCCGCGCCAGCGCGATGATGGTTTTGCCGGTGGCGACCGATTCCTTCACAATTTCAGCCGCACGCGCGTAGCCGATGTAAGGGTTGAGCGCGGTGGCGAGCGAAACCGTGCTTTGCGCATACTGCTCGCAGCGCGCAGGGTTGGCGGTAATGCCTGCAATGCAGCGGGTGTCGAACTGGTGGATGGTATTGGCGAGGATGGTGACGGACTGGAGCGTGTTGTAGGCCATGGTCGGCATCATCACGTTGAGCTCCAGTTGCCCGGCCTGGATGGCAGCGGCCGTAGCGGCGTCATTGCCGATGACCTGGAAGCCGACCATGGCCGCAAGCTCCGGGAGCACAGGGTTGATCTTGCCGGGCATGATGGAGGAGCCGGGCTGGAGGCTGGGAAGAAAGATCTCGCCGAAGCCGGTGTTGGGGCCGGAGGAGAGCAGGCGGATATCGTTCGCGATCCGGATCAGCTCCAGTCCGATGCCGCGCAGCGCAGAGGAGACCTCGCCCATCGAGGCGTTTGATTGCATGGCCCAGCGCATATCGGCGGCCGGGGTGAGCTGCTGGCCAGAGAGCCGAGCCAGGTTTTCAATGGCCAGCGCGCGGTAGTCGGGGTGCGTGTTGATGCCGGTGCCGACGGCCGAGCCGCCGAGGCCGAGTTCGCGGAGCGAGTCGGCGGCAAGGGCCAGAAAGCGGCGACCTTTCGCGAACGCAAGCCCATAGGCGGCAAACTCCTGCCCAAGGCGAATCGGCACTGCATCCTGCATGTGGGTGCGACCGGATTTGAGGATGCCGTCGAACTCCTCTGCCTTGCGGGCAAAGGTTGCCGCGATGGCGTCAAGCGCAGGGTAAAGGGTTTCAAGCGCGAGCAGCGTGCCGAGGCGCATGCCGGTCGGAAAGACGTCGTTGGTGGACTGGCCGTAGTTGACGTGGTCGTTGGGGTGGACAAGGGCGTACTCGCCAAGGCTTTGCGTGCCGGAGGCGCCGAGCGCGATCTGGTTGGCGCGGTTGGCAATGACCTCGTTGGTGTTCATGTGGAAGGAGACCCCGGCGCCGGCCTGGAAGACATCGATAGGGAACTCGGCATTCCATTGGCCGGCGGCGACCTCAGCGGCGGCGGCAATGACGGCATCGGCGCGCCTGGCATCGATGAGAGCAAGGGACTTGTTGGCCTGGGCGGCAGCCTGCTTGACCAGTCCAAAGGCACGAATGAGCAGCGGATGGGCACGGAGGCCGGAGATGGGGTAGTTTTCAACTGCGCGGGCGGTTTGCGCCCCGTACAAGGCGGCGGCAGGGACTTCCACGAAGCCGAGGGAGTCTTTTTCCTTGCGTGTGGGTGCGATAGTTTCTGGCATTGCGGGTGTGGCTCCTCCGGAGGCGTGCGGCACGCCAAGGGATATAGGATAAACGGCCCATTCGACGGCAGTCAGCTTGACTGAGGAGTGTTGCCGTCAACGAGGCCAAAGGCGGCACATGGAGAAGCAGAAGGGCGGAGCACGGATCGAAGCACCGCGTCGGTTCGAATCGATCGTCGGGATCAGCCCCTCAGGACTTGGTCGACTGCATCGTCTCTCAGACTTCACTCTCAGAGCGAGTGGAACAACTCGTTCGGTAGGAGCTCTTCTGGCAGGAGCAGGTTTGACTCGAGAGATGATGATGCCCGTGTTCCGAGTCTTGACAGCAGGGCGGCGGAGAGAGTTCAGCAGACGCTTGCTCGCCACATTCTTCACCTTCCTCGCTTCCTCCGCTTGCATAGCCGGTGCGCAGGCTCCTACAGCGGCCGACCCGTTGCAGGCATACGAAAGCTGCAAACTTTCGCAGGGTCTTTCTGCCGTGGGAACAGCGCCGTTAGCGACGGGCATTGAAGAGCGGACCGTGCCTACGCGCCGAGGAACGCGCGCCATTCCCATGCTGGCCGGAAGACGCGTAATGTTTGCCTATCCCGGCGAGGACTTCTACGCAAACATAAAAGTCGAAGCGATTTCGGCAGAGAACTGGGCAGACGCGCGGGCCGCTCTCCAGGACAACTTCGACTATATCCTTGCGTCAGGAGATGACCTTCGCAACTACAAGTTGAAGCCGCAGATGCATGGCTTCGACCTTCAAGGTCAGGATCGCGCAAAACGCGAAGGAGGCGTTCTCGGCTTGTACCTGCTCTTCGACGGGGCCAGCCACACCGTGGCAACCATCTACTTCTTGAACCAGGAGCCGCCCGTTCGTTTCAAAACGATGGAAGAGTACGGTGCGCTTCGCGACCGCTTTCTCGAGGAGTACACAGCGTGTCTTCGCGGGCAAAAGAAAGCGACGCCGAACTAAGTCCTCCTGCCGTTTGTCCGACCCGCACTCGGGTTACTTTTCACCCGGGCGACGCTCGACGCCTAGGGGCGCCCGGCATCCCTGTCGCGTTTTGACTCGGCCCAGACTGAGTGACCGATCTGAGCCGAGCGGGCGAGGATGCGGGCTGCAGCTGCTCCAATCTGTTCGCTCTCGCCGCATGCCCTTTGAGGGACGAGGCGTGCTACTGGCTTGCAGCGACGGGTGATCAGGATTTCCTCGCCGCTTCGCACGCGGTTCAGAAGAGCCTCAAAGATGATGCTAGCTTCAAGTGCCTCGATCTCCAGCATGCCATCCTCCCGCCGTTTCCTAGTTCAGTCTAGTTTCATCTCGAGTTCAGTCTAGTTTCATTCCCGGTTACTCTGCCAGGATCGCTTTGCATGCGGCCGACCTAGCCCCACTTCTGCAGCTGCCACCGCACGTGTGCCTGCACTGTCGGCCACTCGGCGGCCGTGACCGAGTAGACGCAGGTGTCGCGCAGGGTGCCGTTGGGAGCGATGGCGTGGGAGCGGAGGATGCCGTCGAGTCTGGCGCCGAGCCGCTCGATGGCGCGGCGGCTCGCTTGATTCATGAAGTGGGTGCGGAACTCCACGGCAATGCAGTCCAGCGTCTCAAAGGCATAGGTGAGCAGCAGAAGTTTCGCTTCGGTGTTGAGAGGTGTGCGCTGCACGCGGGTGGCGTACCAGGTATAGCCGATCTCCAGGCGGCGGTTGGGCGCGTCGATGCTCATATAGCTGGTCATGCCGACGGGCCGGCCGCCAGGCGCGTCGAGCACGGCCAAGGGCAGCATGGAGCCAGTGGAGGCGGCCGTATGCAGCGCGAGGCGGCGGGCGATCTCAGCGGCCATGCCTTCAGGTGCCGGCACGGCGGTGTACCAGAGCTGCCAAAGCTCGCCATCCTGGACAGCCTCAGCAAGGGCGGGGGCGTGTTCGGGTGCGAGCGGAACCAGTTGCACATGCGTGCCGGTAAGCGTGACGGGCTGGAGCGGTGTGGTAAGCACAGGCGCAAGTATAGGCGCGGGCTTGCGCCTTGCCGGGCGAGCCCAGGCCGCGGCCCGGGCCCGGGCATGACTGGCGCAGCAACCCGGCGTTAAAGCAGTGAGCCCCGGGCCGCGCCGAGCCGGGCGTACAAAACCGCATCGTCACTCGCGCTCGGCTCGTCTAAGCTAAAGATTGAGGACCCTGCCTGTGACCCTGCCCCTGGCCCGCATGGAAGAAACCTTGACGGAAACAGATGTACTGGTGATCGGCGCCGGACCAACCGGGCTGGCCTGCGCCCTTGAAGCCGAGCGGCGCGGGCTGCGCGCGCTGCTGGTCGACAAGGGCTGCTTGTGCAACTCGATCTACCACTACCCCGCGCATATGACCTTCTTTACCACGCCGGAGCTGCTTGAAATCGGCGACATCCCCTTCCCCAGCCAGAACCAGAAGCCGAACCGCAACGAGGCACTGGAGTACTACCGCAAGGTAGCGGAGCGGTACGCGCTGGAGATACTGCAATATCGCAATGTCGACTCGGTCTCCGGCGGGGACGGCGCGTTTCGCGTGCACACGACCGACAGGGTGGGCCGAGTGCGGGAGATTGCCGCAGCCAAGGGGGTGGTCGCGACCGGCTACTACGATCTGCCGAACTACCTCAGGATTCCGGGCGAAGAGCTGAGCAAGGTGATGCACTACTACGACGACCCGCACCCGTACTACGGCATGGATGTGCTGGTGATCGGAGGCAAAAACTCGGCAGCCATTGCGGCGCTCGACCTTTGGCGGCACGGGGTGCGGGTCACCCTGGTGCATCGCGGGCCGGAGATGCATCGGCATGTCAAGTACTGGATTCTGCCGGACTTCAACAACCGCGTAAAGAACGGCGAGATCACCGCGTATTTCCACTCGCAGGTAAGCCGGATCGAGGAAGACACCGTCACGCTGGAAACGCCGGACGGCGAG
>CAXTPL010000005.1:9954-10544 GCA_964246065.1 uncultured Acidobacteriaceae bacterium
CAGTTTGTCTTAGCACTGACGGGCTACCATCCTGACTTCGGATTTCTGGAGTCGCTCGGCGTGCGGCTGGAAGGCAAGGACCGGCTGCCCGTTTGCGACCCGGAAACGCTGGAAAGCAACGTACCGGGCATCTACCTGGCGGGGGTGATCGTGGCCGGGATGCGGACCAACGAGATTTTCATTGAAAACGGCCGCTTTCACGGCAGGCAGATCGCCGACGATCTTGCTTTGAAGTTGGGGCAGGGAGCAGAGCGGAGCGCGTTGCCGGAGCGGCTCGCTTCGCGGTAAGCTGCGGCAGGTTTGACGCCCGGATTGGTCTGGGCGAGGAGCGGCATGGCCTTCCGGGGCTTGAGAACAATTCGTGGCCAGCTGATCGCCAGTCTCCTGCTGTTCGAGGCGGTAGCGCTTGCGTCTTTTTCAGCCCTGCTGCTGCACGAGGTGCGCCAGGAGGCGAACTCGCGCGTGGTGCGGCGGCTTGAGTATCAGGCCAGCGAGCTGGAGCTGGTAAGCCGGCTTGCCATCCGCGACCGTAAGCTCGCTACTCTGCAAACCGTGGCTGCCTCCATGCTGCGGTTCCCAACGGTCGAAGA
>CAXTPL010000005.1:10554-15667 GCA_964246065.1 uncultured Acidobacteriaceae bacterium
GGCGGGCCGCGGCGGATCTGGACGGAAAGACGCCGTCCACACTGACCGACGAAGAGCGCAGGGAGATGAGCGGGCTGCGTTCCTTGCGGATCCTGTCACGCAACGGCGGCAAGCTCGCGGTGATGCCGGTCACCGTGGACGGGAGCACGGCGGGCTATCTATGGATTTACCCGAACACAGCCTCCATGCGGGCGGACATGCGGGAAGTGTTTCAGGTGTCTGCGCTGGGGGTGCTTGCGGTTCTGCTGGCTTGTACGTTGCTGGCGGCGCTGATCGCCCGCTCGCTCACACGCCCGCTGACCCGGCTGCTGGCCGGCACCCAGACCATCATTGCCAACCCTAGCGACACGTCGGCATTCCCGTTGCGGGTGACAAGCAGCAACGAGGCAGCCAATCTCACCGTGGCCTTCAACCTCATGGTTGCTTCCATTGAGGAGCAGCGGACGGGCTTGAACGATACGCTGTCCCTGCTTGACTCTATGCTGGCGAATGCGCCGCTGGGCCTGGCCTTCTTCGACAGGAACGGGCGCTTTGTCCGCGTCAACCAGCACCTGGCGAGCAACCACCCTTCAGGCGTGGCGCACTACCTGGGCCGCCGGCTCGACGAGGTGCTGGCTCCGGAAGCAGCCGAGCTGCTGGGTCGGGCCATCGAGCAGGTCTTTGCGGAAGGCGTAGTGACTGAGGGACTTGAGCTTTCCTCGCCCGCGCTCGGCGGGGCGGCGGCCGAGGGCGCGCGACCGGGGCCGGGCAGGCAGGTATGGATCGCGAACGCCTATCCGGTGCGTACGGCGGCACAGGCCATCCGCTGGGCCGGCGTCGTACTGATCGACATCACCGAAAGGCTGCGCACCGAGCAGGCGCTGCGCGAGACTGAAAAGCTGGCTGTAACGGGGCGGCTTTCCGCCTCCATCGCGCATGAGATCAACAATCCGCTCGAAGCCGTAACCAACCTGGTATACCTGCTGCGGCACCACGGCAACCTCCGGCCGGAGGCCATGGACTGGGCCGACGCGGCGCAGCACGAGTTGGCACGGGTGTCGGAGATTGCACAGCAGACGCTTCGCTTTTATCGCCAGTCCACCAGGCGGGAGCAAACCAGCCTCCCTGAACTGCTCAATGCCGTATTGGCGCTCTACCAGGGGCGTGTGTCCACGCTTGGCATCCGGCTGGATCGGCGCTTTCGCGGTGAAGGGCAGCTGTTCTGCTTTGCCGGGGAACTGCGCCAGCTCTTCGCCAACCTGATCGGCAACGCATTGGACGCGATGCAGCCGGGCGGCGGCCGCCTGGTGCTGAGCGTGCGGCCGTCTCGCTGTTGGGCAGAGCCTGCCTCGCAGGGGATGCGGGTCACCGTGGCCGATACCGGCTGCGGCATGAGCGCGGAAGTGCGTCGCCGCATCTTTGAGCCCTTTTACACCACCAAGGAAGCGACCGGCACCGGGCTCGGCCTGTGGGTCAGCGCGGAGATCATGAGCAAGCATGACGTGAAGCTAAGGGTGCGCAGCCGGCAGCGGGGAGCGGCCGGAGCCGGGGGAACGGTGTTCATGCTGTTCTTTCCGGAGGTGCGAGCGGCAGAGCCTGGGCGTCCGGTTGCCGCAGTCTCCGCAGTCTCCGCAGTTTCCGCAATCTCCGCGGCAGAAGCACAGATTGTCTAGGCTGGCGCGCGATGCGCGGGGAGCAGGGCAGCTCTAGCGCGGGGCGGTAATCGAGCGCAGAGCGCAGCTTGAGGCTACCCCGGGCGCTATGTACTTCGAGCGAGTCATGCGAAAGCGATGCATCCGGAGGTACCGCACCCGCATGCCCGCAAGGGTGACCGGCAAGGCTGCGCTTTCGGCCTGGGCAGGCTCGTCTGCCGCCTCGTTGAGCGCTTGTGAGGTAGCCAGGATGCCAGCTTCGCTGTCCAGCAGCAGCAGGAGCGCGGGCTCGCGCGCATCGTCCAGGCTTTGGCTGACGCCCACGCCGAAGATGGCTGTATTCCGCATCAGGCGAGGCGCCAGGCCTGCCACTTTGGCCTCGGCTGCGGCAAGCTCCGGGGCGGAGAGATGCAGGCTGCCCCGGGGGGCAGGCGCTGCCGGCCAAAGAGCCGGATCCCGCGCGATGGCGGCCGGATCGGAGGCGATCGGCACCACCGGCGTCCCGGCGATGGCAGCGGGGAGCGAGGTAGGCGGCCGCGTTCGATCAAAGTAGACCAGCACGGCAGCCGCTCCGGGAATATCCGCGCTGGCGCCAGGTGCGACGGCGAGTACGCCCGTGCGGGAGCCGCGCAGCGCGGAGGCAGCTTCGGCGGCGGCCGTTACGCGGGCCTGTTCGTCGGGCGGGAGGCTGGTCCAGGTGGGCCGGGTGCCGGCGTCAGGCTGATCGTAGTTGAGGCAGGTGACCGGGTGTGGAGCGGGAGAGCCTGCCACGGTAAGGGGTGAGCCTGCTCCTTTGCTCAATGCGCGGAGAACGTCGCCGATCGGGTTTGCCAGGGTAAGGCCGCCGGCTGCCTGGGGGCGCGAGCCTGCCGGCACGGTGGCGGTTGCGTAAAGCAGGCCGATCGGCTGGGCGTTGGCGGCGTCCAGCACGAGAGCGCCGGAGTCGCCGCTGTCGGCAAAGGCATCGCCGCCAATACCGATCTGGCCGGTAAAGAGCTTGGTGAGGTAGGGCTGGGTTTCGGCGCAGTCCTTGTAGTAGTCGACCGCGACCTGGAGGTCCACGGCATCGACCGTCGAGCAGGTAAGCCCGGTGGTGCGGCCGCTTTTGACAACGGAAAGACCGTCGAGCAGGGAGGCATCCAGGCTTTCACCCGACCCGGCTGCCGGCCCGGCCGAGCCCAGACTGGCCGAGCTGAAACTGGCCGAGTTGAAACTGGCCGAGTTGAAACCGGCTACGCCCGGCGCCAGCTCAAGAATGGCTCCGTCTGCACGCACAGCGCTCGGGGCGACCGAGGCAATGGCTGCGTCGACGTTCGTGCCGGGTGCGGCGAGCGGGACGGCATAGCGCAGGGTGCCTACGGGCTGGAGCTGCGCGCCGGGCTCCCGGAGCGGCACGCAAGCGTCGTCGATCAGGCCGGGCTGGTCGATGGTGTCGCCGGGGTGGGCCTGGTCGGCTGTGGCAAGGACGTGATTGTTGGAAAGGATGTAGGGGGTGCCGGCGGCGTCTTCAACCAGCGCGCCGAGCGTGCCGCCGCAGCAGTCCGCGATGAAGCGGGCGCCGGTGCTGTCGTCAAAGGTGTCAAAGTCGTTGTCGTTGCCCCCGGAGCCGCCGAGCGCGATCGGGCCGCGCTGCTCGCCCTGGTGGAGAGCCGGGTTGCTGTTTACCGTGCCCAGGACGAGCTGGGCCCGCAGTTCGGCGGCGGCGGGAGCGATCCGGCTTCCGGCGGTTGCAACCACGGCAAGCCGCGTGTTGGCCGACTGTAGGGATGGCGCGGTGTAGGTCACCGTGCAGGTGGTGAACTGGCGGGAGCTGCGCCGGCATTGCCCCTGCGACAAGGTGCCCAGGTCGGCTGGAGTGTCGAGAGGAGCGGCCAGGCGCCAGCGCACCGTTCCGCTGCCGACCTCGGCAAGCTGGGCGCGGAGCTCGATCGAAGCGCCGGGAGCCAGGGTGGCATTCTCAGGCTGCAGCGGCTCGGCAAAGCCGGGAGCCAGGGTGAGGGTGGTAGTGGTCGCGGGGCCGCCCCGGATGGGGAGAGCGGCGAGGGTGACGTTGACCGTGTCGCGGGAAAGCACGCCGGGCGGGGTGTAGAGGCCATCGGCGGCGATGGTGCCGGAGCCGAGGGCGGCAGCATTGTTGCTGGCGACGACCTGCCACCGGACTGCGGCCGGCTCTCCTGTGGCAGCCAGCGTGGCGGCCAGGTGGAACGGCTCGCCGGTGTGCAGCAGCAGGCTGCCCGGGGCGTTGATGCGGAGCTCGCCCGCCGTTTGCGGGGTGAACGAAGGAGCGCCGCAGCCGGCGAGCAGCAGGGAGGCGAGCGCGGCGATGGCGCCCACGGCGAGTTGGTTAAGAGATGACACGGCGCAAAAAGCCCTTGAGCCCGAGCGTGCCCAGCAGCGCGAGCGACACCGAAAGGCCGAGCAGGATGAGAAGGGGAGGCATGTGGGGTACAGCCGGGGTGAGCGCGGTGCGCAAGCCCTCGCTCATGTAGACGATAGGGTTGATCAGCACTGCAATCTGCAGCCAGCGAACATGGTGCAGCAGCGCCCATGGATAGTAGACGCAGCCGAGAAAGGTGATCGGGATGACAACGATGGAGAACACGAGGCCGATCTGGCGAGGCTGCACATTGGACCCGATGGCGAGGCCGAGCGCGCCTGAGACAAGCCCGGCAAGAAGCAGGGTGGACAGAAACATGGGCCAGCTGGCCACGTGCACATGGACCGGGCTGGCGGGCACCAGGTAGACGAGCGGGATCACCAGCAGTGCGGCAAGGATGCTCTGCGCAGTACTGAAGACTACCTTTTCAACCGCTACCAGGAAGACCGGGAGCGGGGACATGACACGGTCGTCGATCTCGCGGGTCACGCCAAACTCAGACGAAAGCGGGAGCGCCACGCCGGCGATGCCCGTGAACATAATAGCCACGGCCATGAGGCCGGGCAGCAGGACGGTAGCGAAGTTGGTGCCGCCGACCATGCCTGCGCCCTGGCCGATCCGGGGCATCAGGTAGGTAAAGACAAAGAGAAACAAGAACGGCTGCATGAGCACGCGGATGGCAAACGGGCCCAGTTCGCGGCGGAGCACGCGAAAGTCGCGCTGCAGGAGCGCAAAAAAGGCGGTCACGGGTACGGCGCGCGGAGGGGCTGCGCTCTGGCGGTTTGAGGAGGCCGGGGAGATGCGGCCGGGTACGGCGGCCGGCGGGCTCGATTGCGTGGTGGAGGCGGCCATTGGGTCAGTCACGCAGCTCTCTGCCGGTGAGGCGGATGAAGACAGTTTCGAGGCTCGGCTCCTGGATAGACAGATCGCGCACGCCGAAGGGCTCGGCTGCAAGGATAACGCGGGCAAGCAGCCCTTCGGTTTCGCGGGCAAAAAGGCGCACGCCTTGCGCGGTGCGCTCAACCGAGTCGACCGCGGGCAGGGCTTGCAGCACGGGCGCGAGCTCCGGGTATGCTCCGGCATCCCGGAGGCGAAGCTCGACCAC
>CAXTPL010000005.1:15677-26089 GCA_964246065.1 uncultured Acidobacteriaceae bacterium
CTGCGGGCTGGGTATGCTCGACCACGGTCCCGGGGCCTTGGTGGTTCTTGAGCTGGGGCGGGGGTTCGTGCTCCAGGACCTTGGCATGGTCCACGACGGCGACCCGGTCACAAAGCACGTCCGCCTCCTCCATGTAGTGGGTGGTCAGCACGACCGTGATGCCTTCCCCGCGCAGCCCGCGCACGGCGTCCCACATGGCGATGCGGCTTTGCGGATCGAGGCCCGCCGAGGGCTCATCGAGAAAGAGTACAGAAGGGCGGTGCGCAATGGCGCGAGCGATCTGGATCCGCTGCTGAAGACCGCCTGAAAGCTCGGAGGAGTAAGCGTCTTTGCGCTCGAGCAACAGGAACTGCGCAAGGAGCTCACGCGAGCGAGCCCTGGCTGCCGCGCGGGAAAAGCCGAAGTACCGGCAATGGTAGTAGAGGTTCTCAAAGATGGTGAGCGAGCGGTCAAGCGTGTTGTATTGCGGCACTACGCCAAGTTGCACACGCGCGCGCGCAGGCTGCTCGACGACGTTGATGCCGGCAATGGCAACCCGTCCGCCCGTGGGCAGGGCGCGTGTCGTGCAGACGCTGATGGTTGTGGTTTTGCCGGCGCCATTCGGTCCGAGCAGCCCGAAGATTTCGCCTGCGCCCACTGCCAGATCGATGCCGTCGACGGCGACCACCCTGGCTGAGGGCGTGGCATACACCTTGCTGAGGCCGCTGATCTCAACCACCATGGACCGCACTCCCCCCGCCTTGCCGCACTTTCAGCATACAAGGGTGCCCGTGTGTTCGGCGGGGCTGCGTGGGGCGGCTGGTTTGAGGCTCGGTAACCGTGGCGCCCGGGCAGGTAGGCTGCACAGGGCTGCAGGGGAAAGCGTACCGGCCGCCTCTGCCTAGAACGGCAGCCTTGCGGGTTTAGGGAGCAGGCAGCAAACCGGCATATACTGAAAGCCGTGCGCCGCCTCGCCACTGCTGTCGCCGTCCTGCTCCTGCTTCTTGCCGCCGCGCCCCTGCGGGCGTGCCTGGCAGGCGAGCGGCTGACGCAGCAGGAGACCGCCTGCTGCCGCTCCATGCACGGCAACTGCGGAGCAATGGCGAAGATGGGCTGCTGCCGAACCAGGATGCAGGCCGATGCACCGCCGCAGCTTGCCCCGCCTTCGCCCTCCAGCCTGGCGCATGGGCAGGCGATTGTCTGGCTCGCTCCGACACTGCCCTTCACACAGACCGCCGCTCCTCTGCTGATCGTGCGCCGGGTGGAACACTTTCCGCCAGGCTCCGGAGGCGCTCGCCTCACGCCGCTTCGTATCTGATCGCTCCTGCCTCCGGTGACCTGCACGGCGCGCTTTTGTGTGCCCGTGTGTCGCAATCTGGCTCAGAACCAAGGATCGATCATGAAACGCCTCGCGGCTGTTGCCTGCGTGCTTACCTTTTCCCATCTGCTCTTCGCCGCAGATCACGGGCCGGTCTTTGGCTATGCCACCCCGGTCAACTCCCAGCGGGAGCTCAGCCTGGACACCGGGATCTTCGGCCGAAACGGCTCCCTTGGGACGCAGTTCTCTTCCGGCTCAGGCTTCGGCTATGGTGTGACTCCGCACCTGACGCTGAACGCGTTTATGCCCGCGGCATTCGGTGCCGGGTCGCTGCCGGAAAGCCGCATCTTCCCGGGCACCGAGTGGTCGGCCGGCGCTTCGTGGCGGTTCCTGCACTCGGTTACCAGCGTTGGTAAAAGGATCGAGTCCACTGCGTCCCTGGGTGTGGTGGTTCCCGGTCCGCAGCCGGACTCAGGCCCTCTGGCCACACTGCATCGAGCGCCTGGGGTGGCGACAACGCTGGCCTCCGGCCTGGCTTCGCGAAGCCAGTATCTGTGGGTCGGTGGCGGGTACACCCGCTTTGCCGAAGCCGCCCATGACCGCAGACCGGAGACCTTCTCCTGGAGCGGCGTGTATGGCTATCGGCCGCGCGGGCTCCGGCGCGGCTACGATCAGTGGGACTACCGCGGCTTTGCCGAGTTTACCGGCGAACATACCGGCAGCATCCTGGCCGCAGGGCACCCTCTACCCGGCAGCAGCACCACGAGCGTGTGGCTCGGTCCCTCCGTCCTCGCAATTTTAAAGAACGTTGCCGTGTCCGGCGGCGTTCAGGCGCCTTTGCTGCGCGATGCTTCCGCCACCTTGTACGGAAAAGAGCGGATCCGGTTCGCGATCAACCTCAGCTATCTCCGGTATTCCGCACACACCAGTTCCCATTGAAAGGACCCATGATGAAAATAGCTATCCTGGCAGGCGCTCTCGCTTTCGCGCCTCTTGCAGCCCATGCCGAGTACGAGCAGGTCAGCCTTACCGTCTTCGGCATGGACTGCACCCCTTGCGCGCATGCGATCCACGTCTCAATGAAAGGCATCTCCGGCGTAAACACGGTGGATGTCGATCTAAACACCGGGCTGGTGACGATCAAGCTCACCCCTGGCAACAATGCCTCCATGCAGCAGTTCAATGCGGCTGTCGAGAAGAATGGATTCACGCATAAAGACGCCACCATCATCGCGAAAGGCAAGGTAAGCGGCACCTCCGACCACCCTTTTCTTGAAGTTGCAGGAACGCAGGACCGGTATGCCCTGGCCTCGGCAACCCCACGTACAGACGTCGCGTCGCTCCTTGGCAAATCCGTGGTCGTCACCGGCCTGCTTCCGCAAGCCGCCAAAGGCAAGGTGCCCGATACGCTCCGCTATAGCGCGATTACGGAGGCCCAATGAAGCACGCATCTGCGCCCATCTCTGTTGAGCGTCGAAGCGCCGGCGCTGCGTGGCTTAACTACCTTTCGCTTTTCAGCTCTTTCAGTACGCTGATCTGCTGTGCGCTGCCCTCTATCCTGGTTCTGCTCGGCATGGGGACTGCGGTAGCTTCGCTGCTTTCGGCTGCGCCGTGGCTGGTCAGTTTTTCCCGTCACAAGGTGTGGACCTTCAGCATCGCGGGTGTTTTGATCGCCGCCAGCTTTTTGATGACGTACGTGGTGTCGCCACGTTTGCGAGCGGGCGAGGCGTGCGCGGCTGACGATCCCGATACCTGCACAACCGTAAGCAGGTTGAGCCGAGCTGTTCTGTGGGGATCGGCACTGATCTGGAGCTGCGGATTTTTCGTCGCCTACCTGCTCGGGCCGATCCTTAACCGGATGGACCGTTGAGGGCATTCGGGTCGAGGAGGACGAAGGATGTGCGCGAGCGAGCGTCGGTGCGGCCAAAAGCGGAGCAAGCCGGAGAATAGAGGCTTAAAAAGGGAACGAAGCAGGGCGAAGTTGCGGATGGCAGCCTGGTGGCGCTCTATACACTCAAGGCTGCTGTTCCGTGTTTTAGGTCGTCGAACCGGTCAAGCTGATGGCTCGAATCTCATCGCAGAAAAATTTCCTGCTGAGAGTGAACAGCATATTCCGACTGAAGGTGCGGTGGCATGCCACTTCAGAGGTTTCCGCCTTTAAGGTAGGAGTGGATGGTCGCTGCTGCGCCCCTTTCAGACAGAACTTGCAAAGCCTTTACCACCTCGGCTACGAAGGCAACGTTTGCCGGGAGTACGTCACCGAAGATGGACCTTACCGTCAGCAACGGCTTTGGGTCAGCTTTGGAGCTTCTGCAGATTGCGGTAAGTTCCTCGCCGCGAGCATCGATGATCTGCATGGGATTTCCACGCTCATCCTGTTCTCGTCCGAGATAGGAGAACCAACTGGCAATGACGAGGCTAAGTAAAGGGGTGGGCGCACGTCGATCCAGCAGCTCCGCAATCGATGGCAGCACCCACTTAGGCATTTTCGCTGAGCCCTCAGAGCAAATGCGCGTGACCTGGTCATTGATGGTGGGATTGGAGAAGCGCGCAATAAGGGTGGCTTTGTACTCCGGGATGGAGGTTCCTGGAATGAGCGGCACGACAGGAGTTACCTCCTCCATAAACTCGCGTATGAAGGCAAGATAGAGCCGATCCTGCATGATTTCGTGGACGTAAGTAAAGCCTGCGATGGCGCCGAGGTAGGCCATGGCCAGGTGGCTGCCGTTTAGCAGACGCATCTTCATGATTTCGTAAGGAGCGACATCGGCCACGATTTCAGCTCCGACCCGCTCCCATGGCGGCCTGCCGGCGGTAAAGTGATCTTCAATCACCCACTGGCGAAACGGCTCGGTGACGACCGGCCACCTGTCAGATATTCCAAAGGCGTCGGAAACGAGCGCGATATCGGCAGCCGTGGTCGCCGGGGTGATGCGATCGACCATACTGTTAGGGAATGCTACGTTGGCGTTTATCCAGCGGCGCAGGTGGGGATTGCGCATTTCGGTGAAGGATTCGAGAACCCTTTTGATGACGTCGCCGTTGCCTTGCAGATTGTCGCAGGACATGATGGTAAGCGGCGGGAGATCGCGCGTACGTCTGCGATCAAGGGCGAGAGCGATCAGCCCGAGAGAGGAGACCGGACTGTGTGGGTGGTCGAGATCGTGCTGTATATCGGGATGCGCATCGTTGAACGCGCCGGTAGCTTCATCAATAAAATAACCGCCTTCAGTAATTGTAAGTGAGAGGATACGGCAGGCGGGATCAGCGATCTTCTCAACGGCCGTCTCCAGTTCGGCCGGGGCATATACGTAGTCCACAAGCGAGCCAATAATGCGGGCCACCTGAGCGTCTTCGCTTCGTTCCACGACCGTGTAGAGGCAGTCCTGCGGCTTAAGTGCATCCCGCATGCGGGAGTCGCTTTTCAGGACGCCGATACCGCACTCTCCCCAACGTTCCGCATCAGGGAGGTGCATGAGATCGTCAAGATAAACAGCCTGATGCGCGCGGTGGAAGCCACCGACCCCCATATGCACCGTGTGTTGCGGAAGCAAGGACCTGTCAAAAGCCGGAACGGCGACGTCGGAGCGCAGCTTGGAGAGATTGGACTGGTTCAGCGCGATTGGAGGTGACATGGGTAAAAACCTTTCCTGCTAAAAGCAATGGCGCCCCACCGGAGGGACGGTTGAAGACGGAACTTTAACTCTGCTTTGGTAAGGCTTTGCCTGATTGGTCGAAAAGATGCAGGAAGGCAAGATCCAGGTTGAGATGGACCTGCTGACCTGACTTGAGGTCAACCTCTCCGGTTGACCGGACGATAAGAGTCTCCCCTCCGGGTACCTCAACGTGGACATAGCTTTCGCCACCCAGGCGCTCGACCAATTGGACCTGCGCGGGCAAACCGTTGGAGGTCGCAATCGAGATGTGCTCGGGACGGATGCCGACAGTGGCGATCTCGCAACTGCCGTTAAGGGCAACGCCGGTTGCGGGAAGGCTCAGTGATGTTCCACCGGAAAACGTGAGGATGCGTGCATGGGGATTTAATACCTGCGACCGAACGGGAAGGAAATTCATGCGTGGCGAGCCGATAAAGCCGGCTACGAATTGATTACATGGGTTGCGGTAAAGCTCCATAGGCTCGCCCACCTGTTCAATGGTCCCGCCCTGCAGAACTACGATGCGATCGGCCATGGTCATGGCCTCGATCTGGTCGTGAGTCACATAAATCATTGTGGCGTTTAGCTCAGCATGAAGGCGGGTGAGTTCAAGGCGCATTTTGACGCGCAGCGCGGCGTCGAGATTTGAAAGCGGCTCGTCAAAAAGGAAGACACGTGGATTTCGAACGATCGCCCGCCCGATTGCGACGCGCTGCCGCTGGCCCCCCGAAAGATCCTTCGGTTTACGCTCGAGATAGGGTTCGAGGTGCAGGGTGCGGGCAGCCAGGGCTATCTTTCTGGTCCGTTCTTCTTTTGGGACTCCGGCTAGCTTTAAGCTGAACGCCATGTTGTCCGCAACGCTCATATGGGGGTAAAGAGCGTAACTTTGAAAAACTAAGGCTAGACCCCGTTTGTCCGGGGCAATATCGTTGACTCTTTGGCCATCAATGAACAGGTCGCCGGAGGTAATCTCTTCAAGGCCGGCGATCATGCGGAGCAAGGTAGATTTCCCGCAGCCAGACGGACCTACAAACACGGTCAATTCGCGATCTTCAATCGTAAGGTCGACCCCTTTGATGATCTCCGCTGTACCATAGCTTTTGCGGAGCTGTTTGAGTTCTACCGTCGCCATATCGCACTCCCGAGCTCTTCTATTTGACCGCGCCAAAGGTGAGGCCGCGTACAAGTTGTTTCTGTGTCAGCCATCCTAAGACAAGAATGGGAGCGATGGCCATAGTGGAAGCTGCCGATAACTTGGCGTAGAAGAGACCCTGCGGGCTCGAGAACGATGCAATAAAGGCAGTGAGCGGAGCGGCATTTGTGGAGGTTAGGTTGAGACTCCAAAATGCCTCGTTCCAGGAGAGAATTATTGCGAGCAGGCTAGTGGAGACGATGCCGGGCATCGAAAGCGGGAGCAGCAGATCGACGAACTCCCGCAGCGGCCGCGCGCCCTCCATGCGAGCAGCCTCAAGGATTTCACTTGGAACCTCCTTGAAGTAAGTGAACATCATCCAGACGATAATGGGCAGGTTCATGAGCGTGTAAACGACAACCAGGCAGAAGCGCGTGTCGAGAAGGTTCAGGTTGCGGCAGATTAAATAGATGGGGACAAGCACACCGGCGGAGGGCATCATTTTTGTAGAGAGCATCCACAGCAAGGTGTCCTTGACGTACTTCTTCGATTGAAAGGCCATCGAGTAGGCGCAAGGAATGGCGAACAACAGGGCGAGGAGAGTGGATCCCACGGAGGCTACAATGCTGTTCCAAGCGAAGTGGAACCAGTTTGCGCGCTCCTGGACGGCCCTGTAGTTTTCAAGCGTGGGCGTAAATAACAAGTGCGGAACGCGCGAAATAGCTTCCGCTTCAGATTTGAAGCTGGTGAGCATCATCCAAAAAATCGGGAAGAAGATGATAAGCGCCACAGACCATCCCAGGAGTGTCATAGCCCACTTACGACGGAGAGTATTCGCGCCCATTGTCTTTACCCTTCCACATTTCGAGCAAAAGAACGCATAAGAAGAATCGCCAGGAGATTTGCGAGGACGATGGCGATGACCCCGCATACCGAAGCTCCTCCAATGTCGTACTCCGACAGGGCGTAGCGGTAGATAAGAAAAGCAAGATTTGAGGAGGCGTAACCCGGACCACCGGAAGTGGTTACGTAGATCTCAGCGAAGATGCCAAGCAGAAAGATGCTTTCGATCATGGTGACGGCGATGACGGCACGATCCAGATGCGGCCAGATGATGTAGCGAAACAATGCGAGCGGTCCGGCTCCATCCATGCGAGCAGCTTCCATACGCTCTGCATCCAGAGATTGCACTGCGGTAAGGAGGGTGAGAAAAGCGAACGGAAGCCACTCCCACGAGACGATAGCGATGATGGAAGTCATAGGCGCGACAGCGAACCAATCGATGGGTGTGAGGTGAACGCTGCGCATGACAAAGGCGGCAACGCCGTTGTCAGGATGCAACATCATGTTTTTCCAAACGAGCGCGCTCACTGTAGGCATCACGAAGAAAGGAGCGAGCGTCAGCACGCGGGCGATGCCGCGACCGAAAAACTCTTGATTGAAAAGAACGGCGAGAAGGGTTCCCAGGCCGATCGTGATGACGAGCACAGCGCCTACAAGGAGGACCGTATGCCAGATCGAGACCATCAACCCGGGATCGGAGTAGAGATAGCGATAGTTACCGATGCCGTCGAAACCTGTTTGATCTGGCTCCATCAGGTCATAGCGCCGAAAGGAAAACCAAAGAGTCATCAGCAGGGGAATGACAGACCATACGAGCAGGACGACGATCGAGGGCAGCTTGAGGTACGAGCCACCAGATTGACCTTGACGGCCCTCCGGCGTGCTTTGTGAAGCGTTCTCTTTGTCGACGCTCATTCTCTCCGTTCACCTTTCGCAGCTTCATGATGGCGCTCCTGGATGCGTTCAACCGCTGCCTGTGCTGCTTTAAGGGCATCGTCGACTGAGATTGTTCCAACGAGCGCTGACGCGATCAGCTGCCCCACCTGATCTCCGATCGTGGGAAAGGTCGCGATGACGGGACATTGAATACCCGTGTATGGCACCGGCTTTTCCGTTGGGTGAAGCGGGTCGGCTGCGAGTATGGACTGATAGGTGAGTGTAGCGAAAGGAGCCGCTGCGAGGTACGCAGGCTGATGATAGGTTGAGGCTCGAGTGCCTGGCGGGATAGCGGCCCAGCCGCGCTGGGCTGCAACGAGTTGGATATAGTTCCGGGAGGTGGCCCACTCGATAAACTGGAGTGCGGCCCCGGGATGTTTGGAAGATGAAGGCACTGCAAGCGCCCAAAACCATAGCCAGCGCGCGCCGATCGGAGTGTTTGCGACGGGTGCAGGCGCAAAACCCACGGTGCTTGATACCTTAGATTGTGAAGAATCGGAAAGAGTTCCGGCGGCTACGGTAGCGTCGACCCACACAGCGCAACGGCCATTTTCAAAGAGCGTCAGTGACTCGTTAAACCCATTGGAGCTTTCTCCAGGAGGACCGTAGGCTTGAAGCAGGCTGACGTAAAAGCGTACTGCGTCGTGCCACTCCGGAGAGGTTAGTTGAGGGACCCAGTTCTCATCAAACCACCGACCACCAAAAGTATCGGCGAGAGTGGATATGTAAGCCATGTTTTCTCCCCAACCAGGCTTGCCGCGCAGACAGATGCCATAAACGCCGTGCGTAGGATCATGGAGCACTTTGGCGAACCGGGCTATATCGGCATAGGTGGGCTGCGCCGGCATCGTGAGCCCAGCCTTTTGGAAGAGATCCTTACGATAGTAAGTAAGCGAGCTTTCCGCATAGAACGGCAGAGCATACAGTTTGCCGTTGTAAGATGCTCCATCACGAATGGACTTAAGCAAATCGCCTTCTTCGTAGGCTGGGGGGAGCCGGCTGGTTAACGGAAGCAGCCACCCGCGTCGGCCCCAGATCGGCGTCTCGAGCGGGCCGATCGTCACCACATCGTACTGCGCCCCATGTGCAGCGACATCTGTAGTCGTCTTCTCGCGCAGGATGTTCTCTTCCAGGACGATCCAGTCCAGCTTGATCTCCGGGTGCTCTCGTTCGAACACCTTAGAAAGTCTCTGCATGACAATCATGTCGCCGTTGTTAACAGTGGCGACAGAGATAGTGGTCTGCGCGCGCAGATTAATTGACAAAAGAAGCGCTGACAGGATCAGGCATATCTTAGTCACAGCGCTTGTCTTACGCCGGTTTATAGGTAGCAGACACGTCACGGTTTTGGCTCTGATCTGTGTGGCAAACCGCTAAAAGCAGTTCGACCGGCAATCGGCAGATCATCGCGTCCAGTCCGGGCCGGGCGCTTACGATTCGCTTCTTTAACGGACTTATAACGCTCAAGCATCTCGTCGCTTTGCTGCTTTTGGCCCAGCCTAGCGTAGACTCGGGTCAGGAAATAATATGGGAACTCCTGCGTGGGGCCGTATTCGATGGCTTTTTGAAGCGGCTCGACGGCTTCAGCATAACGACCCTGTTGCAAAAGAAGCTTTCCAAGCTCAGTGTACGCGGGAGCATACTTCGAATCTGCGGCCACGCACTGTTGAAGTGACTCGCGAGCGCCGTTCACGTCTCCTAGAATAACCTGGGCGAGTGCGAGTTGGTGGTACGTTCGCGGTTTACCTGGGGCGATCTGGATAGCCATCTCGTACTCCGATACCGCTTCTTGGGCCTTGGTTTGCTGAACCAGTGTGTTTGCGAGCAAATAATGAGCCTGGTAGGACTTTGGGTCAAGGCGGAGGGCCTCTGCGAGATCCTGGTGAGCGGCGGCGTAGATCTGTGAATCGAATTCGGTTTCGGCAATCGTTATGAGAAAAGGAGCCGAGGCTTGATTCTCTTTCCGCCTGCTCTCCAGCAGAGTGAGGGCATCGTGAGCGCGGCCCTGTGTCTGAATGATATTGGCCAGCAAAAGTAAGATCTCCGTAGACGGACTTTTACGGTACGCAGCTTCTGCCGCGGCTTGTGCAGGAGCCAATTGATGGACGGCCAGGTAAACATTAGCTCGTAACTCGAGTTCCTGCAAGGGCGTGGTGGGCGTAACACCAACGGAAGCCAGCGCCTTCGCTGCTTGTGCTGGTTCACGAGCTAGCCAATACAGTCGAGCCAACGAGGCCGCCACGCTTGGATTTGAGGGCCATCGCTGGTGAGCTTGCTCTAGGATGAGTTGCTCCTCAGCGCTATTTCCCGACCCTTCGAGCGCAGCCCCAAGCAAAAGATCGATGCGAGCGTCACAAGCTTCGAGGGGCGCAGGTCGAAGCAGGGCCACGACTGCGCCAAACTGCTCTTGCTGCATCGAATGGCTTGCAGCGGAAAGTAATCGGCTGATGTCGGACGAGGATGGACAGGCCGGGTCAGCAGTACGATCTGATTCGATCTCAAGCCTGAGGCTATGAGAGTTCGCAGCTTTTGCCGTCGGCGTTCCCAG
>CAXTPL010000005.1:26099-28838 GCA_964246065.1 uncultured Acidobacteriaceae bacterium
CCGTTTTGGCGGCGGGGTTCCCCTCAGTTACACCCCCCACGGCAAAAGTGAGAACCACACCCACGACTCGGCGCAGTGGCTTCCATCTATTGATCATACTCCTTCGCCTCAAAAGTTCAGTCGAAGGCTGAGTTGAATCTCCCGTCCTGCCAACGAACTGCTGACATCTCCGAAATTGCTTGTGTTTACGTTGGTGACCAATCCTGTGAAGTTTGCATGATTGAAGGCGTTGAAAAAATCTGTACGAAAGGTGAGATTAGAACGCTCTGTAATCTCGAAACTTTTGAAGAGAGCTAGGTCCCAGTCTTGTGCCCCTGGAGACCGAAGATTGGCGACCCCTGCATTGCCCTGGACGCCCAGCGTAGTGACTGCCCGCACATTCTGCACGTTGAAGTACGGACCCACTTTGCCGTTTTTACCCAGGCCTTTGCTCGCGGACGAATTGTTCACCGGACCGGTTACTTCGGGCGACGCATTGATGAAATTACCAAGGTTCTGGTTGCTGCTAAGTGTTAACCATGGACCGGTGTAGAAGCTGGCGATGGCGCTTACCTGCCATCCGCCGACCGCCTCGTTTAGCAAGCCGCCTTGATTGAGAAGCTTCTTTCCTTGACCGAAAGGAAGCTCGTAGATTGAGTTGAGACTGAGTCGATGATTGAGATCGTCCGCACAATGTCCGCGGTCGAGCTTGGTGTTGAGTGGATGCCAGCTGAACTGGTCCTGCCAAGGGTCAGAAAGACACTTCGAGAAAGTGTAGGCTCCCAGGAACGAAAACCCGGACGCATAACGCCTTTCTACTCGAGCCGTGAGTGCGTCGTAGATCGAGCTTCCTTCGTTAAGATTTTCCTGAGCGCCACCAGGATACAGTGGGTAGCGCGTGGTGTCATTCGGCAGGAGGGGGTTCGAAATAATTCGCTGCTCGAAGTGGTGCGCTGCCGAGCCGAGATACGTCACATCCAAGAGCCAGGTCTTCAAAAAGGTTTGTTGAACGCCGAGAGACCACTCATAGCTATAAGGGGTTGCGTTATTCGGGTTGATAAAGGATACAGACTGCCCGGAGCCGGGTGAAGTTCCGGCAAGTGCGGGATTGAAGAGCTGATCTGCGGTAAAGGCCAAAGGCTGCCCCGCGGGGGAATTATTGTAGAAGTTGACCGAATAATACTTCGGCGTATCGACCTCAACCTCATACTGATTCAGGTTAGGTTGCAGGTAGTATAAGCCGAAGCCTCCCTTCACCACTGTGTTGCCGTTTGCAAACGGGAGAAGATTAAAGCCGACCCTCGGAGAGAAATTCAGGTAACGCGGGTGCACCATCTGTCGGCTGAGTCCTAGCGAGCCAGTATTGGGGTAGGTGAGAGAGGTCCCAGTAGCCAGGTCGAAACTCCCCACATGATTGCGTGTGTCCACCGGCGGCTGTGCGTACTCATACCGAACCCCGCCATTGATGTTCATGCGCTTGTTGACCTGAAAGCTGTCTTCTACGTAGTAGGCTTGGTACCACCTGCGAAAGTTGAGCGTGGGATCACCATCCGCACTTCCGCCCGACGAGGGAACTCCTACCAGGAGATCGGCAATCGAGTTGCCCGTGTAGTTCCCGTTGAACGACAGGTTGGTTCCCTGCCAGTCCTCATACAGATAGGTGGGATCGTACCGAATGTCGACCCCAGCCGTGATATTGTGCCTCCCTTCTGTCAAAGAGACCCCATCGGTCACCATAAAGAGCCCTTCGCGGATTACCTCCGTGCCGTTCGCGCCACCGGGATTAGCAAAGCCGGCAATCGAAAGACGCGGTACGCCGTAGGATCCGGGTTCGAGACCGACGTTCTTCAAGCCGACCGGATTAGCATACGTGGGATCGAAGCCAAAGGCGCGGGTCTCACCCGTCTCAGTATGAGTGAAGCCGAAGCGGAGATTGTTGACCAGTGTGGGATTGAAAACGTGTGTCCATCCAGTTGCAATGCTCCTAGGATGCGTCGGGAATGTTTGTGAATTATAGATGTTGATGCCGCCGAGCACTGTCGTTTGCGCCTGCTGCGTATAGCGACCGAAGACGGTGTCTTTGCTTGAGATTACATAGTCGATCCGACCGCTGCCCTGATCCCAATTGTCGGTTGTGTCGGTTACCGCGAGATAGTTGCTCCCTCCAGCGTATGTTCCGTTCGCCGCAGGAAAGTAGGTCAGCAGCTTGGTCCCAACCGGAGAGAACGAAGTGGTGGGGATGATGTTGCCTGCAAAAGGCGCTCCTGTATACGGGTTAACCAGTTGCAGCGGAAGCGCGCTAAAGTTTCCAGCCAACTCTGCTGCAGTAGGTACAGTCGTGATGGTGTCGTTCGGCTGCGTTTGGCGGAAACCTTCATAATTGATGAAGTAAAACATCTTGTTTTTCAGGATCGGGCCGCCCAGGCTTGCGCCAAATTGATTTTGATGAAACGCCGGCGGACCTGTAAGCGGATCAAAGTATGCCCTAGCATCAAGATCGTTGTTGCGAAGAAACTCGTAGAGGGTGCCGTGGGTTTGGTTGGTGCCGGACTTCGTTACAACATTGATAAAGCCCCCGGCATCTCCAAACGCCGCAGAAGACCCTGCTTGCTCAACTTTGAACTCCTGGATGTTGTCAATCGACGGAAGGAGGCCGGCCGCCCCGTACCACCCATTGCGGGTTTCGATGCCGTCGTAGAGGTAGCTGATGTCATCTTCTCGGAGGCCTGCCACTGAGATACTTACTACAGAAGTGCCGGT
>CAXTPL010000005.1:28848-43991 GCA_964246065.1 uncultured Acidobacteriaceae bacterium
CCTCGACGGTCTGGCTGCTTTGGCCCACAGGCAGTGTTATATCCTGGCGAGCCTGCTGGTCAACCTCGAGGGTGATCTGCTGAATGTCGTAAGTTTGAAATCCAGGCTCTGTAACTTGAACACTGTACGTTCCAGGAGGAAGCTGGGCAACACGATAAGCGCCTTGCGCGTCGACGGTGGCATGGTAAGCGACATCGGTGGCCTTGTTGGTGACCGTGACATTGGCGCCAGGTAGGAGGGCTCCCGTGCTGTCGGCGATGGTGCCTACAAGTGAGCTGGTTGTGCTCTGGCCCCAAACCGCAGAGCAGGTGAGTATGAGGATTGCCGAAGCAAGGGCCTTGCAGACATAACGCATTGCTGCCTCCGAGGTAGGATTCCGCGCAGATGGTTGAAGCGCTTCCACGTCGAAAATGTATGCGCTTCCATTCGCTGGCGACCAGTTCTACTGATGCGGGAAAACTCTTGTCAAGAAGATTTGCGTCAAGAGCTTCTCGAGGTAGTATCTATCCCGCAGAGCACGGCTGCTCCTTCTTTCTGCTGGAGCAGCTCAGCGCTCCTCCACCCGAATGCGGGTGCTGCGTGTTCATGAAACTGGTTCCGCAGCGTCGTCTCCGGTGGAATGTAAAGCTTTTACCTTCATCTGTACAAGCTAAGTTCACCAGCCTCATGTGGAACTCCAATGCATGGGCTCCGCTGCAGCACCTCACTGTCAGTTGCAACGTGAATGATTCCGGAGTTCCGCCTGGCTTCTGGTTGAAAAATCCTCAGCCACTGTAATCTTTCGCGATGTCTGCGAGATATGAGAGCTTGCGGCGGATGTTTATTCTTTTGAAAGACGCACGCATCGCACGTCCCCTCCTGTGCCTACTGGTCGAGTGCAGATCGCAATCTGAGGAAGTCGAGAAGCGGAGTTGACGATTTCTGGTGTTTCTACTGAACCAGTGACCAGCTCCAAGGAAGCTAAACGCATTGGACTAATGTCGGGCACGTCTCTTGGGCAGGTCATCGATCTACGGGGGCGTACAGTCTTGTATCGCATCTTGCTTGCCGCACAGAAACGGGGAGGGCTGATGTTGCTGGCTTCTGGAGCGGTGCTATTTCTTGGTTTCTTGTGTTGTTCCCGCTGACGTGAGCCTTCCAGTTCGTCCGGGCGGGAATACGATTTGAACAAGGAAGAGGGATGAGCAGGAGCAAGCACGCAGAGGCGCAGATCATCGCGGTGCTGAAGCAGGTGGAACCCGGGCGCAAGGTTGAGGATGTGGCCCGGGAACAACGTGTGTCCAAGCACACGGTGTATGCGTGGAAGGCCAGGTACGGCGGCATGGATGTGAGCGAGGCTGAAGAGGTGGAGCACCTCCGGGATGAGAACTCTCTACTCAAAAGGCTAGTCGCCGATCTCAGCCTGGACAAAAATATGCTGCAGTCGGTCCTAAGAAAGAACTCCCTCAGCTCGTAGCACGGAGGGGCAGAAGTGAGGCGCTTGCTGGAAGAGTTCCGTGCCAGCGAGGGCCGCGTCTGCGAGCTGGCTGGAGTGCCGAGGATGACCTACCGCTATCAGAGTTGCCGCAACGACGGGGCGTTGCGGCAACGTCTGTTGGAACTGGCCAGGGAGAGGCCCTGGACGGAAAATGGGGTCACGTCAAGGGCAAGATTGGAGAGACGATTCAGCGCATCCCACGCAGATTTCGCGTGGATCGTAGACAATGTTCCACCATGCCCAGTGTTCATCGCTCGGAGCAAGTCGTACCCGCATTCGTTGCGAATCTCGCCCATGATGATCCGGTCCGGCCGATGACGTAGAGCTGCTGCCAGTAGCTCACTAGGGGTAATGGCAACCTGCACCGGAATCTCCTCGACCGCCTCCCAGCGAACAGCATTCTTATGAGCGACTTTCAGCTCTGCCGGTTGCTCTATGATGAGTAGACGCTCGGTCTCCGGGATGTGGTCAAGGAATGCCTTCATGAGCGTGGTCTTCCCTGAGCCAGTCCCCTCGCTGATGATGCCGTTCTTCTTCTTGCCAATCAGCTCGACCACAGTGTCCCGCACACGTGCAGGCATACTCTCGGAATCAATCAGTTCATCGGAGGTGTACCAGCGGTTGAACTTGCGCATGGTCAAGGTCGGCCCACTGACGGACGATGGCGCTCCCACTACGGCGACATGGGAGCCGTCCGGCAGACGGGTATTGAGGATCGAATTCTGTGTCCTAAGGTCCTGGCCCAAAATCCTGGCAACCCGCTCAATCGCCGCCTGCAGCCGGTCCTTCGTGTACGGCTCGAACAGCGGAATATGTTGCTCTACTCCAGCCCGATTCGCATAGACGCCACTGCCGAAGCTTTCGCCAAGGCTTGAGTGTCGAGGTACTCCCGAATCTTTGTCAGTTTGCCAATTCGAACGGAGATGTCGAAGACCCAATCGTCCTTGAACGTCTTAGTGGTGGCCTTGACCTTCCCAGTAGCAACTCCGACGACCAAAACCCGGCCTCCCTGCGCCACGAATGTCGCCGCTTCCAATCGCTGCAAAGAAATTCTTCACAGCCTGCACATTCTCTTCTTCGGTGCTCGTCGATTCTCTCCTCTCCTTGGTCAAGTGCGTCCGCATGAATGGAACCGTTCGCAATCATCCCTCTCGCCCGCAATCGCAAACCCATTACTGCTGCTTCTTGAACACATCCTGAAAGATCAGGTGCCCCCAAGTTGCGCCGCGTGCATGCACATGCCATCCCCCTCGTTCAGCTTGCCCAGCTTCACGGGTGCGAACCCCAGTTCTTTAGCGACCTCCACCATGGGAGCGACCGCATCGTCATCGTCGCTCTACAAAGACACCACTCGGTATCCTCCCTCGACCTGCGGATCGGTCGTCAGCTTGGCCGCACTCAGGTGATTGAAGCCCTTCACGAATTTGGCACCGGCGAACGACTTTGCTGCGAATGCTGCGACAGGAGACCATCGAGTTTCTCAAGCGGGAGGGGAGATGAATTCATCGCGTCGATGATCGTCTTGTCCTCCCAACTCGGCAGCGCCTTTGCAACCTCTCGATGTTCCCAAACGGAACAGCCAGAAAGATCGTATCCGCCTTGAGCGCTTCCTCCAGCGACTTGGCAACAACCTTCGGCTCAATCGCACGAGCCTGCCGTTCCAGCTCGGTAGGCTAGTGGCGGCTCGCGACCGTCACGTCCATGTCCTTTCGCGCAAACGCGTGGGCCAGCGCCTGGCCGATCTTGCCGAAGTCAACAATTGCGTAGCTCATGCTGTTTCTCCGATCTTGTGTGAGAACCGAAACTTCGAAAAGCGTCGTCCCGCGACTGGCCGTGCTGGAAAGCCCGCCGCAGGATTCGACGGGTTGGGTGTGAGCGAGATTGCGCGGCGGTTGGAGATGGACCGCAAGGCGGTTCGGAAGTATCTGAAGCAGGCGCCGCCCAGGTACGAGTGTCAGCCGAAGAGCTGAAAGGTGGACCCATGGCGGTCCTGTCTGCGGGAGCGCTGGGAGCAGGGTGTGGAGAACGCCAACCGGCTCTTTGTGGAGATACAGAAGCGCGGCTACGACGGTGGACTGACCCAGGTGAAGAAGGTGCTGCGGCCGTGGCGGAGCAAAGGCCAGGAGCGGGTCTTTGTCCGCTTCGAGACAGCGCCGGGCGAGCAGGCGCAGGTGGACTGGGGCCACTTTGTCAACTGGGATGGCAGGCGGCTTTATGGCTTCGCGCTGACGTTCTGCTGGTCGAGGATGCAGTACGTGGAGTTTACCCAGCGGCAAGATGCAGAGACGTTGCTGCACTGCATGGTGCATGCCCTCAGCCACTTCGGCGGTGTGACGGTGACCGTGGTCGAACCTGCGCATTACGCCGGTCTGCCGCGCAAGTCTCGCCAGCCAGTCTCCAGCCAGCACTGATCTCGGAGCTGACTCATAGCCCGGCGTCGGGCTGCACTATGTCGTACCGGAAGTAGGGTTCCGGTCGCTGGCGATCTATGAGGAGGTGGCCCATGTGGCTTCAGTCTGAACGCCTGCTCAACCACATGCTGCGGCTGCGCCTCTCCTACTTGCCTAACTGCTACGAAGCCATCGCCGAAGAAGCAGCGAGCAAGGACCTGCCTTATCTGGACTTCCTCGAGCAGGCACTCGAGGCGGAGAGCCAGGCCAAACACACGAGGAACGTCCTGTTAAAGAAACCCAGTGGGCGCACTTCCCCTATAACAAGGGTCTGGACCAGTTCGACCTTACTTTCAGCCTTCTGTCGATAAGCGCAAGCTGCGGGAGCTGGCCTCGCTTGCCTTCCTCGAGCGCAAGGAGAACGTGCTGCTGCTCGGGCCTCCGGGCGTGGGCAAGACGCATCTCGGTATCGCGCTTGGAACGGAAGCGATCGTGGCGGGTTACTCGTTCTACTTCGTCACCGTGCAGGACTTGGTCCAGCAGTTCCAACGTGCCCGCGACGAGAACAAGCTGAAAGAACGCTTGACGCTGCTGGTCAAGCCGAGGCTGCTCATCCTGGACGAGATGGGCTATTTGTCTCTCGATCCTTTCGCCGCCACCTGCCTCTTTCAGCTGGTTCAGCGAGCGATACGAGAAGAGCTCCATCATCCTGATCTCGAACAAGAGCTACGGAGACTGGGGCTCGATCTTCGCCGACAACGTCATCGCATCAGCGATCCTGGATCGGCTGCTGCACCACTCCACCACGATCAACATCAAGGGCGAAAGCTACCGGTTGAAGGAAAAGAAGAAAGCCGGTGTCATCGCCGCCAAAGATCCTGCAAAGGAAGAAGCCCGACCTCGGATTCACTCAGGGAGTATGTGGCTGCGGGCTCCGCCCCCGGCCACATACTCCCTCTCGATCTAACAACCTCAACCCGCCTAAAGTGAGGAATATTCAAGCGCCCGAAGTCGGAAATTATTCAGTTGACGTTGACATCGTTCTGCCGTGGCTTGTATCGATACGTCGAAATCGGAAACAGCAATAAACCGCAGGCCCTGCGCTCGGTGAAGGCAAACTTCTCGCGGATGTGCTCAACAGAGGCCTTCATCGCTGTGAGCTCCATCCGTTTCTTTCAATCACCGAATGCAGCGCTCCCTTATCCAAATTCAAATCAGCCACCAACTTGCCCAAGCGGCCATTTTCATCACGCAGCCGCTTGGCTTCCTGCGCCTCGCTCATATCCATGCCGTCATGCTTCGACCGCCAGGCGTATATCGTGTGCGTGCTCACCCCACTCTCGCGCGCTACATCCTCCGCCTTGCGACCAGCCGCCACCTGCTTAACCGCTCCGATCCTCTGCGTTTCCGTGTGCTTGCTCCTCGACATTTCCCGCTCCTCCTCGAACATACGATTTCGTAGTCAGAAGTGTGCGAATTTTGGGGAGCAGGCCAAACGCACAATATCGACTGAGGTATCTGCGCGCCCCGTAAGTACTACCCATTGCTCAGTAGGTTGATCGCTTGCATCACAGAAGCTAATCAGGCTCTTGTTTCTGCGCGGAGCGCCGTCGCCCGACATGGCGAGTGTCACTCGACGTGGTAGTTCGGTGCCTCGCGGGTGATGATCACATCGTGCACATGGCTTTCGCGCAGGCCGGCGCCGGAGATGCGGACGAAGCGGGCATTTGTCTGGAGTTCCGGGATGGTGTTGCACCCGAGATAGCCCATGCCCGAGCGCAGGCCCCCGACTAACTGGTGCACCATCGCTTCCAAAGGCCCTCGGTGCGGCACGCGGCCCTCGATCCCCTCCGGCACAAACTTGGCAAAGCGGTTGGAGCTACTGTTACGCTCGCGGGCAACTACACCTTCGGTGCTGGCCGGTGTTGTGTCCAGGTCGCGCGTGCTTTGGAAGTAGCGCTCGCCCGAGCCCTGGGCCATGGCAGAGAGCGAACCCATGCCGCGGTATGCCTTGAAAGACCGGCCCTGGTAGAGGATCGTTTCGCCTGGGCTCTCGTCGACGCCTGCAAACAGGGAGCCGATCATGATGGAGTCGGCTCCGGCAGCGATTGCCTTGGTCAGGTCGCCGGAGTACTTGATGCCGCCGTCGGCGATGACCGGGATGTCGTGCGCACGGGCGGCACGGGTGGCCTCAGCAATGGCGGTGATCTGCGGCATGCCGGCGCCAGTAACCATGCGCGTGGTGCAGATGGAACCTGGCCCGATGCCGACCTTGACCGCGTCGGCGCCGGCCTCGATCAATGCGAGCGCCCCCTCGTAGGTGGCCACGTTGCCTGCAAGCAGGTCAGTCTCCGGGAAGCGCGCCTTGACGTCGCGAACCGCCTGGAGGACGCGCGAGCTGTGGCCGTGCGCGGAGTCGATCGATAACGCATCAACCTTGGCGGCGATCAGTTCGGCCGCGCGCTCCAGGTAGTCGCCGGTCGCGCCGATAGCCGCGCCCACGCGCAGGCGGCCCTGGTCGTCCTTGGAGGCGTTGGGATACTTGAGCTTCTTCTGGATGTCCTTGACGGTAATCAGGCCTTTCAGCTCGTAGTCGCCGTTGACGACGAGGAGCTTTTCGACGCGATGCTCGTGCAGGATCAGTTCTGCTTCTTCAAGCGTGGTGCCGACAGGGACCGTGATGAGGTTTTTCTTGGTCATCACATCGGCCACCGGGATGTCGGTGCGTGTTTCAAAGCGCAGGTCGCGGTTGGTCAGGATGCCGACCAGGCGCCGGCCCTGGGTGACGGGCACGCCCGAGATCTTGTAGCGCCGCATGACCTCCAGGGCATCGGAGATCAGGTCGTCCGGCGCAATGGTGACCGGATCGACGATCATGCCGGACTCGGACCGTTTGACTTTGTCGACCTCGGCGGATTGCTGCTCGATGGTTAGATTGCGATGGATCACGCCGAAGCCGCCTTGCTGGGCCATGGCAATGGCCAGGCGCGACTCGGTCACCGTGTCCATGGCAGCCGAAAGAAGGGGCGTGTTCAGTGTGATGCGGCGGGTGAGGCGAGTCTGCGTGGAGGCTTGCGCCGGAACCACTTCGCTGTAGGCGGGGACGAGCAGGACGTCGTCAAAGGTCAGGGCTTCCGGTATGGGCAGTTCAATCATGGTGAAGTGTGCGGCGCGCGGTAAAACGGCTGCGGGGATACGCAGGCGTAGGAGCGTGCCGGCCTTCGCCTTATTGTAGCAAGGCGCGAAACGGGCGAGCGAGCGTGCGCGGCAAGAGCGCGACCGACGGCCGACGGCCGTAGCGAGCGTAGGTGTCCGCCACGGCCCGGTGTGGTTTACCTGGTTTTCACATTGTCAGGGAAATAGGTGCAGCTATGCCTCCCCCAGTGATCGCGATAGGAGCGGGATTGGAGATGCGTCGAGAGAGCACCCGATTGTTAAAGGCGCGCTTGCCCTATCAGATACGCAGTCGGAGAGGGGATGAAGGTGATGTTGCCGCCCGATTCTCATTCAAGGTGCCTAGGCTGCCGGTATAGCTTGTTGGTCTACCTGGCGTGGAGGGATTGAAGGCGATCTTGATGTGAGCACTTGCCTCGGTGGCGCAACTGGTAAGTGTGTCGGTCGTGCAGCTAGGACGATTGACCCAACACGCCCTAGCCCAAGAAAGCAGGTACCGCTGCGGCGCTGGGTAGGGAGAACACCGTGCAGCTGAAGGTTGTGAAGGGCGAGCCGCGAAACGCCGGTCTACGCTTCCTTGCGCGTTCCAGAAAGCAAGAGCCGCGCGGTGACGCCTGCCAGGTGGTCCTTGTCGCGCGCCCGCACTCCCCCCGTCTGCCGGGCCAAATCAATCCCGCCGACCACTCCGGCCGCTAATCCGGCCTTTCCAGGGCGAACCGGTCGCGCGTCCGCACGTAGTCAGCGCCGGCCATGCGCCCGACCGCCCTCAACTCGGCGGGATCAATATGCATGTCCTCTGCCAAGACGCTTTCGGCCACGTGGAAACAGATCACCTCCCCAAGCACGATGCTGCCGCCCATGGGGAGCTTGCTGGCCTCGATGATCTCGACGAGCCGGCACTCCATCTGAACCTGGGACTCGGCTACGCGCGGGGCCCGCACGTGCTCGCTGGCTAAAGGGGTAAGCCCTGCCAGAGCAAACTCGTCGACCTCGGGCGGAACCTGCGCGGCGGTCTGGTTCATCTGCTCCACCGCGTCTTCTGAGACGATATTGATGACAAATTCGGAGGTAGCGCGGATGTTGGCCTGCGTGTCCTTGTTCGCGCTCCACAGGGTGCCGGCGGGGCCGAGCACCGGCACCCGTACAGCCGGGCAGAACAGCACCATGGGAGGATTGGCGCTCGCCACGGTAAAGAAAGAATACGGCGCCAGGTTGGCGACTCCTTGCACGTCTACCGTGGATACCAGGGCGATGGGACGCGGGATGACCGCGCCCGCGAGCAGCATGTAGTTCTGTTTGGGAGATAGACTAGCGGCATCCAGGGTGCGGTACAAACGACGGGATGCGCGATCAGGATGGGGGGAACTGGCAGGCGGCTCGGTCCTCAAGGCAATGCTCACTCCAGGCACAAGCACAGCACGGGCAGGGCGACCAAAGCAAGCTGCCCGGTAAACTTTGCGTCTGCAATCCCTTGGCGCCGCATCTACGGTACTGGATGGTACGCCCGTTTGCCGAGGGTGCCGTGTTTTTTTGAGGTTCAGCCGGGTGGCTACGCGCCACCTCCACGGGGTCAACACGTTCATGTTTGAATTTCACATCTCGCGCGAGGCCCGCGACCTGTACCAGGTGAAGGAAGTCCTGTTCTCCTTCAACGGCAACGCGGTCTTCGCCAGCCCAGCAGCCAGCCGCGCGCTGGCCCATCGCATGAACCGGATGCGCGGCGCCGAACTCGACCCCGCCCGCCAGGTAAACCCTGGAGCGCTGTTCGCCATGGGCCTGATCGACGAGGCCGCACACGCAACCCTGGCTTACTACCGGGAGACCGTGGCGCCGGACGTCATGGAGGATGCCCTGGTCTGGTTTGGAGAGCAGGTCGGGGTCGCGGAGCTCGATCGGCTCCTGCTCGCCTTTGTGGACCGCTTTCCGGGAACGGCGGTGTACAACGGCGAGCAAAGCCCGGCGGAGTTCCTAGAGGGCTCGACCGAGGGCATCAGTCACCGCGCCGTCGTCTTTGAGGAGCTGCTGCTGCTCTGGCTGGCCAATGCCAACAAAGCCTTTACGCCTTTCAAGGAGTTGTTTGACGACGCGCCTTTGAAACAAACAACCATCTATGACGAGGTAACGGAGCGGCTGCCCGCATATTTTGCCACGCAGCCGCCGCTTGGCCCGGAAGGGGACGATCTTTTCAGCCTGCTGCTCAGCATCTTTGATGAGGCCGGCGGCGGAACGCTGAGCGAACAGTTGACGCGCCTGCGGGGACGCTGGGGTTTTGCTGTCGCAGAACTGCTGCGACGCGCGCTGCTGGCCGGGGACGTGCTCAAGGAAGAAGAGGTCGCGCTTTGGCTGCAGTACAACCCACCCACCGCGGAGACCATCGCCCGGCGATCCCGCTCAAACGACTTTGGCAAAGGTGTCGCGGAGGTTCCCAGCTTCAGTACCTCGCCGGCAGAGTATGAGGCCTTCAGTCCGGATCAGGACTGGATGCCACGCACCGTTCTTATTGCCAAAAGCACCTATGTCTGGCTGCATCAGCTATCTCGCACTTATGGGCGGGAGATTACGCGGTTGGACCAGATCCCAGATGAGGAGCTTGAGATCCTGGCGCGGCGCGGCATGAACGCGCTGTGGCTGATCGGGGTTTGGGAGCGCAGCCGTGCTTCGCAGACGATCAAACGCTTATGCGGCAATGCCGAGGCGGTCGCCTCAGCCTACTCGCTGTACGACTATTCCATCGCGCAGAACCTGGGCGGCGAGGCGGCCTACCGCAACCTGCGCGACCGGGCTGCCCGCTTCGGCTTGCGACTGGCCAGCGACATGGTGCCGAACCACATGGGCATCGACTCAACCTGGGTGCTGGAACATCCGGAATGGTTTTTGTCGCGGCCCGATTCTCCTTACCCCGCTTATAGCTTTGAGGGTCCCGACTTATCGGGCGACGAGCGCGTTGAGATCAAGATAGACGATCATTACTATCAGCAGACCGACGCGGCTGTTGTCTTTCGCCGGCGCGATACCTGGACCGGCAACACCGAGTATATCTATCACGGCAACGATGGGACCAGTTTCCCCTGGAACGATACCGCGCAGTTGAACTATCGCAGCGCCGCAGTGCGGGAGCAGGTCATGCAGACCATCCTGCACGTTGCGAGGCTGTTTCCCATCATTCGCTTCGACGCCGCGATGACGCTGGCAAAGATTCATATCCAGCGTTTATGGTTCCCAACACCAGGCTCGGGCGGCTCCATTCCGTCGCGAGCCGAGCACGCCATGACGACCGAGGAGTTCGACGCGGCGCTGCCGAACGAGTTCTGGCGCGAGGTCGTCGATCGCGTAGCGGTCGAGGTGCCGGGAACGCTGCTGCTCGCTGAAGCCTTCTGGCTGATGGAAGGCTACTTCGTCCGCACGCTCGGCATGCACCGGGTGTACAACTCGGCCTTCATGGTCATGCTGCGCGACGAGGATAACGCCAAATATCGCGAGGTCCTCAAAAAGACGCTGGAGTTTGATCCCGGCATCATGAAGCGCTATGTCAACTTCATGAGCAATCCTGATGAGCGCACCGCGATCGACCAGTTCGGCTCCGGAGATAAGTACTTCGGCGTTGCCACGATGATGGCGACCTTGCCCGGGCTGCCCATGTTCGGTCATGGCCAGGTAGAAGGCTTTACCGAAAAATACGGCATGGAGTATTACCGTCCGCGGTATGAAGAGTCGGCGGACCAGGGGCTGGTTGATCGGCACCAGCGAGAGATTGCGCCCTTGCTCCATCAGCGTACCTTGTTTGCAGAGAGCGAGCACTTTCTGCTGTACGACTTCTGGAAAGATACGGGGAGCGTCGACGAAAATGTCTTTGCTTACTCGAACCGCTCGGGCGGGCAAAGAGCGCTGATCCTGTACAACAACACGTTTGGCGAGACGCGCGGAACCATCCACCGCTCGGCCGCCTACATGGACAAAGGCGCGGGAATGCTGAAGCAGCAGTCGCTTGCTGAGGCGCTCGCCCTTCCTGACGACCCGGCGCGCATCTTCGCCTATCGAGAAAATGCCTCGGGGCTGACCTATCTTCGGCGCACAGGCGAGATCGCCCGCGAGGGAATCTCTTTCTCGCTGCGCGCCTATCAGTACGCCGCACTGGTGGCCTGGCGCGAGCTCCAGGTGGATGCGGAGCATGGATGGGACAAGTTGTGCGACGTGCTGGGCGGCCGGCCGGTTGACGATCTGGAAGGGGCCTTGATCTCGCTCGAGCTCGCAACGCTGCACGACGCACTGCGCCATGCGCTTGCGCCAGCCGTGGTGCGCAAGCTCGCTGCCCTGGCTGAGGATCTTGAGGCGCCACGCTCCCCGAAGTCGCCGACAAAAAACGGGACGCCGAAGCTGCTGCCTGAAAACGACATCGTGCAGCAGTTTGTGCGCCTTGCGGTTACGTTTGCTGAGGAAGCACGCGCGGCGTATTCGCTTCGAGTTAAGCCGTCCCCGGTTGAGGCTGCATCGCTCCCCGAGACCAACCGGGAGGCTGCTCCCTTGGCGCGCTCGGCAGAGGAGTTCGTGCCCGGCTCCTCTGTGGCGATGGCCGAAGAGCAGAGTGAGCGAGCGCGGCTGGAAACGCGTGCGCGCGAGCGTCTAATGGCGCTGCTTACCTTGCCTGCGCTTGAAAGCCAATTTGAGGAAGTTTGGCCGGTGCCAGCACGTACCGTGTTGCCCAGCCGCAGCCCGGTGCTGAATGCAGGTGCCGTATGGGCCCCCGCACTGGCCTGGTTGCTCATCTCGATTGCGGCCGAGTCGCTTGATGTTGCAGATCCGGCTACGCCGGCATTGGCAATCTTTGATCAGTTCCGCTTGCGGCATGTGCTGGCGGAAGTCTTTGCGGCAGTTCATTTCCGTGGCGACGATCGTGGGGAGGGTCGCGGTGAGGATCCCTGGCGAGCCGCGGCGGCCGGCCGCCAGGGGGGTTTGGCCAAAGGGCCAAGACCCACCAGCCCACGAGCGGGCCACACTCAGCCGGGGTTCGCGCCCCAGGTATGGGAGCAGGGCGACGTGCGGTGGCTTACCCAGGTGCACGATGCGGACGGGGTCACTTACTTCAACAAGGAGGGCTTTGAAGAGCTCCTCTGGTGGCAGGCCCTGGCTGAGCTTGTTACGCATGCCGCAGAGCCGGATAAGGCCCTCGGCCCGCTCGAGTTCCGGCTTCGCGAGAGCACAGCCGCGGCTGCTGCCGCCGGCTACCGGTTGACCGTAGGGGTTGAAGAGGTTCCCGCTCAGCGCTCAGACGAGCCGTCCTCCTCCACTGCAGCCGAAGAGCTTCCGGAACGGGCGCAAGCCGAGCCGGAAAGCGCTTCTTCGCCCGGCGATCGGCCTGCGTATGTCATCGTTGAGGATTCGCCAGTCTCCGAAGTACCGTCCGCAAAAGGCGCCGAGCTAACGGAGCCGGGCGACATGCGATCGGCGGCTGTTACAAACAAAGCAAGGGCTGTCACAAACGAGGCGGTGGTTGTTACAAGCAAGGCGATGGCCGAGGTGCCGGAGCCCGCCGAAGAGCCGGAGCCCGTGCCGGCGCCAGAAACCAACCGAACCAAGGGAGTTCCGCGCTAGCGCGCGCCTCCGTAAATCGGGTGAGAATCGAGTGAAACGCGCCAGGGAGGAGAGTCCTTGCTGAAAAGCGGCCCCGTTGTTCGCCGCTGGGCGCTCATCCTGCCGTGGCTGGCATTGCTGGCGCCGCTTGCGGCACAAAGCCCACACCCTGCGCCCAAGCTGGTGGAGCAGGGTGGTCGCCATGCGCTGCTTGTCGATGGGGCGCCCTTTCTCATCCTGGGCGCACAGATTGGGAACTCCAGCGCGTGGCCGGCGCTTCTGGAGCCGAAGGTGTGGCCTGCGCTCGAGGCAATGCACGTCAACACGGCAGAAGCGCCTGTGTACTGGGAGCAGATCGAGGCGCAGCCGGGCACGTTCGACTGGACCAACGTGGATGCGCTGGTCGATGGAGCCCGCGCGCACCACATGCACCTGATCCTGCTCTGGTTCGGCACCTGGAAGAACGGCAACGACCATTACGTTCCGCAGTGGATCAAGCGCGACCCGCAGCACTACCCGCGCATGATCAACAGTGCGGGAAGCCCGCTTGACGATCTGTCCGCGAACAGCTCAGTCAACCTCGATGCGGACCGCCGGGCGT
Organism: uncultured Acidobacteriaceae bacterium; assembly: GCA_964246065.1. GTDB lineage: Bacteria > Acidobacteriota > Terriglobia > Terriglobales > Acidobacteriaceae > EB88. Next base: position 42,059 of record CAXTPL010000005.1, read on the forward strand.
TTGCGGCGCTTATGCACCACCTTTCCGAGAAAGATGGCGCAGAACATATCATCCTCATGATCCAGGTAGAGAATGAGTCTGGCGGCATTGGCGCGGCGCGCGATTACTCCCCCTCTTCCGATCGCGAGTTTGCAGGAGCTGTTCCGGAGGTGCTGGTCAAGGCGCTGGGCAAGCAGCCTGGAAGCTGGCGGCAGGTCTTTGGGGCCAACGCAGATGAGGCTTTTCAGGCCTGGTACCAGTCGCGCTACGTCAATGCGGTGGCTGAAGCAGGCAAGCGCGAGTTCAACATCCCCATGTACTGCAATGCATGGCTGGCCTATCCACCCTCCGAGCTCCCGGAGCGCCACATAGCCATTGCGGGCATCGGGTACCCGTCCGGCGGCCCCAACCAGCGGATGCTGCCGATCTGGAAGGCCTTCGCCCCGGCAATCGATGCGATCGGCCCGGACATGTATTCGAGCGACCCGGCCTTCTATTTAAGCGTCCTCGACCTGTATGCGCGAAAGGATAACCCCCTGTGGATCCCGGAAACGGGGCAGGGCGACGACTACGCTCCCTTTCTTTTCGCAGCGCTGGGACGCGGAGCCATTGGTTTTTCTCCGTTTGGGGTGGACTGGGCTGGATATCTGGCAACGGGCACAGCGCCAAAGGCGCATGCGGCCAATTATGCGCTGCTCGGATCGATGGACCGGACGCTGGCCAGGCTTGCGTTTGAGGGCAAGATCGAAAGCTTTGTCGAGAACGTAGGAGGCGCCGACCAGCAGAGCTTATTTCCGCGCACTGCCTTGTCTGCGCATCCAGCATCCTCCAATCAATCCTCCGGGGTTGCTGTGGAGACGGTCGCCGACAGCGCCCACTCCAGCGTGCTGCTTGCCCCCGTGCAGCTTGCCGACGCCACCGTGCCGCTGGCGGCAGCAGGCAGTGAGGCCACCCGAGCCGCCGATGCAGCAGGGGACTGGGTGGCCGAGGTGCGGTTTGGTTTTCCGCAGCGCGATGGCACGCCCGCGCCTGGGTCCAGCAACAAGCAGGGTCGCATGTTGATCGCGCAGCTGGGCCCGGATCAGTTCCTGGTCACCGGCGTCGGTGGGGCTGTCTTCTTTCACCGGCCCGGCTACCTGCCGGGTATCCGGATGCAGATCATGACCGCTGAAGAGGGCTTCTACACGCCCGCGGCTGTTCCGGGTGCGCCCGAGGAGTGGCACATGGTACGCATTTTGAATGGAGATGAGACCGATCGCGGCTTGCGGTTCCTCGACCCGTCTCTTCGTCCGAATACCGGACCCGCGCAGACGGCGGCTCCGCCTTCCGCCGAGCCGGCTCCGGCGGCATCGGTACAAAGCAGGCCGCTGGCAGTCAAGCTCACGTTGGGGCGATTTTGAGCGAGCCGCCTCGTTCCATCAAGAGGCCGCCATGCAGCTCAGGCTGGCCCTGCGCTCCCGACGGGCGGTGCGCCTGCCAGGTCGCAACCGGTGTAGCGGCCTTGAGTAGACTGTTTCCATGACCCTGTTGCGCTCTACCTTTATCTCCTTGTCGCAGAACCGACCGCTGCGGCGGTTTTCTGAGGGCTCGCCCGTGGGGCGGCGGGTGTCGTCTCGCTTCGTGGCCGGGATGGAAGTGGACGAGGTGCTGCGAGCGACTGAGTCTCTCAACCGCGCTGGACTGGCAGCGACGCTGGACTCGCTTGGCGAGCATGTGTCGACACCGGAGGAGGCGCGGCGATCAGCCGCTATCTACCACCAAGTGCTGGACGCGATTGCTGAACGGGGGCTGCATGCAAATGCAAGCGTGAAGCTCACGCAGATGGGGATCGACCTGGCGCCTGCGCTGGCCGAGGAGATTGTGAGCGAACTGGTGGAGCATGCCGCCGCGGCCGGCACGTTTCTCCGTGTCGACATGGAGGGCTCAGGCTACACGGACGCAACCCTGGACCTGG
>CAXTPL010000006.1:0-10487 GCA_964246065.1 uncultured Acidobacteriaceae bacterium
GCCCAACCCCGCCGCCCGGGCCCAGGCAGGGCGCGCACTGGCGCAGCTTCTGCATGCAACCGACCCTGAAGCGGCGCGCCAGGCACTGCTCGGCGCACTCAAGCTTTCTCCCGAGACGGTTGAGGATACCCTGCTCACAGCCGAGATTGCAGAAGCCGCCGGCGACCCGCAAACCGCGGAAGAGGCTTACCGGGGCGTGCTCGCAGCGTCGCCCGCCGGGGGTGCATCAGGACCGGCGCTGCAGGCCACCACTGGCCTGGCCCACCTGCTCATCGCCGGCCAACAGTACAACGAAGCAGAATTGCTGCTGCGCAGGGCGCTTGTGCATAATGCAGGCGATCCGGTGCTGAATACGCAGTTGGCGGGCGTGCTGGCGGCTGAGGGAAAGCCCGAGGCAGCGGCAGCCGTGCTTGAGAATTTGCATGCCCGCTTGCCGGACGATGCTTCAGTCACCCGCATGCTCGCCGACCTTTATACGCAGGGCGGCGAGGCTGCCAAGGCAGATCCCCTGTATGTGCAACTACTTAGCAGCCGACAGCCGGATGCATCGCTGCTGGCCGCGCGCGGCGATAACCTGATCCGCCAGAAGCGTTTTGCCGACGCCGTGCCGGTCCTGCAGCAGGCAGTGCAGCTCAATCCCCACGATGGAAACGCCTGGAGCAGCCTGGCCTTTGCCGCTTCTGCCGATCACCAACCCCAGCTCACGCTTGATGCGTTGGCCGCACGATCAAAAGTAATGTCAGAAACACCAGCTACCTATTTCCTAGCGGCCACCTCATACGATACTCTGCACGAGACGAAGCGCGCCGTCGATATGTACAAGCAGTTTCTGGCGGTAGCCGGGGGCAAGTTCCCCGACGAAGAGTGGGAAGCCAAGCACAGGCTGGCTGCCCTGCCCCGCTGACCCAAGGCGCGCCCACGGAACGGCACCTGCAGGAGGTGACCTCCATGCGTTCTCTTATCTCCACGCTCGCAGCTCTTGCCCTGCTTCCTACTCCGGCACTGCTCGCAGCCGATCGCGATTTTGACCCCCAACATACGCTGACGATCCTGGAAGGCAAGGTAGAACGCGCTGCCCTGCGGGACCAATGCTACCTTTACGCCGAGCTCGTGCAGACCATGACGGAGATCGCCAGCCACCAGCTCCTTGCTGGAGAGCCCGGTGATGCGGCAGCCACCCTGGCCAGCGTGGAGCATTACGCCGGCTTGCTCGATGCCGGGCTGGCGCGCGACACCAAAAAGGTCAAGGACGCCGAGATCCTCATGCGCCAGACCGCGTTCAAGCTTAAGGAGTCGCTCAACGGCGCCGCCGCCGAAGATCGCCCGGCCGTTGAACACGCGATCCACCAGCTGGACCAGGTGGAAGCCAAGATGATGCAGCAGATTTTCGAGCATTAGCACGCCGGCGCGCCTTCGCGGGGGGCGGCTGGTGCTCGGCAAGCCGCTCACCTTTTTGAGAGTAGCTGCGGTGCGCCCCGCAGAAAGCCTCGGCTTCAAGCGCCGTTCTCAGCAAAGGTCTCGCTGAAGTGGATACTCGGCAGCTCTTCCACCACTTTGCGCAAAGCCTGCTCCCACCGACCGTGGATCAGGTCGAGCTCGGAGTCGTTGGCGCCGAAGCGCCGATACTCTTCAAAGTTCAGGCTGTCGTTGCGGTACTGCAACAGTTCGATCGGCGGGCCCACCGTCACGTTCGACCGCATCGTCGCGTCAAAGGAGAGCAGCGCGTACTTGGACGCAGCCTCAAGCGAGGTGGTCCGGGCATCGATGCCGCGGTCGAGGATGGGCCGGCCATATTTGACCTCGCCAATCTGCAGATAGGGCGAGTCCGTGGTCGCGCAGATCGGGTTGCCTTGCGGGTAGATCAGGTAAAGGTTTGAGGCTTCGCCCTTGACCTGGCCGCCGAGCAGCAGGTGAATGTTGAACGAGAAATCGTCCTTCGCCAGCGCATCCCGATCGAGGTCAGAGACGATCCGAACGCAGGACCCTACCGCACGGGCGGCCTCATACATGCTCTGCGCCTCTGCCAGGCCCCGGCCCTGCTTGAATTCGTCGCTGAGCAGCGTCACCACCGATTGCGTGATCGAAAGGCTCCCGCTGGTGAGGATGACAAAGGCGCGCTCGCCTGGATGAACAAAGGTGTGCATCTTACGGCAAACGTTGACCTGGTCGTAGCCGGCGTTGGTGCGCGAGTCGGACGCCATTACCAGACCCTCGTGGGTCTTGATGCCAAGACAGTAGGTCATGCTTACTCCTGTTCGTTAGCCATGATGCTACCGCATTGGGGTGAGTTGGACGCGTCCCGATTGAGGCGAAATGCTGCGCAAAACCGCCTGAAGGGCGGCCTGGCGCCGAGCATCGCTGGCAAATCGCGCTTGCCAAATAAGAAAGGTCGGTTACATTGAAGGAACCAGCCCCAACCTGCCGGGCGAACCCATACGGGACGAGTGGGGTGCCGCGGACCATCGCCAACGAACAGTGAGCATCCGCAGGCCACACGCCTGGGCGGAAGATGGAGAGCCTTTCAATATGCTCATTCGGCTAGGGTATGACCTACGCTTCGACCTGCCGTCGCCAGTAGCCATAGTGGCCCTGCTGCACGTACACCCCAGCCGCCAGGCAGACCTGCTGGAGCCCGACGAGTTGACCACAGAACCGAAGCTCCCGCTGGTGAGCTATATGGACAGCTTCGGCAATCGGTGTACCCGGCTTTTTGCGCCTGCCGGACCCCTCCGGCTCGCCTGCTCTACGCTGATTCGAGCCTCGGATGAGCTGGACGAGATCGACCCGTCCGCGCCGGAGTTGCCCGTTCAGGATCTGCCGAACGAAGTTCTCCAATTTTTGCTCAATAGCCGCTACTGCGAAGTGGACCGGCTGTCAGCCGTAGCGCTGGACCTCTTCGGCGACATGGCGCCCGGGTGGGACCGGGTGCAGGCCGTCATCGGACACGTGCATCGCATTGTGCAGTTTGGCTACCACCACGCGCGCTCGACCAAGACTGCACTCGATGTGTACACCGAGCGCAATGGGGTGTGCCGCGATTTCCAGCACCTGGCCATTACGTTCTGCCGCGCTCTCAATATCCCCGCGCGCTATGCTACGGGATACCTGGGCGACTTTGGCGTGCCTGTGACCTCGGCAATGGACTTCAGCGCCTGGTTTGAGGTGTACCTGGGCGATCGCTGGTGGACCTGCGATGCGCGTCACAACGCGCGCCGCGTGGGCCGGGTGCTGATGGCCACCGGCCGAGACGCTTCCGATGTGGCCCTGACTACCTCCTTCGGCATCGCCAACCTCCGACACTTCGAGGTCATCTCAGACCAGGCCGACCAGCCTGCGGACGCGGCAGCCACCGGCCAGGCGGCGTCGACCGAGGCGCGGCCATGAGCGCCGCAACGGTGCTCTCGCAGTTTCGAAACGGCTTTCTGCGCGACTATTTTCTCGATCATGCCTTTGACGAGATGTTCGAGGCAAACGGCGATATTCGGCCGCATTACCGGCTCCTGCTGCAAACCTTTTGCGACCTGCCGCAGGAAGAACTCATGCGGCGCAAACACTCGGCAGATATGAGCTTTCTCACCCAGGGAATCACCTTTACCGTGTACGGGAAAAAGGAGGGCACGGAGCGCATCTTCCCCTATGACATGCTGCCGCGCATCATCACCGGCGCGGAGTGGGACACGATCGAACGCGGACTGATCCAACGCATCACGGCGCTTAACCTCTTTTTGCGCGACGTCTACAACGAAGGCAAGATACTGGCCGACGGCTTTGTGCCGCGTGAGCTTGTGTACAGCTGTCCCCAGTTTCGCCGCGAAATGCGGGGATTGCAGGTACCGAGGAACGTCTACATTGCCGTAACGGGAACCGATCTGCTTCGCCTGAACGATGGCAGCTTTGTGGTGCTGGAAGATAATCTGCGCGTGCCGAGCGGCGTCAGTTACATGCTCACCAGCCGCAGGGTAATGAAGCGTACTTTCCCGAATATCTTTCGCGAATACGGCGTTCGCCCTATCGAACACTACCCGCAGGTGCTTCTCTCATCTCTTCGCTCGCTCGCACCTGAAGGACGGCCGGAACCGACCATCGTTGTGCTGACGCCGGGCGTGTACAACTCCGCCTACTTTGAGCACACCTACTTAGCTCGGCAGATGGGCGTCGAGCTGGTCGAGGGCCGCGACCTCGTCATCCATGACAACGTCGTATACATGCGCACCACCGCCGGCCTGAAACGGGTCGACGTGATCTATCGCCGGGTCGATGACGACTTTATCGACCCGCTCGCCTTTCGCGGCGATTCGATACTCGGCGTCGCCGGGCTCTTCAACGCGTACCGCGCCGGCAATGTGACCCTTGCCAATGCTTTCGGCACCGGGCTCGCCGACGACAAGGCTCTCTACGCCTATGTTCCGGCCATCATCCGCTACTATCTCAAGGAGGATCCTATCCTCCCCAATGTAGAAACGTTTCTGATGACCGATCCGAAGCAGCGCCAACATGCGCTTGAAAACATGGACAAGCTGGTCATCAAGGCAGTGGGTGAGTCAGGCGGCTATGGTATGCTGATCGGCCCGCATGCAAGCGAGTCAGAGAAAGAAGATTTTCGCCGCCGCATCGAGGCACATCCCCGGAATTACATCGCGCAGCCGACACTGGAGTTTTCACGTTCTCCCTGCCTGCTGGGAGATAGCAGCCGGTCCTCGATTGAGCCGCGCCACGTTGATCTTCGTCCCTATATTCTTTACGGTGACAAAGTCACAGTAGTGCCCGGGGGACTTACCCGCGTCGCCCTGCGCAAGGGGTCGCTGGTAGTCAACTCCTCGCAGGGCGGCGGCAGCAAGGATACCTGGGTGCTGCATGACTAAGCTCCACTTAGCGAGGTCTGGATGCTTTCACGCGTAGCCGACAGTCTCTACTGGATGAGCCGCTACCTGGAACGCGCGGAGCACACCGTACGTGTGCTCGACGTCAACTTCGGCATGACGCTCGACCCTTCAAGCACCAGCGAAGAAGGGATCTGGAAGCGAGCCCTGGCGGCGCTCGGCAACCCTGCCGGCCTGGAGTGGAATGGCGACTTCTACTCGCTCGTCCACGCGCTCACCTATGACCCGGAGATACCTGCCTCGATCACCGCATGCATCGCGGCAGCGCGAGAAAATGCCCGACAGGTACGCGAAGAGATCAGCTCCGAACAGTGGCAGCAGCTCAACCGCATGTATCACCGCGTCTCCGACACGATGCAAAACACCACCAGCGGCCTTGAAGATTTTTTTGCGGCAACGCTCGATGGTCTGCACTTGTTTGAGGGCGTGACCGACACGACCATGAGCCACGGCGAAGGTTGGCAGTTCATCCAGGTGGGCCGCTCGATTGAGCGCGCTTCCTCCATCGCGACGCTGCTCGGCGCCTTTGAGCTCGAAACCCCGCATGGCGGCCCCGTCGAGATCGCAGGCTCGCATCAGTTTCTTGAGTGGATCGGCCTGCTCCGCTGCTGCTCGGCCTTTGAGGCGTACTGCAATGTGTATACGGCAGATTTGACGCAGCCGCAGATCCTTGAATTTCTGTTGCTCAACAAGGAGTTTCCGCATGCGGTCCGCTACTCGGTGGACCAGTTACGCTGGGCGCTGCAGGCCTTGCAGCAGGAGAGTGGCCGGCTTGCGGCGGAAGAGTTAAGCCGCGTTGCCGGGCGGCTGCAGGCGTCGCTCAATTTTGTTGAAATCTCTGAAGTAATGGCGCAAGGAGTAGGCGAGTACCTGCAGAACATCTCGCAGCAATGCCGCCGGGTGCATAGTCTGCTCTATCGGGATTACATCCACTACTCTGTGCAGACTGCGCTTTCGATGTAACATCGGTCCGCCGCATCGACTAACCGGCTATCTCCTGCGCATCTCTTGACATTGACTCTGAGGGGTATCCATTTGAAATTCTACTCGGTACGGCATCTCACAAAGTTTATGTACGCAAAGCCGGTGAGCGAGAGTGTGATGGAGACCCGCATGCATCCGCGCTCGGACTCCAACCAGCGCTGCTTGTCTTTTTCCTTGTCCGTGAGTCCGCGCTGCCGTGTATTTTCCTACCGGGATCATCTGGGTAACCAGGTACAGCATTTCGACATACCGGGCGAGCATTCGCAGTTAGTCATCATTGCAGAGTCGCTGGTGGAGCAGCAGCCGCTGGCCGACGTACCGCACTTTCTTGCCACCTCGGCATGGGCTGAGCTTGATGCGCTGGTCGCTGAAGGAGACTACTGGGAGATGCTGCTGCCCAGCGAGTTTGCCAAGCCTACGCCCGTGCTTGAAGAGCTCGCCAGCCACCTCCACGTTACCCGTCGCGATGACCCTCTCATGTTGGTGCGCGAGTTGAACCAGAGTCTTTACGACTACTTTACCTACGTGCCCAAATCCACGCGTGTCGACTCTCCTATCGACGAAGCCATTCAGTCCAGGGAAGGCGTCTGCCAGGACTTCGCACATACCATGATCGCGCTCGTGCGCACGGTGGGTATACCGTGCCGGTATGTAAGCGGCTACCTCTATCAGCGTGGCTCGGAGCTTGACCGGTCAACCACCGACGCAACCCATGCCTGGATCGAAGTGTTTCTGCCCTACCTTGGCTGGGTAGGGTTCGACCCAACCAATAACCTGCTTGCCCACGAGCGCCATATTCGTACGGCGCTTGGGCGGGATTATGCCGATGTACCTCCAACGCATGGTATCTACCGGGGGCGCACCAAAAGTGAGTTATATGTGGCAGTCAAAGTAGATGCCTTTGATGCCCCGCCCGCGCTTGACCAGGACATGCCCATCCCGGAAGACTGGTCGATCATGGTTGAAAAGGCGCAGGAACCTCCACATCCTGCGTCGCCGCTTCTGGAGATCCAGCAAATGCAGCAACAACAACAGGGCACCGCCCGCGCTTCTCGGGAGCTATCACCGGCTGCAGGTTTGGTCGCGCGGAACAAGGCTTAGAAGTCTGCTACTCTGAGCGCTGTGAGCTTTGACGCTTTCATGGGCAACAGCGCGGTCGTGCATCGTCTCCGCTCGAGTATCGCGGGGGCCCGGCTACCGCAGACGATCATCCTGGCCGGACCGCGCGGAGCGGGTAAATACACGCTCGCGCTGATGGTGGCTCAAGCGGCCAACTGTCTCAGGCAGCCTGTGGCAGAGGATGGTTTGCCGGATTTCTGCGGTGCATGTGAAAACTGTACCCGCATCGCCGCCGCGGCTCCCCGCGAGGCGCGGCTACAGGAGGCGGTCGCCGCGCGCGAAGAAATGCGCGACAGCGATAAGAAGGATACCCGTATCCTGATCCAGACGCACCCTGACGTCCTCGTCATTCCACCGGACCCGCCGCAATTCCTTATCAAGATAGGGCAGGTTCGTAGGGTGCTTAGCACCATGTACCGGTTACCCGCGGAGGCCCGGCGAGCGTTCTATATCTTTACGGACGGGGCTTTCATGAAGGAAGCAGCCAATTCCCTGCTGAAAGTTTTGGAGGAGCCGCCGGCGCATGCTTCGCTATTTCTGTTGACGACTCGCCTGCAGGAACTGCTGCCGACGATTCGGTCGCGCGCCGCGATCTATACTCTGGGTGCACTCAGTCTGGAAGATTTGGAGCAGCTGTTGATGGAGCGGCGCGCGGAACTGGCGCCGGCGCAGCGTACGCTGGTAGCGCGGCTGGCTCAAGGCGCCGCTGGCCGCGCCCTCAGCTTCAACCTTGAAGAGTATCTGCAAAGTCGCCAGCAGGCATTGGTGATGCTGCGCGGTGCGCTTGGCGATTTCGACGCCGGCGCCTTGTTCCGTGTGACGGAAACCTACCGCGCCAGCGCGGAAGGGCAGCAAAAAACAGTGCTGCTTCTCCGCACCTTGAGCGGGCTGCTTGAGGATCTGCTCGTTTTGCTAAGTGGCAACGCAGGACTGGTAAGAAATATCGACCTGGAGCCGGAACTCAGCCGCATGGCAGACGATGTAAGCTTCGCATGGATCGAGGGCGCCGCGCGCAGTCTGTCACAGGTCGAGGCAGGCATGCGTCGCAACCTGCTGCGATCTTTGTCCCTGGATGCATTTGCAACTTCGCTCGCTTTCGAGCAAACAACAGCGCACCCGCCGGCGGAGAGTCTTTGAGTCTTTCCCCGTCCGCTCGTCTTGGCTTGCTAAGCGCTCCCGCAAGCATGCACACCGTTCTGCGATAGGATGAGCAACATCCTGGGGTGTTTCAGCTTCCGCGCAGCAAGGCGAAATCCGGCTTATGGAGGAGTGTGGAGACATGGCGAACACGACCAACCCGATGGAAGTGGACTCCGCAGAGACGCAAGAAGTCGAGATGGCAAGCCCTCGCAAACTGATACGCCCTTGCCTGGCGGATGCGCAAACAAGGAGCCATGCGGGCAATCGGCAAAACGGCATTGCGCTGCTTGCACACCAGTCGGTCGGGCCCGCAAGCCCCCTGGTCGGCATAGCAGGCCATGCGGAAACACTGTACCTGCAGAAACAGATGCAGTCGCAAACCCCCATGGTCTTCGTGCTCGAAGACGGCGAGAAGCTTGCGGGGGTTATCGAGTGGTTCGATCTGCATGTAATCAAAGTACGGCATGGGACACGAACACTGATCTACAAGACGTGCATCAAGTATCTCCACAAAGCCTCAGACCTTCCGGAAGCTTAACGATACGTGCGAGTCCGAACACTGGCATTTCCCTGCCATTGCTAGAACAGCCTGCCGGCTTGGAACCGGCTCGCCCCGGGCTACTGTGATGCACTCCCCCGCAGGGTGGCTCTCTCAGCACTTGATCGGCGCAAGCAAAAGGCCCTTCATCGAAGAAGGGCCCTTTTACCGGCTTAGCTGCCACTGCGGCGGCCGGCACCCAGTGGCTGGGTGTTAAGGCTTTTTGAGGCGTTCAGACTTAGGCTTTCGCGCTTTTCACAGCAGCCTGCAGGTTCTCTACCAGGTCGCCAGAGTAGTCGGTAACTACGTCTTTGCTCCGCTTGTAGGCCTTGGTAGCCTTGTCGCCTAAGTCGCCGGCTGTGTCTTTGAGGTAATCGCTGGCATCGTCAAGCTTGTCGCGCAGCTGCTTGCGTGTTTCATCGCCGGACTGGGGCGCGCAGAGCAGGGCGATGGTGGCGCCGACGGCTACGCCGATCGAAAAAGCAATCCAAAACTTGAGTGTGTTCATCCAAGGCTCCTTGTGCAAGGCGTATGGAGCGCCTGCTCGTGCACTGAGATACCCACCCGCATGGGAAGGTTGCAGGTGCTGACCATTTATCGATCGGAGCTGGAGCGGGAGACCGGGATCGAACCGGCGACATTCAGCTTGGGAAGCTGACGTTCTGCCACTGAACTACTCCCGCACGGACAAGGGAACGAACCTATGCGCAACATCTATGCGGCCGGCAGCGATAGGTAAATCGCTCGACCGACTCGCCCGCACGAACCTGAGTATACCAGCGTTCTCCAGCCAGCGCTCCGACAGGCAAAGCACGTGGCCCCGAGCAACGCTTTCCAGTGCCGGCGGAAAGCTCCCGCTTGCGGGAAAGCTCCCCGGCGAGCAATCATGGCAAGGTCAGCCGGAGCAATCAGAGGCAAGCTATGCCGATGCGTGTGCAGCGTTTTTCTTGTTTCCTGCCAGCGACCCTCATGATCGCGCTAGCTTGCGAACTTGGCTGCGCATCGCCTGCGATGCCGGTGTCGAGCGAGCCTCAAAGCTGCGTCGCGGCGGAGATCCAGCAAGACTTTTCTCAAAACCGTTTTGCAGACAGCATTGCTGCGTTGAGGGTGCTGCTTGCGAAGCAGCCCAGGTGTGCCGACGCACATTACCTGCTCGGCGCTTCCCTGCTGCGGCTGGGTTCCGCAAAGGAGTCGTTAGCCGAGTACACCCTGGCAGCGCAACTGCGCACCCCCGTTGCGACCGATCTGCGCAATGTCGCCTTGGACTATGTTCTGCTAAACGATTATGCCGATGCACGCCACTGGGCCGCCCGCGCGCGCGCTTTCGCGCCTGAAGATTCGGAAAACTGGTATGTGCTTGGCCGGATCGACTACACGGATGGCAACGCGGCTGAAGCGGCCAAAAACTTTGCACAAGCGCTGCGGCTAGACCCCGCAAGCATCAAGGCGGAGAACAACCTTGGCCTCGCCTATGAAGGGCTTGCGCAGGATCAAGCCGCGGCGGCGGCCTACCGCAAAGCCATTGCCATGGGCGAACAAGCAAGGCATCCCAGCGAACAGCCATACATCAACCTGGCGATCCTGCTGATGCACCAGCAGCCTGATACTCAGCAAGCGCTGCCGCTGCTGCTCCAGGCAATCAGCATCGTCCCAGGAGATGCTCGTGCGCGTGAGTAGTTGAGCAAGCTCTACCTGCGGAGCAATCGCCTCGCCCTGGCACAAGCCTCGCTCGAGCAAGCCGTTGCCCTATCGTCTGCCGACTCGCGCCTGCACTTCCTGCTGGGGCAGGTGTATCGCAAAGAAGGCTTGCATGACAAGGCAGCGGC
>CAXTPL010000006.1:10497-17741 GCA_964246065.1 uncultured Acidobacteriaceae bacterium
GTAAGGACCCTAAAGCTGGTCGGCAGGCGGTCTACTCCCGACTATGTGCTCTAAAAATCTAAGTGACGCGCAGAGCCTCTAGTTTCCGCAGTGAAAGGTCGCGAGACTCCGCACGCCCGGCGAAAACATGGCTGCGGCATGGATGGTTGCTTGTGCGCCAATGTCGTCACCCATGGCACACTGCCCGACGGCCAGGTTGCGCGCCAGCCCTATCAGGTCCTGATTACGGGCGAAGGCCGGCGCCCACAACTCAACGGCAGCCTGGTACTTGCCTTGTCGGGTAAGCAGCACACCCAGGTCGGCAATGCCGGTAAGATTGAGCGGGTCAGCGCTGAGCAGCTTGCGGAGGTACTGCTCCGACGCTTCGGCATCCCCGCTTATTCCACTGAGGACGCCCAAAGCTTCGAGCAGTTGCGTATCCTGCGAGGTGCTGCCTTGCTGCGACCGCGCCGCGTACACCCGCTTGAGCCGGGCAAGCGCCTGGCTCCTGTCGACCGACTCCCCGCGCACAAACGCAATGTACATGGCTATCGCCGCATCGCGCTCTGAAGCTTCAGGTGAAAGAACCGGGATCAGCGGCGCACCTTGCCTGTCCGCGGCGGCGGAGGGTAGCGCCTGCTCGGGCACACGCAGAATACGATGATCCGTCCAGGCGACATGGGGAATATCCTGGGCGCTGCTGCGCGGCATATGGCAGCGGGTACAGTCAGGTTGTTCGCTGTGGTGCGTGCGTGCAAAGGCGGGCGCCGTATGGCAGGCCAGGCACTTGGCGCGATAAAAGGCGACGCGCTCGGCTGAAGCCGGCGACACGTGTGGGTCATGGCAGCTGGTGCAGGACATCCGATCTCCGCTGGCCTCCTTGCACCGGCTGGCAGCAAACTGCTCGACCTCACTCACACCGCGGCTAAGCGGATCTTTGCTGGCGAAGACAAAGTACGACAGAAACTCGCCGAGACGGTCCCCGGCGCGAAAGTCGAGCGCATGACGGTTCTCGCGATCCACGGCGACATCGCCCTCCAGGTGGCAACTCATGCAGAGTGAGTCGCGACGCACGGGCTCGAGCTTTGAAGGGTTCAGGATGGCAGCCCTGCCTCCGGTGCGCACATGGGCCGATCCGTCGCCATGGCAGCGCTCGCAGGTAATGCCTGTCTGCTGAAACGGCAAGGCCGCATAGCGGTTGATGGTTCCCGGCAGGGCTTGGGCAACGCCGCTCATGTGGCAGCGAAGGCAGTTCGGCTCCATGGGAAGGGCCGGCGGCATTTCAGTCAGCCGGCCGAAGCCGGGCGCCATGTCGTAGCCGGCGGTGCGCGCATACCAGGCAATTGGCGACTCGAGTAGGTAGCCGCGCTGGGCGTACAAGTAGGTGACGCCAAGATGGCCCGAGCCAAGATAGTAGGTGAGCCGGCGCTCGCCGTCGGCGCCTGGGCTTAGCTCGTCGGTAAACCGCAGCACAGCATTGCCCTTATCGCCGCTTACCGAGTAGTGCACGCTCGATTGTCGGTTGGTGAACTGACCCGGTATAAGGTGGCTTGCTGCGGGGCCGCTGGCACGCGCCGACGGCGTCCCTAGGTAGGCGCGGTACACTGCGGCATGGCAGGTGGCGCAGGCCGCATCGTAGGATGCGACCGTCTCCTGGCCTCGGCTGCTCCTCCCAACCAGGATTGCCGCAAAAAGCAAGAAACACCAGGTGCTCAGCCGCCCGTAGCGCATGCTAGGACTATAAATCGCGCAGCGTACACTTGCGCTTGAGCAGGCGCGGATACCGCCCCGGCCCTATGCCGTTGTCGCTGGTAAAAACCCTTGCATAGGTAGCGTGGTCGGCCATAAGGTTGGGTACCGAGGCGCCTCTAGGCAGGTGCCGGCCGTGCAACAAACGCTCACACGATCACCTTCAACCGGACAGCTCCTCAAGCTCCGTCGCGAAACGCTGCATGCTGGTTGCGAAGGGAGCGCACAGCCACACGCGGCGAGTACACTAGTTTTCACAGGCATGAGGATCAGCAAACAAGTGCGACTGCCTTCGCTGGGTGTACCCCCATCTTTAGCACTCCTTGCTATCGCTTGTGCGTGCGGCCCGGCACCGTGTACGGTTGCTGCGGCCTGGTCGCAGACGACGAACCAAGAGAGCCGGTGTGCAATGCGCGGCACCGTTCGTGATTCCTTTCAAAAACCAGTCGGTGGGGTTACGGTCAGGCTCGCACCTGTTGGGTCAGGCGCCCCCTCTGACGTTGTCCAACTACAGTCTGACCCGGCAGGCCGCTTCGCCTTCTGCTCGCTTCGGAGTAACAGCTACGTTCTAAGTGCAGCTAAGGGAGATCGAACCAGCTCCGACAGGCTTGTCCAGCTCACCGATGATCGTGCATTGACGATGGATCTAGTCCTCAGCGGGGGCGCGCGCAGCACTGGGAGCAGCACTGGCTCCCCTGTCGGCCCCGTTGAGTTTGCAGATAATCCTAAGTTCACCGTTGCCGGAGTAACCGACTGGACAGCTGTGGGGGGCCACGGGTCCGATGCAACGCTGCGGACCAGTGAAGACCTTGCAAAAGAAACCTTGCATCTTCGAGCACACGACTCTGCCGGGCAGGGCGCTGCAAGCAAAGCGACGGATCGCGCTGAAGAAGCAAGGCTGCGTGCCGCCCTTGCAGCCGAGCCTCAAAGCTTCGCCGCAAACCATGCACTGGGAGAGTTTTACCTGCAGCATGCCCGCTACCAAGACGCAGTCCCTTTGCTTGAGGCCGCTTGCACATCGCGTTCTACCGCACCTGAGGGGCAATATGAACTGGCGCTCGCGCTCCAAGGAACGGGCGACATGCAGCGGGCGAAAGAGCATGTAAAGACGGCCATCGCCATCCAAGACAAGGCCGAGTTCCACAGACTCGCAGGCGAGCTTGATGAAGCCCTTGGCGATCCCTTAAACGCAGTGCGGGAGCAGGAGCTTGCTGCACGCATGGATCCGAGTGAGGAGAATTACTTCGCCTGGGGTTCGGAGTTGCTGCTACACCGTGCAATCTGGCAGGCGCAAGAGGTGTTCAAGCAGGGCGCACTGGCTCACCCGCAGTCAGAACGAATGCTGACCGGCTGGGGAGCGGCCCTGTTTGCGGGCGATCTTTACACGGAGGCGGCGCAAAGGCTTTGCGAGGCCTCAGATCTGGCTCCGGCTGACCCAGAGCCCTACCTGAACCTAGGCAAGGTCGAGATAGCCGCGCCCTCGCCGCTGCCCTGTGCAGAGCAGAAGTTAGCTCGCTTTGCTGAACAGCAGCCCGGCAATGCGGCCGCGGCATACTTGTATGCCATGGCACTTAGCAAGCAGGCGGCTCAGCCGGACACAGCGCAGATTAAAAGCTTACTTGCAAAAGCCGTGATGCTCGATCCTGGGTGCGCCGACGCCTACCTGCAACTCGGTATCCTCTCCTCAGCGCAAGGCGATGATACACAGGCCATTTCCTACTTCAACAAGGCACTTATTGCAGACCCCCAAATGGCTGAGGCGCATTACAGGTTGGCGTTAGCCTACAACCGGGTGGGCCAACCTGCCCGGGGTGCGCAGGAGTTGGTCCTCCATGACCAATTGCTGGCGTCGCAGGCAGAGACCGTCGAAAAACAGCGGCGCGCACTCAAACAGTTTTCCGTCGTCTCGCAGCATCAGCAGAGCCCGGCTACACCTTAAAAGGTGCTCCGGCTTTAGCCGCTCAGGCCAAAGCTGAGTCCACTCAGCTGCTCAAGGCCGGATTTTAAGCCTAGGCTAGCCCGACATACCCGCCCGCTACTCCCTCGCACCTAAGCGCGAGCCCGCATAGAAGTGACGATACCTTCACCTTCTCGAATGGTGAGGATCTGGTTCGCCTTAATGTTCTTGAATGACTCGACCTTCTGCGTCGTCGGCCACTTGATCTCGATAAGGTCAATCGTGGCTGCTGCCCCCAGACCGAAGTGGAGTCGCAAGTCGCTCTGCGACATGACACTTGTGCCGCTATGTACTTCATCCATCTGTATGTGCTTGCCGGTAACGATGCGTGCTCGCGCGCCGATCGCGGTACGGTTACACTTGGTTCCAATCAACTTGAGCTTGATCCAGTGGTTGCCGACCACGGCGCCCGTATTGAGCAGCAGCGAGGGCGGATCGTTCATATTCAGGATCAGTGCGTCCATTGCACCGTCATTGTTGTAGTCTCCGAAAGCGGCCCCGCGACTGGAAAAATGCTCCGCGATCCCTGGCCCCATCTGCGACGAAACATCTTTAAAGCGTCCGTTGCCAAGGTTTCTGTAAAGCAGCCGCGGATTCTTAAATGTCTGCCCGAAGCTGTAGCTATCAATCTCAGGGTACACATGCCCATTCACCTGCAGAAGATCCTGCCAGCCATCATTGTCATAGTCGATAAAGCCGCAACCCCACGCCACGTAGCGGTTATTTACCCCTGTGCCAGATGGAAAAGTAACATCACTAAAGCTGCCGTTGCCATTATTGTGGTACAGGTTGCAGGTGTCATCGGCAAAATTCGTTTTAAAAATGTCAAACCACCCATCGCAATCGTAGTCTGCCACCGCTACGCCCATGCCTGCCTGCTCATGGCCGCCATCGCTGTAGGCACAGCCCGCCATCACAGCCACATCGGTAAATGTGCCGTCGTGGGTGTTCTGGAAAAGGATACTCGGCTGCGAATCGACAGCCACATAGATATCCGGCCAGCCGTCGTTGTCAAAATCATAGGAAACAGCAGTGATGGAGTAGCGCGGCCCGGGCTTCAAAATGCCTGCCTTCACCGAAACATCCGTAAAGGTGCCATCGCCCTGATTGCGGTAGAGGATATTTGTATCTCCTGGAAGTCCCCGCGGACCGCACATCACAGGAACGCCTCTCCACTGGCAGAAGTGCGTGTCGCTGGTTGTAGGTATCCTGGCCGGATCAAGTTGCAGGTAATTGCAGACAAACAAGTCCAGGTGACCGTCCCGATCGTAGTCGAGAAAAGTGCAGCCAGCGCCCCACC
This sequence comes from uncultured Acidobacteriaceae bacterium, assembly GCA_964246065.1. Classification (GTDB taxonomy): domain Bacteria; phylum Acidobacteriota; class Terriglobia; order Terriglobales; family Acidobacteriaceae; genus EB88. Next base: position 15,483 of record CAXTPL010000006.1, read on the forward strand.
GGATGCGATCCTGGTACAGACCCGCCTCCCGGGTTACATCGGTAAAGGTACCATTGCCGTTGTTTCGAAAAAGAATGTTACGTCCCCAGAAACAGCAGAACAGGTCGTCCCATCCATCGTTGTTATAGTCACCAACGCAGACACCCGTCTGCCACCCCGTGACCCCCAGGCCGGACTTTGCCGTCACGTCCGTAAAGGTACCGTCCCGATTGTTCTTATACAAGTGCGATGTCGGCGCAGCACCAGCCGGCCACCGCGTATCGAGGCGATCTCCATTCGTAAGATAGATATCGAGCCAGCCATCATGATCGTAGTCGTAGAAAGCGACTCCGCTACCTTTCGCCTCAATGATTGCTCGCTTATGATCGACCCCTCCCCAGACATTGGGCGTCGTAAGACCCGCCTGCTGCGCCACGTCGACAAATCCGGTCGCACCTACGCCGGCAGGGCCTTGGGCCGTTTGAAGCAGGGCTGAGTCCCTCCAAGCCCAGACAGGAGTAGCCAAGGCTTCTGTGAGCGCGCCGCCAAGCAGCAGCATTGAAGATCCAAGAAAGCGTCGGCGAGGTAGATGCATACCGCCCCATTATAAAGAGTGCCTGCAACCCTTAGCCTGGCCACTCCTCTACTGCGGCGCATTTTCAAGCAGCTTGAGTCCTTCGCGCGCTGGGGCACTCCCTGGTTCGATCAAGAGCAGATCTTCAAGGGCCTTTTTCGCGCTCGCGGAATTATGTTGCAGCATATACAGCCGCGCCAGGTTGATGTAAGCCTGATCAAAACTGGGCGCCATGCGGATGCAGCTTTGAAAATGCTTTTCTGCGCCTGTGTAATCCCGTGTTCGGACAGCAAGCACTCCCAGGTTGTTCAGTGCTTCTGGATAGTCTGGGCGGAGAGCCAATGCTTTTTCGAGATACTCTGACGCATCGGCTACCTGGTCTTGCTGTGCGAACAGCATGCCCAGGCTGTAATTCGCTTCAGCGTCGTCGGGTTGCAGCTGCAGCGCATGGGTCAAGCATGTACGCGCCAGTTCAAGGTTTTTCTCACGACGATACACATTGCCCAGATTGAGAAGCGCAACTGCGTACTCTGGCCGCAATTGCAATGCCTGCTGAAAGCTACTAATGGCCTCAGCTGCATGACCCTGCTGTGCGGCAATCATCCCCAGGTTATTCCACGCTTCGGGGTAATTTGGCCGGAGCTCGATACTCCGCTGAAGATAGTCGCGAGCCTTGGCATACTCAGCCTTTCGCAGGTTAAGTGTTCCAAGGTTATAGTGCGCCTCCGCGTTGTCCGGCTTGGCCGCTACGACCTGCTCGAAAGACTGTTGCGCCTGGTCAAGGTAGCCGTGCTGAAACATGGCGACGCCGTAGGTAAAGTCATTCCGAGCAAATTCTCCCTGGTACAAGGTGCCTGCGAACGGCAGAGCCCTCTTCGTGCGCCCGGACCCGGTGGTAGGGATCGACTGTACATCTTCCCGCAGTTGCGCCGGCTCAAACGAGCCCTGGTATACCTTGATGATCATTCCTTGGGCATCAAGCAGAAATGCAGACCGGATCGCAAGATCTCGGCGGCGATCAAACAGGTAGCGCGAGATGATGTTCTAGGTTCCGGCAAGCTCATCTGTTGCGAAAACAACTCGAAAGGATCCACGCTCCTGCGCGACCAGCAGCCGGGCCCGCTGCAATGCGTCAGGCTGATCGACGTTTACCGCGACCACGACCAGGTCATCGACCGACAGCTCCGTACGATGCTGATTAAGAAGCTTCAACAAGTCGACCGAGAGCTGGGCAGCGGCCGCCCAAAAAAAGAGCAAGACCGGCTTACCACGCAAGGATTGCAGGGTAACCTGACGGCCCGTTTGATCGGGAACCGAAAACTCGGGCGCTTTCAAGGGATCAATCAACCAGGTTTCGACATTGGTTGGCAGCGGCTCCGGCACGAGAGCGCCTCCCGCATGCAAGCGGGGCGTTGCCGCGGCGGCAAAGGGGCGACTTATTGCCTGTGCGTTGCCTTCTTCAAGCGTGACGCGATGATTACGAGGCAAGTTATCGAATTGCTGTGCCAGTCCGCTGGGCCAGCGGACGGTGGCGCGTACGGCTGCATGGCCTGCTGCATTCAGTTCCCCAAGACCGAACAAGACCTCTTTTGCATGCTGCGCCAGAAAGCCGGTGCCGGCCTGTAAGTATTTCGTCTGACGATGCTCTCCCACCTCCAGCGTGATTGCTGTGACGATCGCGTCGCGGTTGCTCCTGGTCCCCTGGC
>CAXTPL010000006.1:17751-43365 GCA_964246065.1 uncultured Acidobacteriaceae bacterium
ACGTTCTGCAGAACCCGCAGCTGCGGCGCGTTTCGGTTTTTGACAATCACCTCCAGCCGCCCATCATGATCCAGATCAGCCAGGGCAAACGACCGGCCATCTTCAAGGAAGTCGAGACCAACCGCGCCCGAGACCTGCGAAAATGTGCCATCGCGATTGTTTGCAAACATGACGTTGCGCTCGCTGCCGCTCCAGGACGAGTCGGCGCGAATGAGTTCGTTGAGCGCATTCCAGCCATGCTCATAAGCCACCGACGGCGTTGCATCGTCCGGTGATCTACCTACGACCTGGCGCCAGAAAAAGCTGCCAAGATCGCCTGTGCGCGGCGCACCTTTTGCCTGAAGCTCGCCCGCGGCAGGGCCTGCTGGCGCGGTGATATAGCCATTGGTGACATAAAGATCGGCAAAGCCGTCGTGGTCGAAGTCCCAAAAGTCCGAACACCAGGCCCACCGGCCCATCTCCACGCCCGCGCGCGCCGCTGCATTTGCAAAAACTCCACCGCCTGCATTGCGGTAAAGCGCGTTGCCGCCTGCATGCTGCTGATACAGCCCTCGGATTGCTTCAGGCGAGGATGGATGGAACTGTCCCTGCTGCGCCACCCTCTGCCCTGCTGCTGACCACATATTCGATACGTACAGATCCTGCCGTTCGTCATTGGTGGTGTCGGCCCAGCAGGCGCTCATGCCGGCTCCTACATCCTCCACCTGGGCCTTTGTAGAGGACTCGCTAAAGGTACCGTCTCCATTGTTCTTGTATAAGTTGTTGCGTCCAAAATCATTGACCACATACAGATCCGGAAAGTTCCCCCCACCGGACTCGCCCCAGGCGCAGGCAAAGCTGTAGCGGTTGTTTTGCGCCTGCATGCCCGCTGCCTCTGTTCTGTCGACGAAGCTCCCATCACCCTCATTGTGGAACAGGAAGTTAGGCGGTCCGTTGCGGGCGTCATAGTAGGGAGTCGGGTAATGGTATTGATCGAGCCCTAGGTAGTAACTATACAGGCAGAAGTAGATGTCAAGGCGGCCGTCGCGGTCGTAATCGGCGACAGCCGCATGGGTGAATGTGCCCTGCGCAGGCTGTGCAAACCGGAAGGCATCGCGCTTGATTCTGAAGCTGCCATCTCCCTTGTTCAAGAACAGCAGCGGACCTGCCCCACACACCACCAGCAGATCCTGCAATCCACAGTTTCTAAAGTCGGCAAAAAGGGCGCAGGCCGTGTTGTCCAGCACCCCCACACCGGCTTTTTCCGTCACATCGTCAAAGGTGCCGTCGCCTCGGTTGCGATAAAGCCGGTTCGGCAGGCCGGCCGGCTGCGATACATACAGGTCGTCGAAGCCGTCGTTATCATAGTCGCCCGCAGCCACGCCATTGTTGCCATACACGTCGATGCCGCAGGCGCCGTCGAGCACAGTGCGCCAGTAGTCTGCCCCGCGCAGCATCTGCGTGGGGAACGAGGCAACACCGGCAAAGGACTGCTCCGTCACATCGACAAAAACCTTTTCGACCGCCGTGCTGACCACCTCCTCGTCCGCCTCCAACCGCCGAAGCTGCCACGAGGAGCCTTCTGCATCCGCTGCAGGCGCGGCTGCCCGCACCCACTCCGTGCGCCACGACCCTGCCCGCTCTTCTCGATGGTCCTCCTGGCGGGCGATCACCAGCTGATAATTCAGCTTGAGCTGAGCAGAGACTGGATTGGCAGAAAGAATATGGATGGAAGTTATCTCAAACTCTGCGGTTTCTACACGCGCATCCGGTCCCAGCCAGGCTTGCAGCGTTTGGAGCAGACGTTCGCGGCCGGCTCCCAGGTCGGCCGCGTACTGCCGGCGGACACTGCTGACCACAGGGCCCGGCCGAAGAGTGACTACCTTAATAGGTACGAGCGAAGATGCCTCACAACGAGGATGAAGAAAAGGCGCCAATGCAGAAACTTCATTTCGCCTGAGCACCTGGCTCCACTCAGCCAGTACCTGCTCAATTTCTGCCGCGTACCCTTCGGTCGCATACCCGTCCGCACCGGGAGGCACAAGCCGAAGCACATCCTCAAGCGGCGACCGTGCAGGGTAGCGGGGAGTAAGCCGAAGATCAGAAAACGAGAAGGCCGCAGCAGCCTGCCGGCGCTCGACAAAATCTGCTCCCGGACCCCAGCCGGCAAACAAGGGCGAAGACCGTAGAATCAAGGGCGACAGCCCAATGCCTTTCAGCAGGGCGCGCCGGCTAAGGCGTTGATGAGTCGGTCTTTGCAGCGACATCCGTTCCTTTAAAAGAGGAGCTATCCCTGTGAGGGTAGAGCAGTTGCTCGCTCCATGTAAACACACCCTCAGGACTTACATTCTTCGAGGCGTGCCGAGCTCCTTCTATTTAACGCAAATACAGATCGCCAGAAAAAACAGCCGGATCCACCTTTCGGTTGACAAGCGCTGCTGGAATGCCTTAGCTTCCACGCTGTTCTCGGTTTTCGTTTCGAACGCATTAACTTTCATCGCTTTACGGGATCGGCGCGGTCCAGATCGGGTACCCGCGTAGGCCTAGAGGCGAGAAAGCGGAGGGTCTTTCGGATGGCTTTTTGGCGCAGCAGTGTTCAGTGGTTTCGGCGCATGGCTTACCTTGCCGTCGCTTTTTTGTGTTTCCTCGCACTCCCGGCGCCGGTAGCATTCGGCCAGGTGGACGAAGGATCCGTGAGCGGCACCGTGCAGGATCCAAGCGGCGCCGTGGTTCCAAACGCCGCAGTCACGCTGCTCAATACCGACCAGGGCATTACGCTTGAAACGCATACCGGCGCGGCCGGCGAGTATAGCTTTTCACCAGTCAGGATCGGCAACTATAGCGTCACCGCTACTGCCGCAGGCTTCGCCAGCACGACGCAGGAGAAGATACGGGTCGACGTCGGCCAGCAGGTGCAGGTCAATGTAGCCCTTAAAACCGGTTCGGCCTCGGAAAGTGTGATCGTCTCTACGGCCCCGCCGCAACTGCAGACTGAAGAAGGCTCGGTTGGCCAGGTTATGAGCGAGCGCAGCGTCAACAACCTGCCGCTGAACGGCCGCAACTTCACCTTTCTCGCGCAGCTGGGAGCCGGCGTCAACACATCGCAGGCAGACACCCGCGGCAACGCTGCTTCCGGTGCTTTCACTGCGAACGGCCTTCGCCCAGCGCAAAACAATTACCTGCTGGACGGGGTCGACAACAATTCAAACGCCGTCGACTTTCTGAATGGCACCAACTTCGTCATTCTGCCGCCGGTCGATGCTATCTCTGAGTTCAACGTCCAGACGGCAGATTTTAGCGCGGAGCTTGGGCGCGCCGCTGGCGCAGTCTTGAACGCAACCATCAAAACCGGTACCAACAGCCTACACGGCGCCGTGTGGGAGTTCTTCCGCAACGACAAGCTGGATGCCGCAGACTATTTTGAGAAGAATGGCAAGGGCGAGCTGCGCTTCAACCAGTTCGGCGCCTCGGCCGGCGGTCCTATCCTCAAAAACAAGCTCTTCTTCTTTGGAGATTATGAAGGGTTCCGCCGAGTCCAGGGGAACACGACGTCAGGCGTTTCCGTACCGACCTTGGCGGAACGGAACAGCGGGTATACCAACCTTTCGGATGTTATTTCAGGTCAGGCGAATAGCGGCACAACACAGGCGAGCGGCAACAACGCAACACAGGACCGCACCGACGTCCTGGGCCGCGCTATACCCTTTGGGACCATCATGGACCCGGCGACCACTCGAGCCACAACCGCGGGAGCCGTCGATCCGGTTACTGGCATTGCAGCGCAGAAAACGGGCTTCGTTCGCGATCCGATCGGTCTAACGAATTGCGCGGTGAACTCCCCCTCTTTTGACAACTGCCTGCTCAACCAGATCCCGGCGAACCGGTTGGACCCTAATGCGGTTAAGCTCTTGAACCTTTACCCAAATCCAACCAACGGGGCCCTTAGCGGCAACTTCGTATCGAGCCCGGCTTTGTACGAACACCGCAACGCATTTGATGCCCGAGTAGACTTCAACCCTGCGCAGTCTGACCAAGTGTTCTTTCGCTTCAGCTACGTAGACGATCCCCAATTCATCCCAGGTCCGTTTGGCGGCATCGCCGACGGTGGCGCCTTCCAGCAAGGCTTGCAAACTGCCAAGTCAGACCAGGCCGTGCTCGGGTATACCCACGTATTTACTCCCAGCACGATCAACGTGGTCCACGCAGGCTTCAACCATCTGCACACCACGCGTTTCGGGCCTGAGGGCACCACTTCAGGCATACCGGGCCAGTTCGGGATCCAGGGCATTCCACAATCTACAGAGAATGGCGGCCTGCCCGCGATCGTCATCAGCGGTTTGTCTGAGCTAGGGAGCAACGACTTCCTCCCTTCCGATGAGGTGAGCCAGACACTTCAACTTACCGATGACTTCACAAAGGTCTACGGCAAAAACAGCTTCAAAATGGGCGTCGAGTTTCAGGACGTCCACTTCAACACCTTGCAGCCCGCATACTCCCGCGGTGAGTTCGACTTCAACGGGAACTACGCAGGGGTACCGAACCAGGGTGGCGATAACACAGGCCGCGCTCAGTTCCTGCTCACCCCGCAAGCTGCCACCGTACCAGGCGGGATTGGTTATGTTGGTGGTGCAAATAACGTCCATGCCTCCAATATCAGTAAGACCTACGATGTACGGCGCTATCTGGCTGGGTACTTTCAGGATGATCTGAAAGTGAACCCGAAGCTTACCTTGAATCTGGGCCTGCGGTATGACTACTTCAGCCCGATTGAAGAGGCCAATGGCGGCCAAGCCAACTTTGTGCAGACCGGCCCGCCCAACGGCGTTCCTACCTACATCATTCCAAAGACCGGCAAGGATGTCCGTGCCTTGTCAACCAGCTTCCTCACCCTGGCGGCGAAGGACGGCATCGCAATTGACTTCACCGACCAGTATGGCAAGGGCGTCGGGCAGGCGCAGAAAGCGAACCTCGCACCTCGGTTCGGCTTTGCCTATGAAGTGAGTCCGGTTCTGGTGGTCCGGGGCGGCGTAGGGCTCTTCTTCAACGCCTTTGAGAACCAGGGCTATGGGCCAAACATCGGCGAAAACTACCCGTTCATTTACAACTTTAGCTTTGCCGGTACCACCGACTCGGCGCCGTTTGGAACCGGCTCCAACCCGTATGCGGGGTGCGGCACCTCGCCTGGAGGCAGCGCGCCCATCGGTACGGGTCTCTCCTGCGTAGCGTTTACCCCAACCGCCGTCAACGCCAAGGGCCTTGGGCTCCAGGGTCTCCAATTCAACTTCCAAACGCCGCGCACGCTCAGCGCCAACCTGAGCGTGCAGTACGCACTTACCCGCTCGCTTACGGCACAAGTTGCCTATGTGCTGACCGATGCGAGCGACCTGCAGGCCGGAATCGGCAACAATGAGCCTTTCCAGCTTGTGCCGGCGAACACTTCGCTGACGCCGACCGCCACCCAGACCACCAGCTATATCCCTTTTCCGGACTTCGGTGAGGGCGGCAGCTACCAGCGGACGATCGGAAGCAGCATCTATAACGGGCTGCAAACAAAACTCGAACAACAGCTATCGAATGGCCTCAACTTCCTGGCTACCTACACCTACTCCAAAACGCTCTCCGATGCAGGCGATCTTCTCAATGGAGGCAGCACAACGGGCTACCGCGCGCCGTGGGTACCGGGCTTAGGTCCCCGTTTCGACTGGGGTCTGGCGGCGTTTGATATCCGCAATGTCTTTCATCTAAGCGGTGGGTATGAGCTCCCCTTCGGCAAAGGCAAGCGGTTCCTCGGCAACAGCAACAAGCTTGAAAACAACATCATCGGCGGGTGGAGCAGCAACTTCATCGTAACCCTGCAGGGTGGTCAGCCGCTCGGCTTCGGCTGCCCAACCGGTACAACTTCGGGAACGGGTTGCAACGACATCCTTGTGCCGGGACAAAGCCAGAAGCTGGGTATTTACAAGGATGCAAATAACCAGATCAACTGGATCGGTAACCGGGCGGCATTCCAGCAGCCTTGCGAGCTCGGTACTAACGGTCCGATCCTCAACTCGCCTCCGGGATGCATCCCGGCAACTGGCTCTGCGATCCTTGGCGGCGGCCCCTCCACCACCTACGGCCCCGGCTTCCATCGCTTGGACTTTTCGGCCTTCAAGGCTATCCAGGTCAACGAGCGCATCTCCATGCAATTCCGGGCAGAGTTCTTCAACATCCTCAACCATCCGAACTTCAACTCGCCTAACTTTGGCGGCAACGGCGTAACGGCAATCGCCAACTCGGGCAACTTCAACAGTTCGGCCTTCGGTGAGATTGGCTCTACGCGCGATGCTCCCTTTGATCCGCGACAGATCCAATTTGCGCTCAAGCTGTACTACTAACGCACCTTGCACCACGCTAGAATAGAAACACCCCGGAGGCGGCGGTACTCACCGTTCCTTCGGGGTGTTTCTGCGTTGGAAGGTTTTTATGTGGAGCGCACACCAGGCCGGCCCGGCAAGCTTGCGACCTTTGCCCTTGCATGGCGAGGCGCGCCCCGCCGCCGTGCCCGGGAGCAGGTTCGCGTGGCTGCTTCCCCTTGCACTTGCGGCAACCTGCATGGGGCCACCCGCACGAGCTCAATCCACAGCAGGAGGCTCGCCGAACCAACCATTTGACCAACAGCTCGCAGCCGCGGCCGCAGCCTACAATCGCGGTGAATTTGCCCAGGCTGCAACGGCGCTTGAGAAGCTGCTTGCTGCAGCGCCCTCCAACTTTGAACTGCACGAACTGCTTGGGCTGAGCTACGCTCGCGAAGGCCAAAACGAACACGCCTTGCAGCAGCTGGCGTTCGCCGTAAAGCTCAGGCCCGGCTCTGCTGCGGCCTGGACCAACCTGGGTACCAGCCTCGCCCGCGCGGGCGAGCGAGCGAAAGCTGAAGAAGATTACCGGAGAGCGCTGGCGCTCGAGCCCGGCGACTACGAGGCCAACCATGACCTCGCAGAGTCCTGCATCGAGGCTGGCCGCCTCAACGAGGCGCTACCCCTGCTTGAAAGCGCGCGACGCGCTCAACCAGCCTCCTACAGCAACGGCTATGACCTCGCTCTCGCGTATCTGCTCACCGGCAAGCTCGACCAGGCGCAGAGCCTGGTTGCATCTCTGCTGCAGGCCAGGGATACGGGCGAATTGCATATCCTTGCGGGCCGCATCGACGAACAGCAATCCCGGTTCATTGAGGCGGCCAATGAGTTCGCTGTCGCGGCGCACATGGATCCGAGCGAAGATAATCTGTTCGTCTGGGCAAGCGAGCTCCTGCTTCATCGCACGTATGTGCCGGCCATTGATGTGTACAAGCAAGCAACCCAGCTGTACCCGCACTCGCCTAGGCTGTGGATCGGGCTCGGCATGGCACTCTACTCACGCGGTGAATATCCGGCTTCGATCCGCGCTCTTCTTACCGCAGCCGATCTCGAACCCAACGATCCTCGCTGCTACCTTTTCCTATCCAAGGCCTATCTCAGTTCGCCCGACCAGGCAGAGGAGGTCATTGAACGCTTTCGCCGGTATGCCGAGCTCGAGCCTCAAAATGCCCTGGCACAGTACTACTACGCGATCAGCCTTTGGAAAGGCAGGCGTCTTGAGGACGGCAGCATCGACTTCAAGAAGGTTGAATCTTTGCTGCTTCGGTCTATCGCCCTGGACGGCTCTGCCGCCGACGCGCACCTGCAGCTTGGCATCCTCTACAATGATCAGCATGAGTACGCGAAGTCGCTGCCGGAGTATGAGCGTGCCCTGCAGCTGAACCGAAGCCTGGCCGACGCACACTACCGGTTAGGTCAGTACTATGTGCATGCAGGCGAAAAAGAAAAGGCGCAGCACGAGTTTGAAACATTTCGCGAGTTGCAGGCGCAACATCAGGCGGCCGTGGACAAGGAAAGAGCCGAGGTACAGCAGTTTGTCGTCTCTTCTGTCGCAGAGCCTGCGAGCAAACGGTAAACGGCTCACCCATTCATGCAAACAGGGTACAAACAACGCGGCGAAGACTTGAGCGGAAGCGAGCTCGCCCGTCATATGGGGCGAACCCGAAGAGACTTCCTGCGGTCGGCAGCAGGCCTGGCGGCCGGTTCGGCACTGGTCGGCCGCAGTGCCTTTGTCCACGGGGAGCGCGCTGCCAGAAAGCGCAAGACCATCGTCGTCACCTTTGGCGGGGGCGCGCGCGACCAGGAAACCTTTGCGCCCGAAGGCCAGGAGAATATTCCGCACCTGCTCACAGAGCTCGCGCCCCAGTCCAGCTTTTTCACCCACATGAGCAACAGCGGTATCCTGGGCCACTATGTGGCCACTGCGAGCCTGGCAACGGGCGTCTATGAGACATTGAATAACTTTTCCGCCGTTCCACCCGATCACCCCACGGTGTTTGAATACTTTCGCAAGGATCTGCGTCGGCCTGCGTCAAACACCTGGGTCGTGGCTCCCAGCAACGGCTTCAACCGCATCGGCGAAAGCGATGCACGGTCTTACGGGCCGGGCACGGGCGCCCGCGTGATCCTGCCCAAGCACTTACTCGGTGCGGCTGCGTCGGGCAATGCCGGCGACCTCGGCCACTTACTGCACGATAACTACGAGACGCCGCTGTACACGCCCCAAGTGGCAGGCGGCGAAGTCGAACTGCAGCAGCTTGACACGATTCTCAAGCTCTCTGTAAGTGACTTCCTGGCGCACGCGCGCACCGTTTCCAGCCCCGACGAGCTCTCGCTCTACATCGCCAGGCGACTCATGCAGCAGGAGTCGCCAAGCCTGTTGTGGATCACCATGCACGATATCGACATTGCTCACTCGGGCGCCTACTCGCTCTACATCGAGGCTATCCGGCGCACCGATCGCCTTTGCGCAGAGCTTTGGCAAGCCGTGCAGGACGACCCTGAATACGCAGGCAACACCACCATGATGATCCTGCCGGATTTTGGCCGCGACGCGGACGCTGACGCGGGCGGCAACGGCTTTCAACATCATCGCACCGGCGATACAGCCTCACGTACCACCTGGATGATGGCCCTGGGCGCGGGCGTGCGCGAAGGCGTCGTCTTCGACCGCCCCGTGCAGTCAATCGACCTGGTACCCACGCTGGGCGCGATGATGGGCTTTTCGCCCGTGTTGTCACAAGGTCGACCTATCGCGGAGTTGTTGTAACATGCTGCCGTCCAGCCTCCAGGTCGACTCTTTTCAGCGCTACCCCTCGCAAGCGCAGGCACTGGCGTCGACACACCTGGCGCTTCTGCAGCAATTGCCGCTCTGCTTCGTACCAAGCCTGCTGCGAGAGTGGATCGAGTACGATTACAAGTTTCCAGCCGAACGGCTCACGATCCATAACGAGATCGCCGCACTTGTTTCTCTCCCTCCTGCTGAACGATTGGAGTGGTTTCGCCCTTTCGCCCAACTGCGCCTAAGCACGGCGCTCGAACAGTTCGACTGGGTCAACCAGCCGGCCCAGTTTACTGAGCAGCTTTCGGCCTACCTTTGGAGCTCGCACCAGATGGACGGCTTCCGCGCTGCTGCTACTGGGTATGGAGCTCGCCTGCGACAAGCAGCGCCGCCGGCACCGCCCCGCATGCGCCGGCTCGGCATTGCTGTGATCGGGCAGGGTGTTTCCTCTTCGCCCACTTCTCTCTTCCGCAGACTGCGCGAACACGGCACCTGTTTCAGCGCTATCCAGCCTGGCAATGGATTGCAGGTTCTGCTAGCGGCGGCTGCTGCCCGCGCACAGGCCCAGCCGGTTCCATACGGCCACTGGTATATCGACGGCGGCACACCCGGGGCGGCACACCCGGCGCTCACGGCTATCTCTTACCGCGCGCTTGAGCCGGCACGGGCTTCGCTACTCACCTACATGCAGGCTGAGATCGCAAAGCCGGGCATGGGTCCTGAAGCATTGCGCACGCACTTGGCGCAACTAAGTCCGCAGCAGCTCGGCATGGGCGGCGACCCACTGCTGGCGCGCTTCCAGGTCAAACTACTTACCGAGGGTTCCGGCACTCAGATATTCAGCACCACCTATGCCCAATGGGCTGCGCGCGAGGTGCTCCGCCGGACGGAGGCACTTACCCTGCTGGTGCGCTTTGCGCCGCGGCAACGTCAGCGGCCTATGAACGAGCTGCTGTCCGGGAATCAAGGCAATCCAGAGCTCGATGCGCAGGGTTCCTTGGTCGATGCGGATATGGGTGCTTATTACCACTGGATCAATCAGCAGCGGCTTGCTGGATCGGAGCAGTCTTCGTTTCTGGCCTGGTTTGAAGGCCACGGCCAAGCCGTTGCCGTTGATCCCTCCCTGCCCCGCGGCGCGGAATCGCATTCTCCTATCTCTATGGAGAAGCTGGTTTCTCTTCTTTCTTCCGAAAAAACCTAAGAAAGTAAAAAGAGCCCTCACTGAGCGAGGCGTGGGACGGAGCGCGCGTGGAGTAGTTGCCGAACATCTGCGGCGCAAGCTGCGCGCGGCATTGTGTTCGCCGATCTTGCCACTGGGCGGTTTATTATCGCTGCATGCGCCAACCGCAATCTAAATGTCGATCAAGCTTTCGCCACTGTTAGTATTGCGCTTCGCCCAACGACCGCAAAGTAAAACGGCGGCTTTTGAGAAAAAGCGCACGCAGATCGCACTACTTCGCGGCTCGCCAGGTCCGCGGCTATGTCTTTCACACGCATGGCGCATAGCACCATACTCTACAGGGCACCGGCTGCACAATTTTAGCGCGGCCATGCTCCCCGCAGAAACGATTCACGCGGTGCGAGGCCAGGCCGACGATCCTCATGCGCAACAGGCCCAAACTTTCCCCTGCCGAGCAGGCCAGGGTCTTTGGTGAGACCGCGGTGGAAGCCTATCGCCTCGCACCATCCTGCACAAGGCTCACGGGCATGACAGCATAGGGAGAGCAGTCTGCTCGAAGGGAGAGCAAAAAGATGCAGGCATTGGTGATGAAGGAACCCGGCATCGTAGCCGTGGAATCTGTTCCCGAACCGACACCGGCCCCGGGCGAAGTGCTGCTTCGCGTACGCCGCGTGGGCTTGTGCGGCAGCGACCTGAACAGCTATCGGGGCAAAAATCCGCTGATCGCTTACCCTCGCATCCTGGGCCACGAGGTAGCCGCAACGCTGGTCGACGATGTGCCCGGCCGCGACGACCTCCGCGCAGGTACCGACGTGACCCTTTCGCCCTACACCAGCTGCGGCACCTGTGCGTCGTGCCGGCGCGGTCGCCCCAATGCCTGCCAGTTCAACCAGACACTTGGCGTGCAGCGCGACGGCGCCCTGACCGAATTCATCGCGCAGCCGCCGGAAAAGCTGTATCCCGCCAAGCTATCGCTGAAAGAGCTTTGCCTGGTCGAGCCGCTTACCGTCGGCTTTCACGCCGTTGCGCGCGGCCGCGTCACCGGCGAAGAAACGGTGGCGATTATCGGCTGCGGCGGGGTCGGCCTGGGCTCGGTTGCGGCTGCCGGCTTTCTTGGGGCGCGCACCATTGCCATCGACGTGGATGACGCCAAGCTGGAGGTCGCGCGCAAAGCAGGCGCAAGCGAGGTCATCAACACGGCGCGTGACTCGATGCATGACCGGCTTGCTGACATGACGGGCGGCCAGGGACCCGACGTCATCATCGAGGCCATAGGCCTGCCGGAAACCTTTCGCGCCGCCGTCGAAGAGGTAGCCTTTACGGGCCGCGTCGTGTACATCGGGTATGCCAAGGAGCCGGTCGCCTATGAAACCCGTTTGTTCGTCCAAAAAGAGCTCGACATCCTCGGCTCACGCAATGCGCTGCCCGGCGACTTCCAGGCCGTCATCCAGATGCTTGAAGCCGGCCGCTTCCCTGTCGACGATGCCGTAAGCCTGATCGTTCCCCTGGAACAAGCGCCTCGCTCGATCGCTGACTGGAGCAGCCAGCCGTCGCGATTCGCAAAGATCATGGTGCAGCTCGACTAGCCCACCTTCCCGCGGGCTCTTCCCACCTCCACCTGCGGGCGCGGCCATCGTCCTGCGCCCACCAACTGCGGGCGCGGCCATCGTCCTGCGCCCACCGCGCGGCATCCCAGCCGCGCGAAGAGCCGTCTGCGCCCGCCACGCACGTTTTTTCTGACAAATGGCGGTCGGAACTCTCCCCGATGGCGGTATGCTTGCCAGACGCACCGGTCTCCTTTCCGCGCGGAGCTCGGCAAGTGACGCCCTCGGCCGCTCGTACCTGGCGGCCATTCTGATCGATTCTCAGCTATCCGAGCGATTTGCGCCGCCTGCTTCATCTCTCCTTCACACAGCCCACAGACAATCGACCGAGCGCATGCCCGGGGTGTGCGGGTACTCTGCCCCCCGGATGCAAGAAAGACGATACGAGGTGATCTCTTCATGTTTCTTCGAGGCTCGAGCAGGCAACTTACCGGCAGGCTTGCCATGGCGGCGCTTTTTGCAGGCGCTGGCATCCATCTTGTGCAGGCCCAGTCCACGCAATCGACCATCGTCGGTACCGTGCAGGATGCGTCAGGCGCGGTGCTGCCCGGAGCAACTGTCACAGTTACGGATACAGATGCCGGCGTAGTGCGTACCACGACGACGGACCGCTCGGGCGACTACCAGGTGCTCGACCTGACGGCCGGCCACTATGCCGTGCATATCAGCGCCGTCGGGTTTGAGGGTGAAGAGGAAAACAACCTTTTGCTCGCCGCTCGTCAGCAACTGCGTGTGAACGCCTCGCTCAAGGCGGGCGGTGTTGCCGAGCAGGTCACCGTAGACGCGCAGGCCGCGGGGGCTATCGACTCGGAAACGCCTTCTATCGCCGCTGCCCTCAACGCGCAGGATGTTCTCTCTCTGCCGGCCAACTATCGCGCCAGCCAATCAGGCACCAGCCCATTGAACCTTATCCAGACGCTTCCCGGCGTGGAAACGGGCACAGGCGGCGCGGGCGGCTCCCCGGTGCAATTTTCCGTGCAGGGTGGCCTGCCCTCGCAGACCGATGTTACGGTGGACGGGATCACGTCGCAGAATACCCGCAGCAATACCCCGGTCGCGAATGCCTTTCCGTCCGGGGAATCCATCTCTGAGTTGCGCGTCGACGGCGTGCTCAACAACGCCGAGTATGGCCAGCCCGGAGAGGTCACCAGCATCTCAAAGAGCGGCACCAATCACCTGCATGGAGCCGCCTTCTGGTACTTCCAGAACTCCGGCTTTGACGCAACTCCGTTTGGTGCAGCCACCAAACCCAAGATCGTCGGCAATGACTTCGGCGGCACGGCAGGCGGTCCCGTCGTGCTTCCGCACGTGTACAACGGCCACGATAAAAGTTTTTTCTTCGGCACCTTTGAAGGTTTTCGCCTGCCCAGCCAGACGCCCTACCAGGCCGTGGTGCCTACGGCCGCAATGAAGCACGGCAACTTCTCGCAGGTCGCAGGCGTAACTCCACTTACCAACCCTTTCACCGGGGGTACGTACGCAGGCTTCACCGTGCCTGTAAATCCTGTCTCGCAAAAGTTTCTGCAATTCTTCCCTGACCCGAATACCGGCGACACAAACAACTTCAACGGCACCACAAACTACATCACCAACCAGAACACCTCCTACACTTCCAACCAGTTCGATGTGCGCGGCGATCAGTACCTCGGGCAAAAGGCACTGATCTTCGCCCGCTACACCTGGAAGAACATCAGTCAGATCAATCCGGAGCCCTTGGCCGTGCAGCCAGGGTCCCAGGCCACGCAGGATCGCATCCTGGTGGTAGCAGGCAACTACAACTTTTCTCCGCGCATGCTCAATGAGTTTCGCTTCGGCTTTACTCTCGACAGCGAAGGCTTGACCAAAGGATTTAACGGAGCAGCCTTTGCACAAGGCAGCGGTCTGCAGGGCTTGCAAAACCTGTTCTTCAACGGGGTATCCGAGCTTGATTTCAATCAGCTCACCTCGCTCAACGCTGATCGCCTGGCGTCGGTAAACAAGTCGCGCACCTTTCAGTATTTCGACGCTCTCACGCTGACCCGCGGCGGCCATACCTTGAAGGTAGGGCTCGATATCCGGCACATTGAAGCGGTTACGCCACTCAGCTTTTTCGGCGCCGACAACTATGGCACCTTCGGCTTCAACACCGGCCACAACTTCACAGGGCAGGAGTTCGGCGACTTCCTGGTCGGTACACCCCAGGTGACTGCCTACGACGTGGTGACCGCGGACAATGACGGCATCTCAATCCACTACAACTTTTTCGCTCAGGACGAATGGAAAGTTACTCCGCGGCTCAACCTGTTTTACGGGGTGCGCTACGAGTACCACCCCGGCTACCACGACCCCAGCGGAAACATCGGCAACTTCGATCCAAGCGTCGCCAAATCCGGTGCTGTGATCTATCCGAACGGCGCTGCCAACACTCTTTCAACGGCCTTTCTAGCCAGCTTCAATGCCTGCGGCATCGGGCAGTCAAGCGGTGTTGCCGCTGCAAACGGCGCGCCGTGTACCCCGGTGCTGAGCAACACGCAGGCCGGTTTGCCCTCGAGCCTGAAGACAGTGCCCAACCTGCGCTTTATGCCGCGTGTCGGCTTTGCCTTTCGACCCTTCGGCGACGACCGCACCGCCATTCGCGGCGGCTTCGGCATGTTTAACATCACGCAGCTCGGCACCACCTTTTATTCACTTACCGGCACCCTGCAGGCAGCCACCAACGTGTACAGCAACAGCGAAACAGCTGCAGGCCCGGCATACAGCTTTCCCGGCATCTTTGCCGGCTCCGGTACAAGCTCGGCAACAGCGCCGCTCGGCACGGCTTACTTTGGGACCGCCAACGACATCCACTGGCGCGACCCTTACTCTGAGCAGTACGCAATCTCGGTCGAGCATGATTTCGGCCAGGGGTATGGCCTCCGCCTTTCCTACATCGGGCTTGAAACTCATGACCTGGTGTGGGCGCCTAACTTGAACGATCTACCGGAATCCAACACCACCTCGGCCTACAATCAGCCCTTGAGCGCAAGACCTTTTCCCAACTGGGGCACCATCAACACGCGTTCTGTCGGTGCTAACTCCAGCTATCAATCTTTCAGGTGGAAGGTACTCATCGCTTTACCAACGGCTTCAGCTTTGACTCCAATTACACCCTGGCCAAAGAGCTCGCCGACAACCAGGGTCCCAACGACAATTCCTTCGCCGGCGAAGGCGGCGGCGCGCGCGCTTCCTGGGGCGGCGATCGGAGCGTCGACTTCGGACAGGTTTACGGCATCCGCCGCCATCGCTGGAATACAACTTCGGTCTACCAGTTGCCCATTGGACGCGGCAAGGAATACGGCGCTCACATGGATCGCCTCGCCGATCTAGCCATTGGCGGCTGGCAGCTTTCGACGATCTTTGTCCTGCAGAGCGGACCGTTTCTTTCCGCCTATTTTCCCGGCGGCTCGATCGATCCTTCCGGCACAGGTTCTGGACTTAGTTCATCGGCCACGGGCGGCGCATACCCGGGCCGCGCGCAAAAACCGGATCGTATCGGCTCCACCGCTCCGCACAGCCAGGGCCGCTTCAACTGGGTCAATCGTGCGGCGTTTGCCTGCCCGGGCCAGGGTACGGCGTATGTACAAGGCACAACTGTTTGCAACGTAGGCTCGGGCGCAGCGGGGGCGCCTGCGCCGATCGGCCGCTTCGGCAACGCGCAGATCGGCTCCATCACCGGACCTGGAACCGTCAATCTTTCCAGTGGCTTGAGCAAGGCCTTTGCCATCACCGAGCAAGTTCATCTGCGCGCTGAAGGTACATTTACCAACGTGCTCAATCACACCAACCTTGCCGACCCCGTTTCGCTCGACCTGACCAATGCGCGCTTCGGGCAGATCGTCTCCGCTAGGTCATCCGACTTCGGTGGCAGCCGCACCGGGCAGGTTTCCTTGCGGCTGGAGTTCTAGCAGACACCGGCTGACGTGTGCCTCGTCGTCCCCGGCACACGTCAGCACAAGCAAAGCTCTCGCAGCGTCTCGTATCGCATCACAAGCCCGAGCAATCCAAAACAAAGGCAAGGTGCATCCAAGCGGCGAGGAGTGTGAATGCCGCCAGCTACGCTAGAAGGGAGCGCTGCCAGGACCAGTCTCGGCACGCGCCCTGCCTTGTTCTGCTTTTCGCATCTGCGTTGGAACTTCGTCTATCAGCGTCCGCAACATCTGCTCACGCGCGCCGCTCGCTTCGCCGAGATTTATTTCTTTGAAGAGCCGCTCGTGACCGATGCTGAGACACCGAGTCTCCAGATCGAACATCCCGCAGAGCACATTCACGTGCTCACCCCGCTTCTTCCACGGGCACTTCTTCACGCGCACGCTGTCTCTACGCAGCGCGCGCTGCTCGATCATTTTCTGGCTCAGCACAAGATCGAGCAGATCATCGCCTGGTATTACACACCCATGTCTCTGCTCTTCAGCGACCATTTGCATCCGCAGGTGGTTGTTTACGATTGCATGGATCAGCTTTCCGCCTTTGACGGCGCGCCGCCGGAGCTGGTTGAGCAGGAAAAGTCGCTGTTTGCGCGTGCCGACGTGGTCTTTACCGGCGGCCGCAGCCTTTATGAAGAAAAGCGCGGCGCGCACGCCAACGTTCATTTATTCCCAAGCAGCGTCGATCGCGAGCACTTTGCATCTGCCCGCCAGTCCCAGGCTGAGCCTGAGGATCAACGCGCGATTTCGCACCCGCGGATCGGGTTTTTTGGCGTGCTCGATGAGCGCCTGGATCGAGAACTTCTTGCTGCACTGGCGGCTCGCGAACCGCTTTGGCATTTTGTGCTCATCGGGCCGGTCGTCAAGATCAGCGAAGATTCTCTTCCACGCGCAGCCAATATCTATTATCTTGGAAAAAAGCAGTATGACGAACTGCCTGCGTACCTAGCGCACTGGGATGTAGCTATGCTTCCCTTCGCGCTGAACGCTTCGACCCGCTTTATCAGTCCGACGAAAACTCCTGAGTACCTTTCTGCTGGACGCCCGGTTGTGTCCACCGCAGTGCCGGATGTCGTCGAACCCTATGGCAGGCTGGGACTGGCTCGGATCGGCGACCATGCCGATACATTCCGCGCGGCGATCCAAGAGGCCCTGGAGCCGCCTACCGCAGAGTGGCTGAGCGAGGTGGATCGTTTTCTCAACCACACATCGTGGGATAAAACCTTTCGCGCCATGTGGGAGCAGGTCGAAGCTTCCGCGTCGCAGGCAAGCACGTACAGAGCGCATGAGGAGGCAGGCAATGTTTGATTTTTTGATCGTTGGCGCAGGCTTTGCAGGGAGCGTGCTCGCCGAGCGGCTTGCATCGCAATTGGATGCGCGTGTGCTGGTTGTTGAAAAGCGGCCGCATATAGCCGGCAATGCCTATGACTTCTACAACGACGACGGCATCCTGATTCACAAGTACGGACCCCACATCTTTCACACCAACTCACGCAGGGTCTTTGACTATCTTTCCGGCTTTACCGCGTGGCGGCCCTACGAGCATCGCGTACAAGCCAGTGTCGACGGACAACTTGTGCCCATGCCCATCAACCTCGATACCCTCAACCAGCTTTACGGATTGCAGATGAGCACCTCGCAGGTAGAAGCTTTTCTCGCAACCATGGCTGAGCCGAAAGAGGAGATCCTTACCTCTGAGGATGTCGTCGTAAGCCGCGTCGGCCGGGAGCTTTATACAAAGTTCTTTCGCAACTACACACGCAAACAGTGGGGGCTCGATCCTTCCGAGCTCGATGCATCTGTAACCGCGCGTGTTCCCATTCGCACCAGCCGCGACGATCGCTACTTCACGGACCAGTTTCAAGCCATGCCGCTGCACGGCTACACGCGCATGTTCGAGAAGCTGCTATCGCACCCCAACATCAGCGTCATGCTCAATACCGATTATGCCGAGGTTGAAGACGAGCTATCCTTTCGCGAACTTATCTTCACCGGTCCTATCGATGAATACTTCGGCTACTGCTACGGCAAGCTCCCCTACCGTTCGCTGCGCTTTGAGCACGAGACACATCCGTGCTCCACATTTCAGCCGGCTGCGGTGGTCAATTACCCCAACGAACATGCGTACACGCGCGTAACTGAGTTCAAATACCTTACGGGCCAGGAGCATGCCAAGACCAGCATCGTGTATGAGTACCCGATGAGCGAAGGCGATCCGTACTACCCCATTCCTCAGCCGCAAAATGCGGAGCTTTATGCCCGCTACAAGGCGCTTGCTGAGGCGTTGCCCAAGGTTCACTTCGCAGGGCGGCTCGCCACCTACAAGTACTACAACATGGACCAGGTAGTGGGGCAGGCGCTGAGTCTTTTTTCGAAGATCGAAGAGCAGACTGCCGCGCATGACTCCGCTGCCTGCGACAAAGGGCTGCTCGCGCTCCCGGTAAGCACCGAGACCGAAAGCGGCCCCAAAGACAAAGATGAAGGCCGGGCAGCCTGAGCCGCCATGCACACCATCGCCAACCCTGAGCCCGTCCCCGCTGCGCCCGAAGTGTGGGGTGGGGCCGAGTACACTCTCAACCGCGTCGGTGACCGCTTTTTCGACCAGATGACGCTGTCCGGTCACGCGGACCGCCCCGGTGACCTCGAGCTCTTCGCCTCCCTTGGGCTCACGGCGCTCCGCTGCGGGCTTCTGTGGGAGCGTCACGCGCTCGACCCCTCCTGGCGTTGGGAAGACGCGCGGATGAGCGCCATGCGCACCGCGGGCCTGCATCCCATCGTAGGGCTGGTGCACCATGGCAGCGGCCCGCGCAATACCAGCCTCCTTGACCCCGCGTTTCCCACGCGCCTTGCCGCCTATGCCGGAGCCGTTGCCCGGCGCTTTCCCTGGGTAACCGACTACACACCCGTTAACGAGCCCAACACCACGGCACGCTTTGCCGCGCGCTGCGGCGTCTGGTACCCCCACCACTGCTCCCAGGCAAGCTACGTACGCGCCCTGGTGCATCAGGTACAAGGCATCGCGCTCAGCATGCGCGCCATCCGGGAGGTCCAGCCTGCGGCCCGGCTCATCCAGACAGATGACCTGGGCGGCGTCTGGTCGACTCCTCCCCTGGCTGAAACGGCGCAGCTCTTTTCAGAGCGCCAGTGGATCGCCTTTGATCTGCTTTCCGGCTTGGTAGACCGTTCGCACCCGCTTTTTCTGTATCTTCGCGAGGGCGGCCTGGAGGAAGAAGAGATCTTCTGGTTTCGCGATCACCCCACTCCGCCGGATGTGGTCGGCATCAACTATTACGTTACCAGCGATCGTTTTCTCGATCATCGCGTGCAGCTCTACCCTGAGCGCTGGCGCTCCGCAGAAGGGCCGTTTGTCGATCTTGAAGCAGTGCGTGCGCGGGCGGCAGGGATCCAGGGCTTTGAGCCTATCCTGCTCCAGGCGCACCGTCGCTACGGTTCGCCGATCGCCATTACAGAGGTTCATCTGGGCGACGGGGTCGAGGAGCAGATCCGCTGGTGGGCTGAAGCCTGGCACGCTGCTCGCCGCGCCCAGGCCGCAGGGGTACCCTGCCGCGCAGCCACCTCCTGGGCGCTGCTGGGCTCCTACTTCTGGAACACTCTGGTGACCTCGGACAATGGGCACTACGAGCCCGGCGCCTTTGACCTCCGCTCCGGTGTGCCTGTGGAAACGGCGCTCGGTGAGCTGATCCGGCAAAGCGCGCAGGGGCAACTGCTCGTGCACCCCGCTCTCGCGCAGCCAGGCTGGTGGCAGCATCCTGAACGCATCGCCTTCCACTCCGCCTCGCTCGGGCAGGAGGCAGAGCAGCTGCTGGACGAAGCTACCGCTGCATAATGTGTTCCCGCCAGGCCGTATCCACCTGGGGATCGTAGTCCGGTAGCGAGCCGCTGGTCGCCTGCTCAATGGCTGCAAGCGGTGCTTTCGGGGTACGGTCCGCGTATAGCAGCCCGTTCACCTCCTGGTAGGTGTCAGTAAACTGCGTGTAGCAAAAGCCTGCCAGCGACGGCAGGCTGCGCACCGCGGTCAACAGTGCCCGGTACCGCTCCAGCAGCTGCTCGGCCGTCTGTGAGCGTGAATACCCCCAGCTCTCATCCTCGCCCCCGCCAAGCGCAATGCCGCCGAACTCCGTCAGCACGATCGGCTGCGTGCAGTCGCCAGGCTGCCGGCCCAGCATCAGGATGCGTCCGCCCGGGCGCTCGCGCTTCCACAGTCGCGCCTCAGCCTCGGTGCCGCCGTAACGGCGCTGCATCCGCCCAGGCTGGTCGTCGTAGTCGTGGATGCCGATGATGTCGGTTGCCACGCTCTCCCACCCGTCGTTTCCAATCACAGGGCGGCTCGGGTCAAGGGCCTTGGTCATGTGATAGAGCGCCTGCACGTAGTGTCGCTGCTCGGGGCTTTCCGGCAGGTCGGGCACGCCCCAGCTTTCGTTGAAAGGCACCCAGGCCACGATGCAGGGATGGCTTCTGTCCCGCTCCATCACCTCTATCCACTCGCTTGTCAGCCGGTGAATCGACTTGCGGGTGTAGCGGTAGGCGCTTGGCATCTCCTCCCACACCAGCAGTCCCATCTTGTCTGCCCAGTAGAGGAACCGTGCGCCTTCTATCTTCTGGTGCTTGCGCACTCCGTTGAAGCCCAGCTGCTTGACCAGTTCAATGTCGGCCTGGTACGCCGCATCGTTCGGCGCAGTCAGACCCGTGTGCAGCCAGTATCCCTGGTCGAGCACCAGGCGCAGGTTGAGCGGGCGGCCATTCAGCACAAAGCGGTCTCCCTGCACGGAAACAGCACGCAGCGCCGTGTAGCTCACCACGGTATCGAGCACTCGGCCATCGGGAGCACGCAACTCCAACTGCGCCTCAATCAACGTTGGAGAAGACGGGGACCAAAGCAGATTGTTGCGGAAGTCGTCGATGCCGGGGTCAGACAGCGCGATACGCCGGTGCACCTCGCCTGCGATGACGGTGTAGCTGTCATCGGCCAGCAGCTGTTCTCCTTCTGCGTGTTGCGCCGTCAGTCGCACGGAGAGCTGCAGTGCGCGGTCCGGCGACCGGTCGATCGCGTGCAGTGAGGCCGGCTGCCGGTCTCCAGGCGTGCTCCCCGCGGCTTCCCCGCCTCCAAACGGATCGCCCTTGCCGCCAAAAGTGTCGGTAATCATGGCCTCGAGGCCAATCTCCCAACGCTCAAGATTGGCGGTCCACTGGACCGATCGAATACGCGTAGCGCCCACCGTTTCCAGCCATACCGTCTGCCAGATGCCCGTGGTCCGTGGATACCAGATCGAGTGCGGTTCCAGCTTCCAGTCCTGCTTGCCGCGCGGTTTGGACAGGTCGGCGTAGTCGTCCTCCGCACGCACCACCACTTCCTGGAGGTCGCCGGCTCGGAGCGCGTCGGTAATGTCGGCGGCAAAAGGGGTATACCCGCCTTCGTGGATGGCTACACGCCGCCCGTTGACCCACACGGTGGCTCGCCAGTCCACCGCCTCGAAATGCAGCAGCAAACGTTGATGGGGCTGCAGCGTGGGCTGCGTCCAGCTCCGGCGGTACCACACCGCCGTATAAAAACCCGTGTCGTGGATGCCGCTGGCTTCGGTTTCCGGGCTGAAAGGCACAAGGATGCGTTGATCCCAGATCACCTCTGCCGGAGCCTGCCACGCATAGGCGCGCCCGTTTGAGAAATCCCACTCTCCATCGAGCGATTGCCAGCCCTCGCGCCGCATCTGCGGGCTGGGGTGCGGCCGTGCATCCGTCTGCGGGTCCTGCTCGTCGCGCGCCCTGGTGGGCTGCTCAGTCATTCTTAGGCTTCCTCCCTCAACAGCGCTCGACGCAAGCCGGGCTTACGCCTGCGACCTCGGCAATCCCTGCTGCGACCTCTCCCACTAGGATACGGGGATCGGCCCTGTGCCGGCCCGTAGTCTGCCGGTAAGGCCCGGCGGGCAAGCGGGGCTATTGCGCGCCCCGCCGCCGAACGATCGTCTTGATGGTCTCAAACATGATCAGCAGATCAAGCCCGAGAGACATGTGTTTGACGTAGTAAAGGTCGTATTCCAGCTTTTGACGCGCTTCTTCAAGGGTCGCACCATAGCCGTAGCGAATCTGCGCCCAGCCCGTCAGCCCCGGCCGAACCATATGGCGCAGGCCGTAGAAGGGCAGTTTCTCTTCGAGCATGGGTACAAACTCCGGGCGCTCCGGCCGCGGCCCCACAAACGCCATCTCGCCCTTGAGGATGTTCCACAACTGTGGGATCTCGTCGATCCGCGTTGCGCGCATAAAGCGGCCGACGGAGGTGACGCGCGGATCGTTCTTGGTAGCCCACCGGGCGCCCGCGGCTTCGGCATCGGTCCGCATGGTGCGAAACTTGAAGATGCGAAACAATCTGCCGGCCATGCCGACACGCGTCTGCCGGAAAAAGATCGGCCCGGGCGAAGAAAGCCGCACCAGCAGCACGATGAGAGGAAAAAGCGGCAAGAACAGCAGCAGTCCCAGGCCCGCAACCAGCGTTGAGAGGATTTGGCGGGTAAACTGCTGCGAGCGTCGCACGCGAAAGCCTTCGCTGTAGAGAAAGCTGCTCGGGCGCAAAGCATCGAGCTTGATCTTGCCGTAGATGCGCTCGAAAAGTGCATCGACGTTCTCGATCCGGACGCCGCGGAACCGCAGCGCAAGCAGTTCCTGTACCGGCAGCTCGTTGCGCCCGTCTTCAATGGCGACGATGACCCGGTGAATAGGCGGCTTTGCCGAGGGAAGATCCCGCAGGGCCTCAATCCAGAGCCTGCTGCGCTCGGCCTTGTCGACCTGGATGTCCTTCCAGTCGGCCACCTCCATCGACATCTCGGGCCGGGCCTCGATCGCCTCGACGATCGAGCGGGCAAACCCGCCAGACCCCAGGACGTAGACCCGTTCGCGGAAACACCGCAGTGCCGCGAGCCGGTCGTAGATGCGGCGCCACACCAGCAATGCCGGCGTAAGCAGCGTGAATCCTACGGGATAAACAAATCGCGAGATCGATGCCTCGGGATAGACCATCAGCACCGCCGACACGATAAAGCAGTCGAATCCGAGCACCAGCAGAACGCGAAAGTAAATCTCCATCGGCAGCGAAACATGCTGCGGGTCATACAGGTCGAAGTAGTAGGAAAGCACCAGGCTCAGCCCGGCGATGCTTGCAATCTTGAGCAGCCCCTGCTGATAGGTCAGCGCAATGTAGCTGTCAGGACCCAGCACGAGCAAGGTACCCGCCAGAAAGCAGGCGACCACGATCAGGGCCTCGCCCAGGATCAGCACCGCAGTTCGAGTTGGATAGTACACGTGAAGAAACCGTATCAAGGCGTCTCTCCGCTACTCGGCCGCAGCCGGCACATAACCCTCGTACTCGTAATATTCGCCTACCGCAGCTGCGTCAAGCGCTGCGTTCAAGACAAAGCCAAGCAGCCGGGCGCTTTTAAAGGCCGCCACCGCGCGCTGGGCCGCCGTAAACTTGGTCACCCCGCCGCGCGCAATCAGCAGCACCCCGTCGCAGGCCCGTGCAAGGTTGATCCCGTCCGCCACCAGGTTGACCGGCGAAGAATCAACAATGATCCATTCAAAGTGCGGCCACGCCGCCTTCATCAACTCCTCAAAGCGATGGTTGCCGGACAGGTCGGAGGCTTTGTCCGAGGCTGCACCCGCGGCAATAAAGGTCAGAGAAGGCAGATCCTGTCCCGCGGGCACACCTTCGGGCGAGCGAGCCTGCATGATCTGCTCCAGCGTGGCGCTCCCGGCCAGATAGTCCGTCAGCCCGGGCGCATCGTTTGAGCAGCCGAGCAGCGTGTGGAGCGAGCAGCGACGCATATCGCCGTCGATCAGCAGCACGCGGCTCGTCTTTGCGCGAGCAAGCGAGATTGCCAGGTTGGCCGCGACAAAGCTTTTACCCTCCTGCGGCAACCCGCTGCTGACCAGGATCGACTTCAAAGGACCCGCTTCCCTCAGCTCCTGCATCCGTGAGCGAAGGCTGCGAAACTGCTCCACCGTGCGCCCGCGTTCAAGCAAAGCCGGCAGCCGTTCGATCGACGGAGTCCAGGGCCTCAAAGCAACGGTGCCCAGTTGAGGCAGGTCGGGCAGCGTCGCAGCCGGCGGAGCTGCCGATGAACTTACCGGTGAAGCTGCCGGAAGCATCGCCTGCACGCTCGCGGCTTCATACGCCGGCAGCGCCGCCTCGTGCTCCGGCAGCCCTTCATACGCCGGCAGCGCCGCCTCGTGCTCCGGCAGCGCCTCGTGCGCCGGCACTGTCCCGTGCACCGGGGGGGCCTGGTCAGGCTCAGCCTGCCTGAACGGCGCCGCGGCCGCCGCCGACTGAAGACCCGCGCGCTCGCGTTCGGCCCGGCGAAGAGCTTCATAAATCCTGCTCATGGTTTTTTCTCTTCTGCCGCGCGCGGCTGGCTGAGGCCCGCGGCTGCAGCGGCCGGCACGACCTGCCCTTGTCGGAGCCCGGACTCGCTCGGCGGCTGGACCGCGCCGCCGGGACTTTGCGAGGTCGCAACCAGGAAGGACTGTGTGTCGAGATCGAGATCCCGGCAGACCGCCGCAACCAGGGCGGCCGAGATCACCTGGGCCTGCTCCACGTATCCCAGGATCATGGCGTGCTCGCAGATCAGGTTGATGATGCGCGGAATCCCTTTGCTGGCGCGATAGATGAGCGCGACCGCATCGGCAGGAAAGATGGGCTCCGCCGTGCCTGCGACCAGCAGCCGCTGGGCAATATAGGCGCCTGTCTGCTCAAGCGTGATGGGCTGGGTACGGCACCAGATCGAAACCCTTTGACGCAGCTGGCGCACGCTCGGGTGCCGAAGCTTTTCTTCGAGCTCCGGCTGCCCGGAAAGCACAATCTGCAGCAGCTTTTCTGAAGAAGTTTCAAGGTTGGTCAACAGCCGGATCTCTTCCAGCAGCTCCGGGCTGCAGTTTTGCGCTTCATCGATAAACACCACCGCCGTTTCGCCGCGGCGGAACCGCTCCACCAGCCAGCGATTGAGCTGGATGAGCATACCAGACTTGGTCCGATTCGCCGGGGTCAGGCCGAAGTCGCTCATCAGGAACTCAAGAAAATCGAGCGGCTCAAGCAGCGGATTGAAGACAAAGGAGGTGAAGACGCGCCCTGGATCGAAGGAGCCGAGCGCCCTGCGCAGCAGCGTCGTTTTGCCCGTGCCTACCTCGCCCGTAAGCACAAGAAAACCGCGACGGGCGCTGATGCCGTACTCAAGGCCGGCCAGCGCCTCCTGGGTATGAGGCATCATGTAGAGAAAGCGCGGGTCCGGGCTTGATCCGAAGGGATTGCTGGTGAGCTGGTAAAAGGCTTTATACATGGTCAGCCACGCGCCCCGGCAAGCGTGTGCTCCTGCGGCTTTCGTTTGGACTTGCGCCGAGGCCGCGCCGAGGCCGTCGACTCCCCGTCCTGCTCCTCGTCAAAGAGCCCGATGGTGGCCAGCGTCGGCAGGTGGGTAAAAGCCCACACATCGCGCTCCGACCGCAGCGTCGTATCCCGATACTCAAGCAGCCCCACGATCAGCACGCCGAGCGCAAGGCCGGCCACAAACCCGGCCGCGATAAAGACCGGGCGCTTGGGTGAGGTAGGCGCGGTCGGGAGGTTGGGCTCGTCTTCGATGCGGAACTGCTCTCCCTGCTGTCGTTTTTCAAGATCGGTTGCCATCTTGGACTGGTTCATCTTGCCAAGCAGATCGTCGTAAAACGCCTGAGC